>CACGIS010000044.1 GCA_902573175.1 Paracoccaceae bacterium | reverse complement strand
TGTTTTTAATGGTCGAATGGTTGATATTGCTTCAATCAAACAGGCTGAAGTCTTAGTTAAGCTGGCAAATTTGATTGAGCGCGACTCATAAGTTGTTAAAAGTTGAATTAAAAAATATAAGATAGGCGGAATAGTTGTCTCGTGAAATTGGAGAAATTAATGGCTCATTATTTAGACTTTGAAAAACCCTTAGCCGAGATTGAAGGCAAGGCTGAGGAGTTGCGAGCTATGGCGCGTCAAAATGATGAGATGGATGTCGAAAAAGAAGCTGAAAACCTTGATTTAAAGGCGCAAGAGATTCTAGTGGATTTATACAAGAATTTGACGCCATGGCGAAAATGTCAAATAGCTAGGCATCCAGAAAGACCACATTGCAGAGATTATATCAAAGCTTTATTTTCCGAATTTGTTCCTCTAGCTGGTGATAGGAATTTTGCTGACGACCAAGCAGTAATTGGAGGTCTTGCTCGTTTTGGAGATAAGCCCATAGTAATTATTGGACACGAAAAAGGTAGCGATACGAAAAGTAGAATAGAGCGCAATTTTGGTATGGCTAGACCTGAGGGTTATCGAAAAGCAATTCGATTGATGGAGTTGGCTGATAAATTTGGTTTGCCAGTGATTACTTTAGTTGACACTCCTGGTGCTTATCCAGGAAAAGGTGCAGAGGAACGGGGCCAATCTGAGGCGATTGCTCGGTCAACCGAAAAATGTCTTCAGATTGGTGTGCCTCTTATAAGTATTATTATTGGAGAAGGTGGGTCTGGTGGAGCAGTTGCCTTTGCAACCGCAAACAAAGTAGCAATGCTTGAGCATTCGATATACTCGGTTATAAGCCCTGAAGGTTGCGCTTCCATTTTATGGAAAGATGCAGAAAAAATGCGCGAAGCAGCAGAAGCGCTACGATTAACAGCTGAGGATTTATATGCGTTGGGGATTAGTGATCAAATTATAGAAGAGCCAGTAGGTGGTGCACATAGAGACCCCGAACAGGCTATCGAGTCAGTTAAAGCAGCCATTGGTTCAATGCTGTCTGGGTTGAACTCTAAAAAACCAAAAGACCTTATAAATGAACGGCGTAAAAAGTTCTTGAAATTGGGTAGCAAAGGACTGGCGGCTTAGCTTATTTTAATAAATGGCGTAAACCATGGGTTACATCTGACCGAACAGCTAATCGCAGTCCGGGCTCATCTCCAGCGGTAAGGGCTGCTATAATTGCTGTATGAGTATGTGGAGGTTCCTTACGATTTAATTTATCGTATAGTGAACGCATTGTTGGGCCCAATTGAAGCCAAACTGTTTCAGCTATTGCCAACATCGCAGGAGCCTGAGCCCGTAAATATAGCATTCTATGGAATTCTAAGTTTGTTTTGATAAAGGCAACAGGATCATGAGCTGCAATTGCTTGCGATACTGAAGCATTGATGGTTTTTAATCTATCTATAAGTGCTATGTGGGCTCTGGGCAGTGCTCTACTGGCAAGTTCCACCTCTATTAAGGATCGCATCACTGCTAGTTCCTCAATCCTATCATTGGTTAGTTCTGCTGTAGATACTCGGCCAGATGGAGACAACATCAAAGCGCCCTCAGCAATTAACCGACGCACGGCTTCTCGTGCAGGCGTCATTGAAACGGAATAATCTTTTCCAATTCCTCTTAAAGTCATCGATGTGGCTGGCAGAATTTCGCCATGCATTATTCTTGTACGTAAGCCCCTATATACATAATCATGCGCTGCTTGATTAGGTTCTTTTACTGTTGCTATGCTCATATTTTATTTGTGATCACAAAATCGATACTTCGTCAACTCTCAAATTTATAACGATGCAAAGATGGACCGTTTTGTTTGAGCCAAGCACGTTCTTTTTTGTAAGATCCAAAAATATATTCAACAGTTTCCCAAAAATCTTTGGAGTGGTTCATATGCTTTAAGTGTGCAACTTCATGAGCTGCGACGTAGGCTAAAACATCTTCCGGTGCCATTATTAGACGCCAAGAAAACATGAGCTTGGCATCATTTGAACAAGAACCCCAGCGAGACCGTGTGTCACGCAGAGTTATTTTATGGACTTTTGATCCTAGCCTTTCCGCAAACTCCTTACATATGTAAGTTAAATGAATTCTGCCAATTTCTTTTAAATACTTTTTGACTTGGTTTGAAACAGGTTTTTCTTTGCTGACGAATAGAATACCGCCAACTTTCTTTGGCTCTCGTACGTCACTGAACAAAATTTTAGTATGGGTTCCTGCAATTGGAATTTCTACTCCTGCAGCTATAAAAATGGGAGGCTCAAAAGACTTTCTTTTAGACTTTAACCAAGATTTTTTACTTTCAGCAAATTTTTTAAATTCTGCAAAATCAAGATAATTTGGCCCTGTAATTGTGATTTTTCCATCTAAAGCACTGATGCGTAGAGTTATGCGACGCGAATTACTATTTTGCCGAAGAAAAATTTCTAAATCAGGTTCATCTTCAAGAAAAATTTTCTTCATTAAATCACTCTCTTAGCATTTAACTACCTTATCACTATAATTTACGCAAAGCCTTTGACATATGTGTCGTGATGTGGCAGTTGGCGCGGACTGTGTTAAAGATTTTTTATGAAGGAAAAAAAGATGCCCAAAGAAGAATGGGGTGTTAAGCGAGTTTGCCCTACAACAGGTAAAAGATTCTATGACTTAAATAGAAAACCTATAGTGAGCCCTTATACCGGTGAAGTTGTTGAGTTGGATACTTCAAAGACAAGGATGATTGCAGCTGATTCTGAAGATATGTCATCTAAAGCAAATAAAGAAGCGGACTTAGATGCAGAGGATGTCGTATTAGATGACGAGGATGTTGATGTAGATATCGGCGACGATTTGCTTGAGGAAGACGATGAAGATGATGACGTTTCACTAGAAGAAATTGCGGATATGCCTTCCGAAGATGACAGTTGAACTGTTAAGGTTTTTGGGTTTTCTTTTTTAATACTTATGTTTTAAAATCATCACAAATTGGGGCCTTAGCTCAGCTGGGAGAGCGCTACAATGGCATTGTAGAGGTCAGGGGTTCGATCCCCCTAGGCTCCACCAAACACCCAAACCTTTTATAATAATCATATATAGTTGACTTTGCAAAACCTGTTATGCTCCCAAACGAGGTGTACGGTGAGGTGTATAACGGGGTGTATGGTTTTAAATATATAAACAGGTGAAACTGAAAAAGAAGGGTTTAGTGTATCTATCAATCATTGTTTGTCCTCTTCTTTTTTAGTTTGGTAAAAATCTACTACAAAACCTATTCCAGACATCGTACTTGCACCAATACTCACAAGTTGTGTTCTCAACCATGATCTCCTCAAAAGGTTTGCCATCTATTGCGCAGTATCCAACCTTCCTATCGTAAGTCTTTTTGCCAGTTAGTTCACAAATAGCTTGCTTGCCTTTGAACTGTTTTGCAAAACGTGTAGCTGTTTTACCTTCGCTTGTATTGTTTTCAGGGCAGTCCAAAACAGCAATACGGATGGGTATTCTATTTACCTCAAATGTATCGCCGTCACGAACATGAGTAATAGTGCCTCGTAAAACTGAAGCAGCACGCTTATCAAAACCTGTTTCAGGGTCTGTGTATCCGATGCCACGCTCATCCATGTAGTTCAAAAACAAAAACGCAGAGGCAATAAGTATTACTACAATAAGGTTTGATGAAGGACTGAAGTAGCGTCTTCTTCTTGGTCTTGCGTTGGATGTAACCCTTACACCAGTACGTCTTTTAAATGCCGCAGTCGTATCTTTCTTTTTACCTGACCTTCTGAAAGGTCTTCTGCTCCAAGGTGAAGATGTGGGTTTGTTAGTCATTCAAGGAGTTTTTCTTTACTCTACAAACTAAAGCTCTCCATATCTGATTGTTTTTTTTAACCATAAAGTTTGTAACTACTTCGTCATTTTCTTCCCATCTCGCTTCAGTGACGAACTCATTTTCGTGAATTAAAGTGGCAACGTGCTGCCAATTCCAAGTGGTTTCTTTTACTAGTTGAGCAATATTGCTTACATGTTCATCACGGTTTAACAGCTCAGTTTCCCGAATAAACATAAAGTCTTCATGGTGTAACTCTTTAAAGGTTTCTTCATCCCAATAATTGAAGCACTCAATAAGTTGTTGAAACATACTCATATCTTAACCTTTTTCAGAAGTAGTTTTGTCATTTTTTATCTTTCCGAAGTGGTATGTAGATGAACAACACTACAGCTACCAACAATAGTAATCCTGATGAACCCATATTTTGCATAAGCTAACTAAACCTCAAGAAGTATCCTTAGTAAATACTTGTGCGTGTTACTGTGAATATATACATATCTCTGCACTCCCCAGTGGTCCTCGCAGGGGGGTATCTCCATGGGTATGTTAATTTTGTGTACTAGTTTATGTATTGAGCCTGGCTCGTCAAAATAACAGCAATTATTTAAAGTGCTGTAGATAGATTGCTTTTTTTAAAAAATAATGGACTATACTCGAAAAACGGAGTTTCAAGTGTCATTACGGCGTATTATCAAAACTTTCGGATTTAAGGATTTTGTACAGATGGGGGTTGCAGCAGCGACCTCGAGAAAGATGGCCAAGCCAGTAGTTCCTAAGAATGAAGGACTGAGGCGAGTTAAGGTGGCAGAGACTGGTATTATCGGTCAAGATCTTTCTAGCCAGTTTGAAATATTTGGGGAGATGGTTAAGCTAGTTACTGGTGCAGATTTCAGTATGGTCAATATTCTTGACGGTAAGAACCAATTTACGATTGGTGGTTCTGGGATACCTGTCGATCCTTTAATGGCTATGCCTCAAAAGATGTCGATTTGCGAATACGCCCTAACGTCCCCAGAACCATTTATCGTTGCCGACCTTTCAGATGATGAACGATTTGCGGGAAGTATGATGACCAAGCCGCCAATGAATGCCTCCGCATATGCGGGCTTTCCTCTGAATACGCCAGAGGGTGTCGTTCTAGGTACCTTATGCGCATTTCATAAGCGTCCAATCCGATTAAACCCTGAGCAGGTGCGAATGATGCGCCAGCTTGCTAAGGCAACTACGGACCAAATACTTCTTCGAACTCAAAAAGCCAACTTATACGCATCGGAGATTGGTGCTTTGCTTGGACGGTTTGTCCGGTTTGCTCCAGATGGTGCTATTTCTGAGCTTATTGGCTTTCTTGATTTCTGCGCTCATGGGGCTGCACTACCAGAGGTAATTACCGCCTTGGAGAAAGATGGAATAATTACACAAATTGATGGGAACTGGATGCTAACTCAAGATGGTGTTGACCTAAAAGCAGAACTAGGACTTGCTGAAGATGGCTATCGAGGCGCTCAAGTAAATGTCCCTTCCGTTGGTAGCCAACTGGAAGATCTACTTGAGAAAATGGGGTAGTTTGCAATGTACTCTTCACAACTGCAGTTGAAATTTAGTAACGTTTCTGAGGCCAAAATTGCTGCACAAAGTTTATGTGAACTTTTGAAAAGTCGCATATCCGTATTTGATTTTCATGGTTTGCACGTAACCGTTGGCAAAGATGGTGATCTGTCGATTAGTGTCAGGTTTCAGGATGTAAAAGCTATGAATGCTTTTGAAAAAGATATTCCAAAGGTTATAGAAGATATAAAACAAGCTTTTTTATTCAAATTTACAAAATTTACTGGTGTTTGCGTATTTTCTTTTGAGCGTGAGGCAATGTCTTCATCAGTTCCAATTGATGCAAAGTCTTAGTATAGATTTTCAGCCATACTTCCTAAAAATCATTTCTGTGTAAAGCTACATAAATACATATCCCTACACCCCCCAGTGGCCCTCGCAGGGTGGGTATCTAAAGCTATAAAAATATGCTAATCAAAGCTTAACCTACGTTGCTATTTTGTTTAGGCAATACAACTTGAGGTTTTCTCAATCTTTTACTTACAATATGAAAAATTCAAAAGGGAACTTATTATGATGGAAATATCACACTTAAACTTCTCAGATGGACCAATGAAAGTTGCCCCCTTCAGTCATGCTGTAAAAGCTGGCGATTTCCTATTTGTTACAGGGCAGATGCCAACCTTGAAAAATGATAACTCAAAACTCGTTTCAGGGGATATTGAAGAGCAAACCCATCAGGTAATGAACAATTTAATGGATGTTCTTGAAGCTGCAGGTTCTTCGCTAGATAAGGTCATCTTTTCTAGGGTCTACTTAGTAAATTTTGCAGATTTTGATAAGATGAATAAAGTATATTCTTCGTACTTTCCAAGTGACAAGCTTCCTTCAAGAACCTGTATTGGAGTCACAGGTTTAGCTGTTGGGGCATCAGTTGAGATTGATTTTATTGCTGGCTGCTGACTAAGACTAAAATATGTTAAATCAGATTATCCTAAAACGAGGTGTATTGCGAGGTGTATTTAGTCGAACCCACATTTAATTGGATGCTCTCAAATACCAATAAAATA
This sequence comes from Paracoccaceae bacterium, assembly GCA_902573175.1. Classification (GTDB taxonomy): domain Bacteria; phylum Pseudomonadota; class Alphaproteobacteria; order Rhodobacterales; family Rhodobacteraceae; genus Salinivivens. Next base: position 5,828 of record CACGIS010000044.1, on the reverse strand, counting down.
TAGGGATATTGGCATATTATTCTTTGATTACTTAAAGAAGGGTATACATCCCCCTAGGCTCCACCAAATTCTCTGAAATACCATATATACTGTGTTATATTGGTTGAAAAAACTTATTAACATTTGAAATTGGGTGTATGGATGGCTTTACGTCTGGTTTTTTTTTATTTGATCTGCAGACCGGTGAAACCCAAACCCTTCAGATTAATCATAGATTATTTACTGAATAAACACTTTAAAACCGTGAACTGATAAAGCTAGCTCTGGATCAAAAATATTGAATGATTTTTATCGTTGTTTATTTTGTAAGAAATAAATGGGGTTATAATGCGTTTAATATTTATTTTCATAATGTTTTTGGTCGGAACCACCGCCAATTCGGAGGGTTTGTTTTCTTGGCTATTCAGTTCAGGTAAGGAAATAACTGCTGAAATTAAATTGGTTAATAAGTGCCAGCTTGATTCCAAATATTTTATTGTTCGTGATTTAGAGAGTGGGAAGAGTGCATCGTTCACGAACGGTTTTGCAAAGCTTGCAACTAAAACTAAATCTTCGGTACAACTACAGCTATCGCCGTCTGTTAAAAATGTCACTTTCGCTGGTAATGCGGTTGCAGCTAAAAAGAAAATGAAACTTGTAGCGGATTGTAATAAGAGAAATTTAAACGACGTTTCGAAAAATTAATTTTGCAATACAAACTTGGAAAAGCTTGGATACTTTTCGATCAAAAATTTTTTTAATAGTACCTAAATTATATTAATTTGGCTTATAATTAATTTACTTGAGTTAGTTGTTACTGTCTAAACCAGAGCCATAGTATGCTCCTTTCTTTTGACTAGGTTTCTATCTTTTCCGCAATAACCGCCAGAGCAAAATACCAATCGAAGAAACAAGCCAAATCAACCACCAATATTTGATGGCTATTGGTGGCAAAAAGAAAAGACTAAATAAGCCAATTAAAGAACCACCTATGACAACGTTTACAAATTCCCTAATCCAATTTGACTTGTTTCTTTTAAAATTTGTCATGCTCTAATTCAGCTAAACCCTAGCTTCAATTACCATATTTGAGGCTGTCTTATAAGTCATTTCAACCTTTGAAAAGCCACCATTATTTAAAACATTTGTCAACTTTTTGAGACCTGCTTGAGCCCCTAAAGCCATCCCCCCTTTTTGAGATTTTGATGCAGGTACACACGCTATAGTAGAAAATGAGTAATACATTTGTCCTATAATATTAAAGTTTTCTGAAACCTCATCATTTGCATAGGGTTCAATGATCATCAAAGCCCCGCCACTTTTTAATTTTGTTTTCGCGTAACTCACTGCTGCCACGGGATCTCCCATATCGTGTAGACAATCAAAGAATGAGATTATGTCATACTCGCCAGAGTAATTTTCGGCTGAAGCAATTTCGTAAGTTAAATTATTTAGGTTCTTTTGCTCTGCTATTTTTTGCGCTTCATGTATTGATTTCTCGTGTGGGTCTATACCTCTGATTGAAGACTGAGAAAACTGTTCTGCGATCATTGTTGTAGAATGGCCAAAGCCACATCCAATATCGGCGAAACTACCCCCTTTGGTGAGGGTTTCAACTGCGCCTCTTATACTCGGGAGCCATTTATTAATAAGAAATATAGAATATGCAGGCTTAAAAAAGCGGGCAGAACCTGACAAACAACATGGGTGAAGTGAGCCCCATTCTGTACCTTCACCTGATTTAAAATTTTGCTTAATTAGATGGTAATTGTGAACTGCTCCAACCAAATTTTCGAAGCCGCCAATCATTAATGAGGGGCTATTTTCGTCACCTAGGACACTATATTGCTCATCGGAAAGTGAGAAAAATTCGGTTTTAGTATCATAGCTGACATAGCCAGCGGCACTTAAGGATAGTAACCATTCACGTAAATAGCGATGGTCCATTTCTGTCTTTTTTGCGAAATCTTTGGATGAACATGGACCAACTTCATACAATTTTTCAAATAATCCTAATTCGTCTCCGATCATCATTATAGGAATTATTGCCCCAGCAGCTATATCCTTCATGACCTTTGATTGTAGTTCACGTACCTTTTCAATGTTTGGCATAAACGTCTCCAAAATAACCTGTTAGTTAGAAAATAAAAATGGCTAGGCTTTTGGCATTAAAAGGCCTTTTTAGAAACCTTTAAATTTTCTCAACAAAATATTTCCTCTACAGGACGTGGCTGATTTTAAAAATCAGCCACAATGGTGTCTTAGGCATATATTCTATCACTTAGGCCGTTTATTAGAACAACATTGGACACAACAAAAACTATCGAAATTATTGTATCCTCAGTTTTGTTAATAATCGTATACCCTTTATCGATTATGCCAAACCTAGTACCCAAATCATAAAATAATTGATATAATGATGTCAAAAGACCTAAAACAAAATAGATCCAAGCTCCTTCAATTGAAGTAAAAAGTAAGTAGATCCCAACTAAAACTAGGGGGACAATGAAAGACCCTATTAGTCTTAAAGGTGCAATCGCGCCTTCACCCACTTGGTAATCAGCTATAATTTTTTTTGGGTTAAGAATTACAAGATAGCTGTAAAAACTCAGGCCAAGAAGCTGAATTAAAAAAAGTATTAGATATAAAAAACTGCCACCAAAATTTTCTACCATAACGTACCTCCGTGATTTGAAAATTTTACATTCTAATATTTCATAACAAAAGCTTAGCGATGCATATATTTCGAATAAAGAAGTATCGTTGCGTCAAATATACAAATGATCCAAGAGGTAAGAAATCAATATAAGATTCACAACGAAATTATTATTTAATCTCTTATTTGGCTCAATACTCGTATCATCGCATCAAAGATATTATCTGAAGGGTGTTTCTCACAATAATCTCGGGCAGACTTATAAAGCGTATCTATTTGTTCCAAACCTGTAGACTTGCTTTCCATAGCATTTACTCCAGTAAAAAACCCGAGGATATAAGCAGTGTAGGCAAATTGATATACTTGGTCCATTTGAGAACCTGTACTGGTAGTTTTTACCATCTCACTGCAACTTTCTTTGCCAAAACCGAGCATAGCAAATTCAGACTTTACTGATGTTGCTAATGATATAGCTAATAAAAGTGGCAAGAATAAATTTTTCATTACTTGACCTATACCTTTGAGTGACCCAGTAAAACAAGTTTTCAATTCAATTATTATCATTGAAACAGCGTATTAAATTTTCAAAATTTTTGGCTGGGATGGTAGGATTCGAACCTACGATACTCTGTACCAAAAACAGATGCCTTACCACTTGGCTACATCCCAACAACGCAGCATTATTTACGATGGACGAAAAGAGTGTTCAAGACCTAATCTTTTTTTTTATTTAAATTGTTTAACCAATTGGGGTCCATTTCTGGTACTGATGAAAGTAAAAGCTCTGTATAATCGGGATGAGGTGGGCTGAAGACATCTGATTTTAATCCTTGCTCCACGACCTCACCGAGGTTCATAACTACCACTTGGTCAGATATGGCACGAACAGTTGAGATATCATGCGTGATAAATAAGTAAGTAAGGTTTAATTCTTTTTGCAGCCTCATAAGAAGCTTAAGGATCCCTTCTTGAACAATTTGATCTAATGCTGAAGTTACTTCATCACATATTATAAATTCCGGATCTGCTGCTAGAGCTCTGGCTATACATATGCGTTGCTTCTGACCCCCCGATAGCTCACTTGGTAAGCGATCAATAAACTGACCATCTAACTCTATCATTTCAAGAAGTTCTAAAATACGTTTCTCTTTTTCCTTACCTTTTAAATCGAGGTAAAACTCTAGAGGTCGTCCTATGATCTCGCGGACAGTTTGCCGTGGATTCATGGCTGTATCTGCCATTTGGTAGATCATTTGGATTATTCTTTTTTGCTCTTTAGTTCTATCTTCAAGCCGCTTTGGTAGAACTTCTCCATCAAATTCAATTGATCCAGTCAGCTGAGGTAAAAGGCCGGTTATAACTCTTGCAGTGGTGGACTTTCCAGAACCAGATTCACCTACTACAGCGACAGTAGAGCCTCTAGGTACGGAAATATTTACGTCATGTAAGACTTTAAATTTTCCATATGCGGCATCGATATTTTTAATTTCTAAAATGGGTTTTTGCACCTTTACAGGCTTTTTTTCTAACGAACGAACAGACCAAAGTGACTTAGTATATTCTTCTTTTGGCGCCGTAAGCATCTTGCGCGTTTCTGCTTCCTCTATTTCATTACCGTATCTAAGAACTTTTATTACATCCGCCATTTGCGCGACAACAGCAAGGTCGTGGGTGATATATATAGCTGCTGTATTGAACTCCTCTACTATGTTTTTCATAGCTGTAAGGACTTCAACTTGAGTTGTTACATCTAAGGCTGTCGTCGGTTCATCAAAAACTATCAGGTCTGGCCTCGGTGACATCGCCATGGCAGTCATGACCCTTTGTAATTGCCCGCCAGACACCTGGTGAGGGTATCGATCTCCTATGCTCTCTGGGTTTGGAAGATTTAAAGCTTCATAAAGTCTTTGTGCGTCTTTTTTTGCATCAGTTTCATTTTTTATTTTAAATCGTATGGCCGATGCTGTCGTTTGGTCAATTAAACGATGTGCAGGATTAAAAGATGCGGCTGCTGATTGCGCAACATAAGTCATCCTATTTCCCCAAAACTTTTGTTTTTCACTATCACGTAGGGAGGCAAGGTCATCTCCCTCAAACAAAATTTCTCCACCTGTTATTCTGCATCCGGGCTGGGTATATCCCATTGCCGCCAAACCAAGTGTGGATTTTCCTGCACCTGACTCTCCAATGAGGCCCATTACTTGCCCTCGTTTTAACGTGAGGTTTACCCCTTTTATAATAGGGTGCCACTGTTCGTCAGAAAAACCCTCTATCTTTAGGTTATTGATTTGGATCAGTGGATCAGCTTTTTGATTTTTACTGCTCATCGCGTATTCCACTTGTTTTGTGCAAAAACCAATCCACTACGAAATTGATGGCTACTGTAAGAAGTGCGATTGCGGCTGCCGGTAAAAGTGGAGTTAGACCAGCCTTTAAATCATATTGGGCAAACATTATCAAAGACGCATTATCACGAACCATAGACCCCCAATCAGCAGTGGGAGGCTGTATTCCGACCCCAAGGAATGAAAGAGCTGCTATAGTCAGGAATACAAAACAAAACCTTAGCCCAAACTCAGCAATTAAAGGCGGCATGATGTTTGGCAAAATTTCTTTTCGCATTATCCAGCCTATACCTTCTCCACGTAATTGGGCGGCTTCAACATAATCCATTACCACTACATTTACGGCAACGGCTCTTGTCAAACGGAAGACGCGTGTAGAGTCCAATACAGCAATAATAATGATCAAATTAGTAACTGTTGATCCAAAAATTGATAATAAAACAAGTGCAAATATTAGGCTGGGAATTGCCATTAAAACATCAACAGCTCTACTCAGAAGTTGGTCGATGTATGATCGATTAATTGCGGCGGCTAGTCCCAGAGCTCCACCGATGAGAAAAGCCAGAAATGTTGTTGCAACGGCTATTCCAACTGTATTACGCGCACCGTAAATCATACGTGAAAAAATATCACGGCCAATTTGATCAGTACCAAATATGTGCTCTGAACTCCAAGCGGCATAAGGCTCTGGGAAAACTTCTGCTTCTCCGTATGGAGCAAATATTGGAGCAAATATCGCTAAAACAGCATATATAAATATTATCAACATACCAAAGCGGGCTGTCCAGGGTGATTTAGATAATTCTATTTTTGCTCGTGTCCAAAAAGTGCGTTTTTCAAGAACGGCG
>CACGIS010000043.1 GCA_902573175.1 Paracoccaceae bacterium | reverse complement strand
CGAACATTGCCTGCAAAGACATCGATTCTGTTGCAGTTCCAGGCCCACCGCCTGTCATAATGTTGGGAAGATCGACGATCTTGAACGCTTCTATCATTCGTATCAACAATACAGTTGCTGCTACAGGCAGGACCTGTGGCCAAATAATCTCTCTGAAAATTTGAGGGCTTGATGCTCCATCGACTTGTGCTGCTTCAACATGATCGTTAGGCACGTTCTCTAATGCCGCCAACATGCAGATAAAAATAAAGGGTATCCACTGCCAAGATTCACCAATCATCATTATAAATCGTGCTGACCATGCGTCGGCAGACCAGACCCAATCTGATAACCCAAGAAAAGCCAAAAGTGGCTCAAACGGACCCTTAGTGACGTCGGCTAACATCCGCATTGCATATCCAACACCCAAAGGGGTTATCATAAGTGGAATGAAGAAAACCACCCGAAAAAAGTTTTTGCCAGAAATTGGCTGTGAACAAAGAAAGGCTAATCCAGTGCCGACCACAAATTGAAGAGCACAGCCCACGATAACATAGAAAAGTGTTGTATAAAGAGTACCTATCGCATTTCCGGACAAGAGCGACGCACACAAAAGCCAAGACAGGAAAATCGCCATAGTTGCGGAGATCGTCCGTCCTATCATGCCTACCCAAGTTGTATGTTTTCGAGACCTCCAGAGCCACACCAAGACTGCGATGACAATTATTATAAATATTGCATATCCAAAAATGCTGACAGGATCGGTCCGGCCCAGAAATTGTACCTCACCACTGCCAAAAAACAGTTTTTTGAAGTTCCGAAGACCTACATAACGAAACTTAAGCCCGTCTCCCGTAAAACGTACACGGCTAAGAGCGAAAAAAATCGAATAAACTGTTGGAAAAATTGCAAAAATTAAAATTAAAGTCGCACAAGGTGCGATGAAAAATGTACCGGAATGTCGGTCCACCCATTCCCCCAACCGGTTTCTTCGGGTTACGCCAGCCGACATGACAGTCGGCTGGAGCGAAGTTTTATATGAAGGCATTAATTAAACGGCCTATTTAGAGACCAAGTGCCAAGGCTTGGGATGCGACCTGTTCGTCGCGTCCAAAGTCTTCAGTGACCTCTTCCCAACCTTCTTCAATATTGGCCAGAGCCTCATCAACGGTAATTTCTCCTGCCAGATAGCGCGCAAGCTCGGTATCGAGAACGACAGAAGTGTATTTCTGAGCACCTGGGATTTTCATGTCAGATGCCATGTTGAGGTTATTGATAGCACCGTTAATTGCACCAAGGTAGTTATCAGCCAATGCTTTTGGCATGCCCGCTTTTACCCAAAGATCAGTACTCGCCAACTGCGAGGTACGGTATGGATTGTAGCCAGTTGCGCCAATCGTCACATCAACACCAGATTGTGCCGCTTGGTTCATATAAGACAAGAATGCGTAAGCTGCAGCTTTAGTCTTTGCGTCAGCCCCTTTATTGACTGCTCCTGCCCATCCGCCAAAGGCTGCAAACGGCGCATAGTTGATGCCGTCAACAGCATAGGGGGCCGTCGCAGCAGAAACAGGAACCAACTTTCCAGTTGCTCGATCTAGCACTTCCGTTGAGCCAACTGCTGAAATAGCGTACATCTTGCCTCTGATTGATTTTGCATCATCGTCAAGTTGCAAAGTACCTGGATCACCCCATTCTACAATCAAGCCACACCGACCTGCTTTGAACAACGCGCGAGTATCGCCAATATCCATATTCAACTCGTCTGGTGGACCGTATTTACCCGTAGCTTTGTAGAGCTCAAACGCTTTTTTCCAGCCCTCATTATTGATGATCGGTTTCATGTTCGAATTATCAAAATGGAAGCCTTGGGCAGTACCTTGTGTCTGAACAATTGGGGCAGCAAAGGTCTGGATCGCGAAGTACGATTGTGCATTTCTCTTTTTGAAGATGCAGGAACCAAAATCGCCTTCACCGTCTCCGTTCATGTCTTCACCGTGGATTTTGGAAGCAACGTCCAAATACTCTTCCCAAGTTTTGGGTGGCTGTAATCCTTTACTGGTTAAAACATCAGTCCGGTAATAGACCATCTGGAAGTCACCATCGACCATCAGAAGTTTAGTTTTTCCGCCAACTTTTTGACCGAAGTCGCGAAAATAAGGCGCGATGTCATCAAGATCAATCTTACTGTCGGCTGCAATATAGGGATCGAGGTCCTCTAACAGACCAGCGGCATCAAGTTCTACGCCCCAACCGGCAGCAAAAACGCCCACGTCGATTGAATTGGTGCCAGTTGACCAGTCAGCTTGAATCTTTGGAAAAATCTCAGCGAACGGAACTTCCGTCACCACAATTTTTGCCCCTGTCATTGCTTCAAAGTCTTTGCCACGTTCAGCCAAAGGACCTGCAATCACATAGCCAGGCCGCGTTAAAATATCGACTGTAACGCCCTTAAAGTCTTGAGCCACCGCTGGAATAGCGGTTAGGCCCATAGCGGCGACGCCCAAAGTCAGCGCCGACAATTTTTTTAAAAACATTAAATTCCCTCCCAGGTATTAGTTCTTGTTGAGCCCTTACGGGCACTCGTCAGACCAGCTTAGGTTGCAATTTTCTATCTTACAACAAAAATTTCCTGTAATCCGTAATCTGCAAGTGAGTCTAGATAATTTGTTTCACCTAATCCTCTCTAGACAACTTATTAATGTTGTTTAAAATCTAATTATTCATCCTATGGGGGACTACTGTGAATACAGGCTTAAAAGATCGTATAATCCTTGTTACTGGCGCATCTGGTGGTATCGGCGCTGCAACAGTACGTATGTTAGTTAAGGAAGAAGCAAAGGTTATCGCTTCAGGCCGGAACGAAGATAAACTGGCAAAGTTGGCAATGGATACAGGATGTGATGTGCTGCCTTTTGATCTAGAATCAGAGCTTTCCGTGAAAGACGCCCTATCAGGCATTGAGGTTTTTGGTATCGTAAACTGCGGTGGCTGGGGCGGTGAGATTGCATCGCCGATGGAAACCGATTTGGAGGTGTTCGACAAGGTCACTAGTGTGAATGCGCGCGGCACACTTCTTGTGACAAAGTATGCCTCTCAGGGGATGATCAAAGCTGGGCTGGGCGGCTCTATTGTAAATGTTTCTAGTCAGGCCTCGCTTGTTGGGCTAGCCGGACATATTTCTTACGCATCCTCTAAAGGGGCGGTCGATGCAATGACACGGGTTTCCGCATTAGAACTGGGAAAGTATAACATTCGCGTCAATGCTGTAAATCCAACGGTTGTGATGACACCGATGTCGGAATGGTATTGGGGACGGGAGGACGTTGGCGGCCCACTTCTGGAGGCTATGCCGCTTACCCGTTGGGCAACTGAAGAGGATTGCGCAGCACCTATTGTCTTCCTTCTATCGGATGCATCAGCAATGATTTCAGGCGTATGCCTGCCGATTGATGGCGGCTTTACGGCCGTTTAGCTAGGAACGGCAGCTGACGGTTCTATCAATTTTTTTTCTTTCAGAGTAGACCAAAATTCTGTTGGTATAGGTGTCTTGAACCAAGTTACGATCTGCTCCAATTCTCCCTTGTCTCTCGGGCCTGGAATGACGGAGCAGACGATCTCATCACCTAAGGGAAATTGTAGCGCAGCAGCGGGAAGAGGAATGCCAAATTCATCTGCAACAACACCCAACGCGCGTGCTTTGTCTATCACTTCTTTTGGGGCCTTTGCATAATTCCAGGTATCCCGTCCAACGAGAACGCCCGAATTAAAAGGGCCACCACAGATGATTGACGTGCCAGCCTTGCGACAAGCTGGAAATAATTTTTCAACTGCTGTCTGTTCAAGAAGAGTATACCGGCCAGCAAGCAGAAAAACGTCCCATTCCCCTATCGCCAAAGCATCCATGCATACCTTGTTTTCGTTAACCCCAAGTCCAATTGCTTTGATCAAACCCGCAGTGCGCAACTCATCCATTGCGCGGTAACCACCACTTTCCAAATTTTTAAAATGTTTCACATGATCTTGGCCATGCTGGAATTCTCCAATGTCATGCACCAATAAAATATCAATTCTATCTAGACCTAGCCTTTGCAGATTATCTTCATATGCGCGCATGACCCCATCATAACTATAATCGTAAACAACATTGAACGGCAGAGGGTCCACCATGCCGAAATCACCTGGATTTTTGACTGGACCGGGCGCAAGTAAGCGCCCAACTTTATCGGATAGGATGTATTCACTGCCGCGCAGAACATCACCCATCACACGTTCTGAACGACCAAAGCCATACCAAGGCGCCGTATCAAAATAGCCGATGCCTGTATTTTTTGCGGCTTTAATCAACTCTTCAGCTTGAGCATACCCAAGGTCTACAAAATTTCCACCGAGTGGCGCGCCACCAAGGCCAAGGCTGTCTATTTCAAGCTTCGTTTGCCCTACCCTTCTTTTATCCATATTCAACTCCGTTTGTGTTTAAGCTAATCTATCGAGTCGAAGATTAACTCGCCTCTTCACATGAGCCTAGCAGGTTAGCTGACTATATTTGTTACTGCAAGGAATGTTAGTATTTCGAAAACAGGATACTGCCTAATACTCGGCATTGTCCGAATTAGGCGATGTGCAATTGTCGACGGCCAAGTTCGGTGAGATCGTCAACTGTTGCCCGCCCCTCGAAATTTACCTCATAATCCTCTGCAGCAAAATCTGGCGCACTTCGTCCCGCTTGGAAGGCATCTGCTTGTCTGCGTGCATAAGCTTCGTTTTTTGCGCAAACTGGTGATGCTCCGACGTAAATAACATTTGCATAATCGTCGCCCTGATGCTCATTTGCAACGGAATGTATTACGTCTGGATGCCACCAAACCGTGTCACCCGGCTCTACTGTTGGAATACTGATTAAGCCTTCCAGAATTTCGTTGTGCCATTCTTCGCTTGCGCCTAGTGCCCGCCCGGGGAGCGCGCCACAAAGGTCATCCTCAGCCACATCTTCTTGCAGAGCCCTAAGTAAGAAATAGGAAATTGACTTTGCGATTGGTAATAGGCTCAGAGTTCCATCGCCAGGACCCTGTGGTGTCAGTGCAGTCCATCCCTGAAATGTACGAAACATCGAGCAAACAGAAGGCGATACATATTCGCGTGTTTGCGTGCGAAAAGCAGCATTCCATGGGTCGAAGCCTTGGATATCTCCTTCGTAAATAAGACGGTATATAGCCTGATAGGCTGGATCACACCATCTTTCATAGGATCCGCTGTCCATATGAGGTGAGAGGCCAAGCGTTGTGTCTCCTGGTTGACGGCGACGGATGCGATCGGCGTAAGCAAAATCGTTCTCAGGATCGAATTCGGGACCAGTAGGACCAGAAATATTATACAGCCGATTTAGGAAACGCTTTGTAGTTGCCATACTTTCTGCCTGCCTTGCCATAATTTGCGGGCGCGACCAGTAAAGACTAAAAATCTGTGGGGTAGCATCTTCAAGCCCACTGAAATATTTGTCCAGATCTTTTTTTTTGTTGGCTGCAGTTAAATAATCGTTTCGGTCAATATATTCGCCAATCTCATGGTTCCACTCACTGACTTGAATACAATCAAAAACACCTTTTACTATCACGCATCCACGGCGCCGAACCAAATCACGAAAGGGTTCTTCAACAGTACCTTTAACAATGTCATGATATTCAACTTGTGGAATAACGGGAAGTCCTGAATCATGCTTGCCTCTTATGGCTTCAATTTCGCGGAGCATCATATCGCGACTTTTATTAAATGCTTCGGTCACATCGAACCTTCGTAAAAGTTCGGATTTCGTTTCTTGGATGAAACGTTTTGAGTCAAATTCCACACTACACCTCACTTGCAGTCTCGTCTTCCAACATTATATCAGCTTTTGGGACATTCATAGATTTATCTAAATATCAGTATTAACACAGGATGTATTTGAAATGACGTGAAGTTTGTTTGCCCTTGACAGGCTGGCAATCAGGATTTTTATTGTTTGGATAACCTAATAAACTGTCTTGTTTAGGAGATTTTGATGGGAGAATCAAACTTTGGCCGCGAGGATTCGCGAGGAGACTGGTCACCAGACAAGCCGATAAGCTACGGTCCTCTCTTTGCTTGGCCTCCAAAGCCTAGAGCCCTAGTGACCTGGTTCTTTGGAATTCCTGGGTACCTGCTACCCTGGAATGTGGCCTACGCTATTGTTGCGATCGGTATCTGGTTCTTTCTGACCCCGTCACTGGATAATTTCCAGACACTTTCGGTATTTTGGTTCGGGGTGCTTCTGGTACGCAACCTTGTTCTAGCGCTGATTGTTTATGGTGCTTGGCATTTATGGCTCTATGTATTTAGAAAACAGGGTACAGATTTTAAATATAACCGAAAATGGCCTGACAAAAATTCAAAGCGCTTTACCTTTAATAATCAGACCTATGACAACATGTTCTGGTCACTGGCAAGCGGGGTACCTATCTGGACATGCTATGAAGTGCTATTGCTTTGGGCCTATTCAAATGGCTACGCGACGATAATCAATCCGGTCGAGAACCCAGTGGCATTCATTTTAATTTTCCTCCTTGTACCGTTTGTGCATGAAGTTGGGTTTTATTTTGCGCACCGTTTCCTACACTGGCCGCCTCTCTACCGAATTGCGCACCAGGTTCATCATCGAAATACAAATCCAGGACCTTGGTCTGGAATTTCAATGCACCCAATCGAACACGTGATCTATTTTTCCTCTGTCCTAATCTTCTTTGTTATACCGGCACACCCCGTGCATATGATCAATCTCCTATCTAGGCTTGGGGTTGCTCCAGCGGAGGGACATACGGGATTCGACCGGATTGTGACTGGCGAGGAAACATCCGTTGATAGGTCTTATTACGCACATTATCTCCATCACAAATATTTCGAAGTGAATTACGCCGACGGCATGGTTCCGTTGGATAAATGGTTTGGGTCTTTCCACGATGGTACGCCCGAAGCACATGAAAAAATGAAAGAACGCAGGCGCAGGCGTGGTATCTGACCGCCTGGTATCAGTTTGAAAATATGAATATGGACACAGCATGAAACGTTCAAGAGTTAATGATATTATGGCACATGCGGATGAGATGATCCGCAGCTTTGGATTCCAATTACCACCATTCGGCTACTGGACTCCCAAAGAGTTCTACGACAATAAAACCATCGCTGAGCATATTATCGATACACAATGTGGCTGGGACATCACTGACTTCGGCTCGGGAAATTTTGACTCCATGGGACTGTTTTTGTTCACCCTGCGCAATGGCCGATTGGCAGATTTGCAGCGTGGTGGTGGCATGTGCTATGCTGAAAAGCTGCTGATCTCAAAGCAAGACCAGCTATCGCCCATGCACACTCATGTAATCAAAGCAGAAGATATTATTAATCGCGGTGGTGCCACATTAGTGGTGGAGTTATTTGGATCTAATACCGATGGTGAGTTTGCCAACGATACGGGTGGAGTAGTGTTCTGTGATGGTATTCGCCGAGACTTTGCCCCTGGGGAAAAACTCCGCCTCGCTCCCGGAGAAAGCGTGACCCTATTGCCCGGGGACTGGCATGCCTTTTGGGGTGAAGGTGGTGACGTTTTGATCGGTGAGGTGTCGACGGTTAATGACGACAATACCGACAATGTTTTCCGTGAAGCAATAGGCCGTTTTTCACAAATCGAAGAAGACGAACCGCCGCGCCATTTACTAGTAAGTGATTATGAAAAATGGCTCCAATATTGATGCAAGATATTAAGATGCACTTTTTAGGATTAGACTATTGATGGAGAGAACTAGACGACTTGATGAAAGAAAAAATGCAGACTCCTGCTATTCCTAACCTGTCGAATTCAACGCTGCCCGAACTTCCCAGTGGTGTGAAAATCCCTAGCTATAATCGTAGCAATTTAACCGCGGGAATTGTTCACATTGGTCTGGGCAATTTTCACCGCGCCCATCAGTCTTGGTATCTGCATCGCTTGATGCAGCAGGGGAAAGCCCATGATTGGGCTATCATTGGTGCAGGCGTAAAAGAATTTGACAAAGCCCAGCGCATAAAACTGCTAGCGCAAGATTTCCTTACTACCCTTGTTGAATTATCCCCGGTGGGCCGCACAGTGGAAGTTGTGGGCTCAATGATTGATTATGTCCCAATCGAAGCCAATAATGGAGCACTGATCGCCCAGATGGCCAAGCCAGAGATTAAAATTGTAACTCTGACTGTGACTGAGGGCGGTTATTATATTGATCCTGTCAGCAAAAGCTTTGACTCTGGCCACCCAGATATCGTCTATGATGCCACCAATCCAGAGGCGCCAAAAACCGCATTTGGGGCCATGGTCGCCGCCCTGCGGCTGAGGCGTGACAGTGGGGTGGGACCTTTCACCTGCCAAAGCTGCGACAATCTGCAAGGCAATGGAGCAGCCTTGCGTCAGGTACTGATAGCGCTCGCTGGACTATCTGACCCAAAGCTTTCCAAATGGATTGAAGCAAATTGTAGTTTTCCTAATTCAATGGTCGATTGCATCGTGCCGGCTACCACCGCTAAAGAGCTTGCTTTGGTTCATGATCTTGGCATTTCCGACGCAGTGCCTGTCACCCATGAAGACTTTCGCCAATGGGTGATTGAAGATGATTTTTGTGCGGGCCGTCCAGATTGGGACATAGCTGGTGCTACTTTTACAAACGACGTACATGATTTTGAGATGATGAAAATTCGTATTCTTAACGGTGGTCATCAGGTGGTCGCTGTACCCGGGGAGGTGCTTTCTATTGAAACTATTGAAGAATGCATGAAACATTCCTTGTTAGGCCCTTTGTTTCAAAAAGTAATTCTCAGGGAAGTAGCACCCCAAGTAAAAGCAGTACCTACTATAACACCTGAGGATTATGTTGATTTAGTTCACAAACGTTTTTCAAACCCAAAAATAATTGATACGACCCGCCGAGTGGCCTTTGATGGATCATCTCGGCATCCCGGATTCTTAATTCCATCAATTCGTGATGGATTAGCCAATGGAACACCTATTGATGGATTGGCTTTAATCCAAGCTTCTTGGGCCCGTATGTGTGAAGGTACACGCGAAGATGGTACATTAATTGAACCAAATGACCCTTTCTGGGACGAACTTCAAGCCAATGCCAAAGCCGCGCGTAGTAGCCCAAGCCTATGGTTAGAAATGAATCAAATATATGGAAACCTGGCTAGGGAACCGCAATTTGCTAACAGCTTTGAGACTTGGTTGGGTATAATATGGAACCAAGGGCTAGACAAAGCGATTGAAATCTACCTAGAAGTCTAAGTTGAGCCACTTATGTAAGACTGACAAATGCAGTCATAAATTTTAGGAAATTAACATGATCCTTTGTTGCGGAGAATCTCTAATTGACATGATCCCAGAGCAGACATTGAAGGATAAGAATGGTTTTGTTCCTTACCCAGGGGGCGCTATTTTCAATACTGCCATTGGTATAGGTCGGCTTAAATGTCGTGTGGGATTAATGAGTGGCATTTCTACCGATATTTTTGGTCAACAGCTCATGGCTGAATTGAGTAAAAGCAATGTAGATACCAGCAATGCCATACTTTCAGATCGTCCGACAACGTTGGCTTTTGTTCAATTGACTGATGGTCAGGCATCTTATTTATTTTATGACGAAAACTCAGCGGGTAGAATGATAGCAGTCGAGGATATGCCGCACCGATTGGAAGATGTTACAGCCTTTTTATTCGGTGGCATTAGTCTTCACTGTGAACCTGGGGCAGAGACGTATGTACAATTTGCTGAGACACGTGCTAATAACTCGGTCGTCATGGTTGATCCCAATATTCGGCCAAGCTTTGTTTCAAATGAACCGGTCTTTCGTGATCATATGGAACGGATGCTCAGATTAGCTGACATAGTAAAGGTTTCTGACGAAGATTTAAATTGGTTCTTTCCCGAATTAGCATCCACTGAAACAAAAGTTGCTAAGTTGCAGAAACTTGGGCCTTCCCTTGTTGTTTTAACGTGTGGTGGTTCTGGTGTAAGGGCTTGGAAGCCTGAGGGAAATCCAATCTTCGTTGACAGTCTGAAAGTAGATGTTGTCGACACAGTTGGCGCGGGTGATAGCTTCAACGCTGGATTTCTTGCGAGTCTCGCCGAAGCAGGCCTTTTGAAAAAAGCTGCTATCACTGTGATTTCAGAAAGCGATATTGTTGCAGCTTTGAATTTTGGTGTCCGCGCCGCGGCTATAACGGTTAGCCGAGCGGGGGCAAATCCACCTTGGAGAGATGAACTCGAGTAATAGGTTTATTGCTGGGTGATATTGGTGATACAGACTAGGAGAATAATAAAATGACTAAAATCTCTAAAACAAATTCAATAGACCAAGTACAGAAACACTTAACTGCCGAGTGCTTTAATAAGTTGTTTATCGGGGGTCAATTTGTTGACCCCATCGATGGTCAAAAGATGCCAACCCATTATCCTGCGACAGGTGAAGTTTTTCATGAACTGCCAAAAGGTAATGCCAATGACATAGGGTCAGCCATCCGCGCAGCCGAAGCTGCTTGGTCAGATGGTATTTGGGCAAATATGCCGGCTTCAGCACGGGGTGATTTAGTTTCTCGCATGGCGCAAGGTATTGAGGAAAACATCGAGGTTTTAGCTGCAATTGAAGCTGCAGATGTTGGCAAGCCCTTTCGTCAAGCTGCGATGGTACTTGGTGGCGCTGCTAGTGAAGGTAAATACTGGGCGTCGCTCGGTGCCGTTCTGGACGCAGAGCAGGATAAACCGGTTAACTCTGGTGGAGGTATGGGCGGACTTCCCCCCGCTGAATGGGATGTTGTTTACCGACGGGACCCGATTGGTATCGTTGGTTTAATTTCAGCATGGAATTACCCACTAAATGTTGCTTTTCGAAAGGTAGCTCCAGCGTTGGTAGCCGGAAATTGCGCCATCCTCAAACCCTCAGAAATAGCAGGTCTTTCCTGCATGTTCTTAGGCAAGTTGGCACAGGATGTAGGTATTCCTGAAGGCGTGTTTAGCGTTGTAACTGGCGATCGTGAAACTGGCGCCGCTCTTGTCGCCTCGCCCTCAGTTTCAATGGTTTCTTTCACGGGTTCGTCACTGACAGGCAGCAAGATTATGGAAGCTTCTGCCCCAAAACTTTCGCAGGTAGCATTAGAATTGGGTGGTAAGTCGGCCATGGTGGTATTTGAAGATTCGGATATCGAGCGAGCGGTTGAAGCCACTATTAAGGGATGCCTAACTAATGGCGGCCAAATTTGTACTGCACATACCCGGCTAATAGTACAGGAAGGAATAAAAGACGATTTGTTGAAAAAACTGAAAAATGTGTTGGAGAAGATACCTTACTGTAGGGACCCCATTACGGAAAGGGAACGCGGTGACAGGGCATGGGAAACCGGAATGACAGATGTGATCCAACCAGTGGTTTCTGCTTCTCAACACGAAAAAATCTTGGGTTTCCTTAATGAGTTCGAAGCTGCAGGTATCGAAATCTACACTGGTGGTGGAGTTCCTAATCTCGCGGATGTAAAAAAATCCGGCGGCTATTTTATCCAACCAACTATTTTGACTAATGTGCCACGCAACTCAGATGCTTGGCAAAAGGAAATTTTTGGACCAGTGCTTTCAGTACGCTCTTTTTCTAGTGAAGCAGAGGCCATAACAGAAGCGAATTCAACAGCTTTTGGCTTAGCCTCGACTGTTATGTCTTCTGACCCCGCAAAGGCAATGAGAGTTGCTAACCGCATACGTGCAGGAGCTGTTTTTGCTACCTCTACAGGTGAAGGACTTTTAGCAGAGCATCCTGCTGTTTCGCGAGGAGGTTTCGGTTGCTCAGGGGTTGGCCGAGAACTTGGGATCGGTGGCTTACACGAATATACTGAGTTGAAAAGTGTCAATTACTCCGGCTTCTCTATTGCAGAAGCCAAGGAAAATTCTAAACACGGATAATTACGAAAAATATAATCTTTTGAACAAGTTAGTTTGCACCTCTTCGCTGCGGATGTTAGGGAACTCGCGTCAGACAGGAATTCATGGCTTCTTCATGATCTAATTTTGGCGTTTAATCGGAAGCTTTATTGCGAATTCACTTGCCACAACTTGATAATGGCGTAGGCGTAAATGATTGCGTCTGTTGATTATTTTATTTGGAATTACCTATCCAGTAATCAATCCATACTGTCTAGCCATATTTCTTAAGAAAGGAAGCCCCTCATTCATAACGGCGTCTTCACCTGTCGCGACTGGGCGCCAGATCGATAGCCCATATGAAAGCTCTGGCGGCATATTGATAAAACTTTCCATTGCCAGTCCACCTCTGAACTCGATCGCAGCAAGTGTCGCGAATATCTCGTTCCAATCGCAAGTTCCACATCCTGGGGTCCCTCGATCGGATTCAGACAGATGGATGTAGCGAAGATGATTACGCGCAG
>CACGIS010000042.1 GCA_902573175.1 Paracoccaceae bacterium | reverse complement strand
GAACTAAAATTTTCTGGGGGAGTAGAATTAGTCTATTTTTAGACTGTCTTGTTTCAAGCGAGTTATGAACGCTATGGATATATGATCTCTTAACTTTTCTGAGGCTTCTCCAGAGCTCCCTTTAGCAATTGCAGTAACTATTGCCTGATGTTCTTCGACAGCGACTGCGCCTCGACCATCCGCAGCCAGAGAGGTTGTAGCCATAAGAGCCATCGACCGATGTACTAAATCTAACTGCTTGATCAAAAATCTATTGTGTGACGCCAAGTGAATTTGTTTGTGAAAGCGTCGGTTGGATCTCGCTAAAGCCGACGGATCAGAGATAATTTTGCGATCAGAATCCACCATGTCTTGGAGCACTTTCACTTCTTCGCTTGTTGCATGTTTGGCTGCCAAATTCGCTGCTAATCCCTCCAATTCAGCTCTTACAGTATAAAGCTCAGCCATCTGACTATGGTCTAGTGAAGAAACGATCAAGCTTCTACCATCCCTTGTTAACAACGACTGGGTCTCTAATCTCTGCAAAGCTTCACGGATTGGTGTCCGTGACACACCAAAACTGTCCGCTAAATCACTCTCAACGAGGCGATCTCCTGGTTTGTATATGCCTATGTCTATTGCCTCTAGTATTAAACTATAAGCATCCTTGTTTTGTTGGCGAATTAATGACATTAAACGATCCCATACATTGACCCAGATAAGCAAGCTTCCAACCTAAAAGCAAGAGAAACAAATAAGATTAAGAAATTACACAGTGAATGTTGAAAATTGGAAAATTTAGCTGAAATCGATTGCTGGATCTTCGATCTAGATAACACTCTATATCCAGCATCTGTTGACTTGTTTGGCCAAATAAATGTCAAAATGTCAAATTACATTATGACCCTTTTAGACGTTGACAAGGTTGCAGCGGATAAAATGAGAGCGGTGTACTGGGAAAAATACGGTACATCTTTAGCTGGTTTGATGAAAAACTACAAAATCGACCCAGGCGATTTCTTGAACATTGTACATGATATTGATTTTTCCGTGCTTCCCAAAGATCTAGATTTATTAGATGCATTGAATAATTTACCAGGAAGGAAACTCGTCTATACAAACGGCACCGTGCCATATGCCAGAGAAGTACTAAAATATCGAGGTTTAATTGATGTATTTGATGAAATTTACGGTATCGAAGACGCTACTTATGTTCCAAAACCTTTTCCAGAAGCATTTGAAACTATTTTTTCGAAGGCCAATATCGTGTACAAAAGATCTGCCATGTTTGAAGACGAAGTAAGAAATTTAGAAGTCCCATTTAAATTGGGTCTCAAAACTATTCTCATCAGTGATATTCAATCAGATAAAAAATATGTAAATTATACAATAAAGCGTTTATCGGATTTTCTGCGACAGATTACCTCAAATTCTTTTAAATAATAAAATTTAATCTAATATTAACAAAAGTTAAATGGGATTTAAATGATGGAGACAGATGTTTTTATTGCTGGAGCTGGACTTGCTGGTTCGATTGCGGCCCTAAGCTATTCTAAAGCTGGAAGAAATGTTATTATCGCCGATCCATTTGTTTATAATGATAATGCCCAACTAGATTATAGGACTACGGCCTATCTTCAACCTTCAAAATTATTTCTCGAAAGACTGGGTATTTGGGAAACTATTGAAGATATTGCAATGCCCTTGGAGGTGATGAAAATAATAGATTCCTCGAGTGATAAAAATAGAACCAAAATTAAAAGCCAGAAAGAATTTAAATCAGCTGAGATTTCAGATTTGCCATTTGGGTGGAATGTGAAAAATTCTTTGATGCGAGCGGCGCTAAAGAGCCTAATTGATAGTCAGAGTAACTGTGAATTAATTACTGCTTCCAGCGCAATTGACTTGTTATGCAGAGATTCGATAGCTTACGTGAAACTTTCTTCTGGCAATAAAGTAAAAGCAAAACTGGTTATCGCAGCCGACGGAAGGAACTCTATTCTCAGAGAAAAAGCTGGTATTTCAGTAAAAACCCATAGGTTTGGACAAAAAGCTCTAGCTTTTGCTGTTACACATTCTATTCCGCATAAAAATATTTCAACAGAAATTCATAATTCAGGAGGCCCTTTCACCCTTGTCCCATTGCCAGATAACGAAGGCAAGCCTTCATCTGCTATTGTTTGGATGGAAAACGGTGAAGAAGCAAAGAACCTGATGGAAATGGAAACAAAGAGCTTCGAACGCGAGATGACTGTCAGATCCTGTAATATACTTGGACCATTAAAGCTCGCCAGCAAGAGAAGCTTGTGGCCTATTATATCCCAAATTGCAGATAGATTATACTCTCAAAGATTAGCTTTAATTGGTGAAACTGCTCACGTTGTACCCCCTATAGGCGCACAGGGTTTAAATATGAGCTTAGCAGATATTAAAGTTTTGAGTGATCTAGATCAAAAATACCCTGATCAACTGGGATCAACGGATACATTAAACGCGTACCAAAAAAATAGAATTTTCGATATAAGACAGCGAGTTGCTGGCGTTAGCGCTCTAAACCAAATATCTATTTCTAGTAATAAATTAGTTCAAAATATTAGAGCCTTTGGCTTAGAAAATTTCTTTCAGGTACCTGCGATAAAACATACAACTATGAAATTAGGGATGGGAAATAGATAAACCTAAAGAACTTGATCTAAAACCATGGTCAAACGCTTAAATGTACTATCAACATTATATAATTTATCTAGGCCAAATAATCCTAGCCTGAAGGTTTTAAAGTCTTCTGGTTCATCACAAGCAAGTGGAACACCTGCAGCAATCTGCATCCCTCTTGCAGCAAATTTGGACCCATTTTGAATTTCACTATCCTGAGTATAACTTACAACAACGCCGGGCGCTGTGAACCCTTCGGCAGCTACGGATTTTATACCTTTCTCTGACAAATACTTGCGAACTTTATCACCAAGCTCCCACTGAGCTAATTTTAATTTTTCGTAACCATATTCACGGGTTTCTAAAACTGTGTCTCTAAAAGCTCTCAAAGCATCCGTGGGCATGGTTGCGTGATAAGCATGTCCACCATTTTCATAAGTTTGCATAATAGAAAGCCATTTTTTCAAATCTATTGCAAAGCTATCTGAGTTAGTTTTTTCTATTTGATTTAGAGCTCTTCTAGATAACATAACCAATCCAGCAGAAGGGGAAGCCGACCAGCCTTTTTGAGGTGCAGAAATTAAAACATCAACACCACAATCTTCCATATCGATCCAGACGCAACCCGAAGCGATACAGTCAAGGACCATTAAAGCTCCCACTTCATGAGCAGCAGTTGAAATCTTCTTTATATATTCATCTGGCAAAATTACACCAGCCGATGTTTCCACATGCGGGGCAAAAACTATATTAGGCTTCTCTTCTTTAATTTTTTCGACCACATGATCTACATTGGCAGGCCTAAATGGAGCTACTGCTTCATTTCCAACCATCCTAGCTTTGACGACTGTTGTTGCTCGAGCGTTTGCTGACGCCTCAAATATCTGGCTCCATCTATAAGAAAACCATCCATTTCTAACAACCAAAACACTTGCGTCAACACCAAATTGACGGGCAACTGCTTCCATAGCAAATGTTCCGCCACCAGGCACCAGAACAACTGCATTTGCGTTGTAAACCTCCTTCAAATTCGATGACAAATCACACATCACCTGTTGAAATTCTTTACTCATGTGGTTTAACGAGCGATCAGTAAAAACTACTGAAAACTCTTCTAATCCGTTAGGATCGATATGATTTAATAAAGCTGGCATTTTATACTCCCCAATACACATATGCTAATTTCAAATTCCAAAAAAAACAAACCTTTAAATTGTCACACACTAAATTGGACCTGGCAAAACTTCTTCACTTAATAAAACATTAGCCTCCACTTGACCGACGCCAGGCAAGGTCATTATTCTCCTTCTTAACACTCTTTCAAAGTCAGCTATGTCACGCGCAACAACTCTTAGCCGATAATCATAGAGACCTAAAACGTGTTCAATTGATTGCACCTCTGGAATTGCAGAAGCAGCTCGCTCAAAGTCGTCTAAACTTATTACGCCTTTTGTAGCCAATTTAATTCCAAGAAAAACTTTCACACCAAAACCTAACAATTCTTGGTTCAAGAGCAATCTTTTGCCTTTAATCACACCAAGGTTTTCCAACCTTTTTATTCTCCGCCAAATTACTGGCTGAGAAGTTGATAGGGAAGCAGCAAGAGCTAAGGTGGTTAATTTTGGCTCTAAAGAAAGCTTTTTTAAAAGCTGCTTATCCAGTATACTGAGCATTTTATATTGGTAATCTCCTATCCATTTTAATTGTTGATATGTGCATTAAAGCCTCAATATCCATTATATGTGGGAGCACTAATATAGAATCCTTGTAGACCTGCTGGTAATGTTTCATATTCCGAGCAATAACCGATAACCTTACATCGACCATGCCTAAAAATGTTTGTATTTCTAAAACCTCTTTTATTTTTCGAGCAGCCCTAAGAAATTCATCAAAAGCAGAAGGCTCGGTTTTATCTAAGGTAACTCTCAACGATACTTGAACTTCAAAACCAAGAGCTCTCCAATCTAGAATGAGTTCATGCCCTAGAATATAGCCAGTTTGCTGAAGCTTAGCTAGCCGCCGGGAGACAACTGGAGAGGTCGTCGCTGCTTTTTCAGCAAGTTTAGCTACCGAGCTTTCCGGATCATTCTGAAGGTATCGCACTATACGATAATCTAAATCATCTAACATATTATTTTTTATTTTATTAAAATATTAGAATAACTTTCATTATATTTTTTATATTTTGTCAATATTAGAACATTTAATTCTAAGTTTAGTAATATAACAATTGCAGTTTTATCAAAGGAAAGAAAATGCGAGTTTATTACGATAGAGATTGCGATGTTAACTTAATTAAGGATAAGAAAGTGGCAATCTTGGGATACGGATCCCAAGGTCATGCTCATGCACTAAACCTCAGAGACTCTGGTGCAGAAAATTTGGTTGTTGCTTTGAGAGAAGGATCACCATCGGCGAAAAAGGCTGAAGCTGAAGGCCTCAGTGTTATGGGTATTCCGGAGGCTGCGGCTTGGTGTGACTTGATAATGTTTACAATGCCTGATGAGCTTCAAGCTGAAACATATAAAAAATATGTGCATGACAATATTAAAGAAGGCGCTGCAATTGCTTTTGCACACGGACTTAATGTCCATTTTGGATTAATTGAACCTAAAAAAGGTATCGATGTACTTATGATGGCTCCGAAGGGTCCAGGTCATACTGTTCGAGGAGAATACACAAAGGGCGGAGGGGTACCTTGCCTTGTTGCAGTTGATAAAGACGAATCCGGTAAAGCACTTGAAATAGGACTATCTTACTGCTCTGCGATTGGCGGAGGACGCTCAGGAATAATCGAAACAAATTTCCGAGAAGAGTGTGAAACTGACCTATTTGGAGAACAAGCCGTACTTTGTGGTGGGCTAATTGAACTAATTCGCTGTGGCTTCGAAACACTTATCGAGGCTGGATATGCTCCTGAAATGGCCTATTTTGAGTGTCTTCATGAGGTCAAATTAATTGTCGATCTAATATACGAGGGAGGCATTGCTAATATGGATTACTCCATTTCTAATACGGCAGAATATGGCCAGTATGTTACAGGTCCCCGTATTCTACCATATGAACAGACTAAAAAGGTAATGAAGGGAGTTCTCTCCGATATTCAAAAAGGTAAATTCGTTCGCGACTTCATGCTTGAAAATGCTGTTGGTCAACCAACAATTAAAGCTGCACGTCGAGCAAACGATGAGCATATGATTGAAGCAGTTGGAGAAAAACTCCGAGGAATGATGCCCTGGATATCTGCTGGAAAAATGGTCGATAAGGACAAAAACTAATTAACCCCCTGCAAAAATCATTGGCCAACTTGATTGGCCAATGATGTTAAAAAATGAACCTAATTTTAACAGATAGACTTTGCACTTTTTGCGAAAGGCGATTTTTTGGAAAACTCCATTCACACAAGACATTGGATAATGATATCTACGTTGGGTATTGTATGGGGTTCGACTTTTCTATTCATAGAATTAGCCCTTAAAGGAATAACTCCCCTTTGGTTAACTTCAGCAAGAATAGTGTTTGCAACAGTGATAACTTGTATAATTTGGCTAATGCGTGGCGGAAAACTTTTTGCAACTAAAGAAAAGGCTTGGCGACGATTAGGGATTATTGGGATCATAAGCACGGCTCTGCCCTTCCAGCTTATCAGCTGGGGACAACAGTATGTAACATCTAGCTTCGCGGGGTTAGCAATGGCTAGTATGCCTTTGTTTGTTTTGCCTCTTGCCTATTTTTTTAACACTAATGAAGCTTTAGACAAAAGTAAGTTTATAGGATTAATTATAGGGTTTTTAGGTATCGTTATTCTATTTTCTCCCGATTTTACTCTAGGCGATAATACATCTATTCTAATAACTCTTGGAAAATTAGCATGTATTCTAGCTGCTTTTTGCTACGCAAGTAATTCCATTTTAATGCGCAAGCTGCCAAGTATAGATCCTATAGGATTGGCAGCCATGTCTCTTATAATTGGCTCTGTATGGGTGGTTTTGTGGGCCATTGCCATTGAAGGCCCACCACCAAATATAAGTACGGAAACATTGTTAATTTTGATTTTACTTGGATTATTACCCACAGCCATGGCAAATTTTATCAGGGTAGTACTGATACGCGAAGCCGGTCCGGTTTTCCTCGGTATAACAAATTACATTGTCCCACTTTGGGCAGCTATGGTTGGGGCATTAGTTTTAAAAGAAGCTTTACCCATTGAATTTTACTTGGCCGCAACAATTACAATAGCGGGCATCTATATAAGCCAAATGAAAGCTCTGATTACATTAGTTAGGTCATTTAAGCAGTAATTGCAGCAACCACACTATCAACCGCTCTAGTCATTTTTTCTTCATCCTGAGACTCTGCCATCACTCTTATTAAGGGTTCTGTGCCCGATTTTCGTATCAATAATCTTCCATTGTTTTTAAGTTTTGACTCAGCTGCCTTTATAGCTTTTATTACATTAGGCTTGGCGAGAGGGTCAGATCCTGCCTGATAAGACGCATTTTTTAATAGTTGTGGAACAGGTTCAAATACCTGAGCCAGTTCCTTAGAGCTACGCTCTGACCGAATGATTTCTGCCAAAAATTGCAACCCCGCAATAAGACCATCACCAGTTGTAGAAAAATCACTCAAAATTATATGACCTGATTGCTCCCCACCGACATTAAAGCCAGATTTGCGCATTCGCTCAACAACATAGCGATCACCAACTTGGGTCCTTTCCATTGAAATGCCACGCTGACTCAGAAAATGTTCTAGACCCAAATTCGACATCACGGTTGTAGCTATTCCGTTTCCAGTAAGCAATCCATCCTCAGACCATCTAGAGGCGATGACACCCATAATTTGATCTCCATCAGCAATATTCCCATCAGAGTCAATTAAAATGATCCTATCAGCATCCCCATCAAGGCAAATTCCCACATCCGCACCATGAGAGACTACAGCTTCAGCTGCTCTTTGCGGATTTGTAGACCCACAGTTTTTATTAATATTTAAGCCATTTGGACTCACACCGATAGGAATAACATCTGCGCCAAGCTCCCATAAAACTTCAGGCGCCGCACGATAACCTGCTCCATTTGCGCAGTCTATAACCACTTTCATGCCATCAAGCCTCATACCACTAGGAAAACTTGATTTTACCCTCTCTACATAACGAAACAATCCGTCTTCAATGCGTTTTGCCCGGCCAATATCGACGATCCCAATATTACTTAATTCTGTGTTAATCAATTGCTCTATTTTTTGCTCGGCCTCATCTGATAATTTAAAACCATCGGGACCAAAAAATTTTATTCCATTGTCTTCGTGAGAATTATGACTTGCCGAAATCATTATACCAAGATCTGCACGCATTGATGGTGTCAATATGCCGACCGCAGGAGTCGGAACTGGGCCAAGAAGCAAAACATTCATACCCATCGAAGTCAAACCCGCAGTCAAAGCATTTTCAAACATATAACCTGAAAGCCTAGTATCCTTGCCTATAACAACACGATGTACCTTTTTCGTGTTGTTTTTAAAAAATTGGCCAGCTGCCATACCTATTTTGAGGGCATTTTCAGCAGTCATTGGAAATTCATTTACCCGGCCACGAATACCATCCGTTCCAAAATATCTTTTCTGCACACTACTCTCCAAAATTTACAGCCACCCAAAGATCAAAAGCTTGCCTAGTTTCTGCAACATCATGTACCCTGAATACTTGTACGCCTTGCCCAAGTGCACTGATGGCAAGTGAAATAGAGCCATGCACACGATCACTCGGTTTTTCAACCCTTGCTACATTACTAATAATACTTTTTCTTGATACACCAAGAAGTAATGGAACACCAAGACCATGAAAAAGCGAAATATTTTTTATTAGAGCAAGATTATGCCCTATATTTTTGCCAAAACCTATGCCCACATCAGCTATAATTTGATCTCTGGAAATGCCAGCCTTGACCAACGTCCCTATTTGATTTTCCAGAAAGTCGAACACTTCGATCAAAATATTTTCATATTTGGGATTATTTTGCATATTTTCTGGTGATCCTTTCATATGCATAACACAAACTGGTAATTTGTATTTTGAACAATAAGTCAGCAGGTTAGGATCAAAAGTAAAGCCAGAAACATCATTTACCATAGACGCTCCCGCTTTACGCGCTGCAGATGCCACTTTCGACTTACGCGTATCAACCGAAATAGGAATTTTTGATCTGGCTGAAATACCAGTAATGACCGGTTCAATACGTTTGATTTCTTCTGAAATTGGAACAGTTAATGCCCCCGGCCTCGTGCTCTCACCACCGATATCAATAATATCTACTCCATTTTCCTCCATAAATTTTGCCTGATTTAAGGCCACATCTAATTTGACATGATTTCCACCATCAGAGAAGCTATCCGGCGTAATATTTAATATCCCCATTAATTTTGGAAAACCAAACTCCATTCCTAAGATATCAGATCGTTTTTTTAACCATCTTTTTTTCCACCATTCAGGAACATCATTTATTGAAACTAATTTTGTTTCTTTTCCATATTTAATTTCTTCAGCTTCACTGACCCAATAATTTGTTTCAGCTAAAAAAATACTATGCTGAGATCTTGGTGAGCCAGTTCTAACAATTGGTCTGAAGTAGGAGGTCATATTCATAATTATGGGCGTGATTTAATCTAGTTTTTTGAGAAAATTTTTAGCTTAAAGGTATAGTTTCTATTTTTATAGAACAATCAGTATTTGGAATATCGCCGATTAATGTCAAATATTGAGCGCCAAATTCGTTTGCCAGCCACTCTGAAAGATGCGCTATTTTATTTAAGTCAAAATTTGGAAGATTTTTTGAATCAAGCAACATTTTTGCTGGAGCCCAAACTGAGATCTGTCCATTCTTTACGGCCCAATCCAATTCAGTTTTTGTTTCAACAACAACACAGCGTTTATCATACGCCGCGAGTTTCCAAGCGTTTTGCTCAATTGCTAATAAATCAATTCTTCGCTGAACCTGTGTTTGAACTACTTTCAAGTAATTTTCAGTAGGTAGCCCAACGCAGAAAATGGCAGATCGCCCTAATCTTTCCAACTCATCAATACATGTTTTTAATTGAACTGATTCAAATGCCTTGTTGGACAATATAAATATTTTTGGGCAGTTAAACTGAAAGTCTTTCGGTTCAACGGACCTCGCTTGTTTTGTTTCATTAGAACGAACGATTTCAACACCCAAGGCACCTGGACCCCTGTCCAATTTCTCGATACGAACAAAAACACGTATAGCTTGCGGCTGAACTAAAATCCTATCAGCTATTCTCTCTGCTAATGTTTCAAGTAGATTTAATCTTTCAACATTTAGCTCAATTGTAATAGCTTCCGTAACCTTGTCGTAAGATAATATACGATCAACATCATCCTCTATTTTGTGCTGAAATGGTGTTACCTCAACTACAATATTAAAGCATACTCTTTGTTTATTTCCTCTTTCAGACTGAAAAGCACCGATTTCAACGTCAACGATATGATCTCTGAGTGAAATTCGATCGTAAACAGTTTCGGTTTCACTAGCCTCAGAACGCTCTTTTGGATGAGCAAATGCCAGATATATTTCGTTACTCATACAGTCACCAGATATTATTAATACCTCATAGATAAGCAATTTTTCACTAATTGATAGAACAACGACGTCTCTGCGAAGGTATTCTACGTCACAATTATCTCTGAGATACCAGTATTGGCTGTCTGTAAAAAATGTGGCGGCCAAATTTTGCAATTCGTTCGAATTTTTTGGACCACCTTGGGTTTACATAATTAGAATGATAGTGGGTCGACCCTCTTGTGAGCTTTCGGTCATGGGTCGTCATCAGTATCTTTGCTATTTTCAACGCCATTTCGTAAGGTTGTCGCTCGTGAACAGTCTCTAGCTTCCCATCACAAGTATAAGTAAATTGACAGGCAAATCGTCGCCCTGTTCCTTGATTTATAACTTTGCATATCGAACTTGGGTATCGCGCATCTTCAACCCGGTTCAAAATTACTTCTCCTACAGCTAACTGACCCTTAATTGGTTCCCCTCGAGCCTCAAAATATAGGGCCTCCGCAAGGCAGGACATTTGCTTGTTACTTTTTGGAACAGGAAGAGACAGTAATTTTGAGGAAGTCCACTCGGATGGACGCCTTACTTTGGTCAACCCAAATAAATGAGCCACATCCCATGGATCTAAATTACTGATGTTTTTTCGCTCAAATTTTTCAAGCTTATCGATAACTTCCTTTTGGGTTTCCGCAATTAAAATATGTGGAAATAAAATTAAGCTCGCGACCGTTACCATTTTAATCCAAGCCAGCAAAATAAAATACCTTATGGTGTGTCATAATTAAACATCATGGCAATATGTTGTGTTAATTTCGTATAAAGAATTTTATAGCGGGTTTATTTAGAAGTATCAATACGGTCTTTAATAGCCAACTGAGCCGCAGCCAATTTAGCAACTGGGACCCTAAAAGGAGAGCAGGAAACATAGTCCATTCCGATTTGTCTACAAAAATCTATAGACTCGGGACTTCCGCCATGTTCGCCACAAATAGAAAGAACAATATCACTTTTAACGCCTCGAGCTCTGGTTACACCCATTTTCAACAACTCGCCAACTCCGTCAATGTCGAGAGTATGGAAAGGATCTTCTGGAAAAACACCCTGTTGAACATAGTCAGACATGAACCGACCTGCATCATCGCGGGATAAGCCATATGTCATCTGGGTCAAATCATTAGTTCCAAAACTCAAAAACGCAGAATTCAAGGCAATATCATCTGCGCGCAATGCAGCCCTGGGTGTCTCAACCATTATTCCAAGACGATAATCAAATTTTACTCCTGTTTCCGCCCGCACCATCGACGCAACTCCATCAATTCGCGCTCTAACCAGTTCAACTTCACGTTTTGCCGATACAAGAGGGATCATTATTTCTGGGATAACGGAAGTACCATTTTTACTTGCTTCAGCGGTTGCTTCAAAAATTGCCCTTGCTTGCATCTCATAAATTTCAGGAACTGTTACACCAACACGAACCCCACGCATGCCAAGCATCGGGTTATATTCAGCCAGTGTCTCTACCCTACTCATCACACTCGATAATGGCAAATCTAAAGCCTCGGCTAGATCATGCATACCTTCTCGATCATTTGGTAAAAACTCATGCAATGGCAGGTCAAATAATCTAATACAAACAGGGAGGCCCTTCATTAAGGTAAATAGTTCAAAAAAGTCTGACCTTTGCATGGGCAATAACCTATCCAGAACTGCTCTGCGTTCATCCCTATTATGTGCAAAAATCATCTCTCGCATCAAAGTGAGGCGATCCGCGTCAAAAAACATGTGCTCTGTTCGACAAAGCCCAATACCATGCGCATTAAAATTTTGCGCGGTTCTTGCCTCGCTTGGAGTATCAGCATTTGCTCTCACCTTTATATCACCAGCCTCTTCAGCCCATTTCAACATCAATTTAAGCGAGTCATCTAAAGCAGCCTCAATCATTTTTGGTGCTCCACCTAGGACCTGTCCAAGTGTTCCATCTATCGTAATCAAATCCCCCTGTAAGAAAGCAGGTCCACCGGAAATCGAGAAAGATTTATTATTTGAATTAAAGTTGATCTCAGAAACACCAACAACGCAAGGAAGCCCAATTCCACGACCAATAACTGCAGCATGACTTGTAATTCCACCTCTTTCCGTCAAAACACCAGCTGCAGCATGCATCCCGCGAATATCTTCTGGACTTGTTTCACGACGGACCAATATACATGCTTCGCCGCGGGCAGCACATGCTTGGGCTTCTGATGCAGAAAAT
>CACGIS010000041.1 GCA_902573175.1 Paracoccaceae bacterium | reverse complement strand
TGCGCCTGCTCCGTTGCCATTTTACAATAGCGAATATACGGCTGGAGCTTTTTATCTAGCACGTGATGGATTAGGCCCAAAAATTATTAACCAAACTATCACCTCAGCAGATCAACTCACCAGTCTATTTTCTCAGTTTAAAGGAAACGAGTTTGCAAAATCAGCATTTGATACCGCCTGGTGGGATCTTTATGCCAAGGAAATGAAAACACCACTTTGGAAGCTTATTGGAGGTAATAACCCAGAGATAGAGGTTGGCGCAGACATCCCAGTTCAAACCGATTTGAAAAAATTAATAGATCGCACCGCCGAAGCAATTGAAGAAGGTTACAAAAGGGTAAAGTTCAAATTTAATCGGCAGTGTAGTTTTGAGATGATGGCAGAAGTGCGTAATTCATTCCCTGATCTCATAATGCATATTGATTGCAATAGTGGCTTTACACTCGATGACTTAGACCTTTTTCGGAAATTAGATGGATTGAACCTGAGAATGATTGAGCAGCCATTGGCATATGATGACCTTGTTGATCATGCAAAACTTCAAAAGGAATTATCGACACCCATTTGCCTTGATGAGAGTATCAGTTCACCTGCTCGAGCAAAAAAAGCTATCGAGATTAAAGCCTGTAGATGGATAAATATTAAGACAAGCAGGGTTGGAGGTTTGACCAACGCATTAGAAATACAAAAGTTATGCAGTGATAAGAAAATTCCAGTTTGGGTTGGTGGGATGTTAGAGTCTGCCACCGGCCAAGCTCCTTCAATCGCTTTGGCTACAAAGGGAAGCATGGCTTATCCTTGTGATATTTTCCCTAGCAATAGGTTCTACACAGAAGATTTCTCTGAGCCCGAAATTGTGCATAGTGGACCCGGAAAAATTAATGCTCCAACGGGATCAGGAGCAGGCTTTACTCCAAAGCTTAGTCTATTGAAAAAGCATGCAAGTAGGTCAGCTACCCTTTGATTAGGATTTTGGGCCAACCATATTCTCAGGTCGGACTACTTCATCAAAAGTCTTTTCATCCACAAAGCCCAAGGATATGGCCTCTTCTTTAAGGGTTGTGCCATTCTTGTGCGCTGTTTTTGCCACTTTTGTGGCGTTATCATACCCTATTTTTGGCGCAAGCGCCGTAACAAGCATTAAGCTTTCTCGCATTAACTTATCAATACGGGTATCATCGGCTTTTAAACCATCGACTAAGTTATCCGTAAAAGCCGAACAGGCGTCGCCCAAAAGCTGTATGGACTGTAAGACATTATAGGCGATCATTGGCTTATAAACATTGAGCTCAAAATGGCCCTGGCTACCTGCGAAGCCAACCGCTGTATCATTTCCAATCACGTGAGCACAAACTTGTGTCATAGATTCACACTGGGTTGGGTTTACCTTGCCAGGCATAATTGAGCTTCCAGGTTCATTTTCTGGCAGGATTAACTCTCCCAATCCGCAACGTGGCCCAGAGCCTAAAAGCCGAATGTCATTTGCAATCTTAAATAAACTGGCCGCTACAGTTTTAAGACTACCAGAAATTTCAACCATTGCATCATGAGCTGCCAAGGCTTCAAACTTATTTGGCGCAGTTACGAAAGGTAATCCTGTTATCCTTGCGATATTTTTTGCAACTGTGGTGTCCCACCCCTCAAAAGTATTAAGCCCAGTTCCAACAGCAGTGCCGCCTTGCGCCAGTTCATATATATCCTCAAGTGACTTATTTATGCGCCTGATGCCCATATGCACTTGATGAGCATAGCCTGAGAATTCCTGCGAAAGCCTAATTGGCGTTGCGTCCTGCGTATGAGTTCGTCCAATTTTGATAATACCATCAAATTCTTCTATCTTGCTACGCAAAGCTTTCTCTAGCTTTTCTAGTCCAGGTATAAGCACATCACTGGAAGCCATTGCTGTCGCAATATGCATGGCAGTGGGGAAGGTATCATTTGAAGATTGAGCCATATTGCAATGGTCATTTGGGTGAACTGGATCTTTCGAGCCAATAGTGCCTCCAAGTATTTCTATAGCGCGGTTTGCAATTACCTCATTAGCGTTCATGTTTGACTGAGTACCAGAACCAGTTTGCCAAACTACGAGAGGAAAATTGTCGTCAAATTGACCTTCAACAACTTCGGCTGCTGCTTTGATAATAGCATCAGCAATTTTTTCATCCAAATTACCAGCAGATTTATTTGCTTCGGCACAAGCCTGTTTAATAACACCCAACGCACGGATAATAGCCACTGGCTGCTTTTCCCACCCTATGGGAAAGTTTATAATTGATCGCTGAGTTTGTGCCCCCCAGTATTTTTCGGAAGGTACCTCTAAAGGGCCAAAACTATCAGTCTCTGTCCGCGTTTGCGACATAATTAACTCCGCCGTTGTAATTCACAAAACAGACTATAGAGCGCCTAGAAGTTTGAGTAAACAAGGGGCTATGTAATTGTTAATTAACCAAGCGAGTATCCCGCTCCACGAACAGTACGTATTGGATCAGAACCACCATATTGAGTTAAAGCTTTACGAAGTCTGCCAACATGGACATCTACTGTCCTGCTATCAACATAAATGTCACGACCCCAAACACGATCCAAAAGTTGATCCCGGGTTCGAACTCGACCAGGTTTTTCCATTAGGAAACTTAATAATCGATACTCTGTTGGTCCAAGCTTAATCTCGCTGCCATCTCTAAAAACTTTATGGCTTTCAGAATCTAATTCTATATCAGAAAATGAGAGTTTCTCTCCCACCATTGAAGCATTTGATCTTCTTAACTGAGCATGTATGCGAGCCATCAGTTCCACTACAGAATATGGCTTCGCAACATAATCATCAGCACCAACTTCTAGACCTCTAACTTTATCTATATCTTCCGAACGAGCTGATAACAAAATTATTGGGATATTTTTAGTTTCTTTCTTTACCCTTAACTGACGACAAACTTCTATGCCAGAAAGCTTTGGCATCATCCAATCGAGTACTATGAGATCTGGCTGCTCTTCGTATGCAATCAAAAGGGCATCTTCACCATTATCTGCACATATAACTTTGTAACCAGAAGACTCTAGATTGTACGCAACCACCTCTCGCTGTGCCGCCTCATCATCTACAACAAGTATAGTTGGACGTTGCATCTTAAAGCTCCGTGGACAAACTTACATCCGTAGAAGTGTTGTCTGCTTTATCTCTTTTCTCTTTAGGCATTTCACCAGTAACAACGAAGACAACTTGTTCGGCTATCGAAGTAACATGATCACCCATTCGCTCAATATTTTTTGCAATAAAATGCAGGTGCATGCAGGCAGTAATATTTCGGGGGTCTTCCATCATATAAGTTAGAAACTCTCTAAAGAGCCCAGTATACAGCTCATCAACATCGGTATCCCTAGCAATGACGTCCATCGCTAATTCTGCGTCTCTGTTAATGTATGCATCCAGTGCATCTTTAAGCATTAACTGCACATCTTTAGAAAGCCTACGTAAAGAAGTATGTGAATTTTCTATATTCTTTAATTGAAGAAGAACATTGGTTCGCTTGGCTGTATTTTTTGCATGATCACCAATACGCTCAAGATTATTTGAAACTTTCAGAATTGATAATAGTAAACGAAGATCTGTAGCAGCTGGAGACTCTAAAGCTATGAAGCGCGCAATTCCATCATTGATAACTTCCTCTAAATCATCAATTTGTTTATCTCTGCTTCGAACCTTTTCTGCTAATTCAAGGTCTCGGTCTTCTAGAGCCTTTGCCGCATCCATTATGTTTACTTCTACGAGACCACCCATTTTTAACATGTTAGCTTGCAAGCTCTCTAACGCGCGATCAAATGAGGATCTGATATGTTGATTGTTTGACAACTCAGTCTCCTATCCTATCCGTCCAGTAATATAGCTTTCTGTTCTGGGGTCATTTGGATTAGTAAATATTTTTTCCGTATCTCCAAATTCAACTAAGCTTCCAAGGTGAAAGAAAGCCGTTTTTTGACTTACTCTAGCAGCCTGTTGCATTGAGTGCGTAACAATGACAACGCAAAAGTTTTCACGCAATTCATCGATTAACTCTTCGACCTGCGCAGTAGCAATTGGGTCCAAAGCGGAACAAGGCTCATCCATAAGCAAAATATCAGGGGAAGTCGCAATGGCCCTAGCTATACATATCCGTTGTTGCTGCCCCCCAGATAAACCAGTAGCTGGCGATGATAGACGATCCTTAACCTCATCCCAGATTGCAGCTCTTTGAAGAGATTTTTCAACGATTTCATCAAGATCTGATTTTGTGTTGGCAAGCCCGTGTATTTTTGGTCCATATGCAATATTGTCATATACGGATTTAGGAAATGGATTTGGCTTTTGAAAAACCATGCCAACTTTTGCACGTAACTGAACAGGGTCGATTTTTGGATCATATATATCTTCACCTTCCAAAAGAATTTGCCCCGTAACCTTACAAATATCTATTGTATCATTCATTCGGTTTAGGCATCTTAGAAAAGTTGACTTACCGCATCCAGACGGACCAATAAATGAAGTTACAGCATTTTTTCCAATCTCAACGGAGACATCTTTTAGTGCTTGAACATCGTCATAATAAACATTGACGTTTTTAGCACTAATTTTGGATATACCTGGTGTCAAAATACTCTCCCTATCCAAATACGTTTGGTCTTTCATAGCTATTACCACCGTCTTTCGAATCTACGACGTAATATCACTGCCATTGTATTCATTGTAAGAAGAAAAATAAGTAGTATGATTATTCCTCCCCATGCACGCTCTATAAATGCTGGATCGGCACGTTTTGCCCACTCGTAAATCTGTGCTGGCATTGCCGAGTTAGGGGAAAGCAAGCCTTCGGAAATCGTCGTCGGCATATTGGTAGCTACGTAACCTATCATACCGATCAATAGCAGCGGAGCACTCTCACCAAGTGCTTGAGCCATGCCAATGATTGTGCCTGTTAAAATTCCTGGCGCAGCCAAAGGCAATACATGATGAAAAACAGTTTGCATTTTTGATGCACCCAAACCAAGCGCAGCATCTCTGATACTTGGTGGTACAGATTTCAAAGATGCCCTGGTAGAGATGATTATGGTGGGAAGCGTCATCAAGGTAAGAACAAGCCCACCAACGATTGGCGTTGACTGAGGCAAATGCATATAATTGATAAATACGGCAAGCCCTAATATTCCAAACACAATTGAAGGGACAGCAGCTAAATTTGAAATTGTCACTTCAATTATATCAGTAAAAATATTTTGCTTAGCAAATTCTTCTAAGTAAATCGATGCAGCTACGCCAAGTGGAAGAGAGAGAACTAAAACCACTAGCATCAAATAAAAAGAGCCCACCATTGCTACTCCAATACCCGCTGCTTCAGGTCTTTGGTCAGATGCATCTGCTCCAAAAATGAAATCAAAATTGAATTTTTTCTCGACGACGCCCACTTCCAAAAGCTGATCTATCAGATCAAACTGTTCCGCACTGGCAAATTTACTATTCGCAACACTTTCTCTCGAGTAACGTCCCTTAATATATCCATCGATCCAACCATTAACTAGAAATTTAAATTCTACTGTTTGACCTATTCTGTTCACATCCTCCAGTACAAAATCACGAATTTGAGAGGGAGCACTTTTGGATATAATTCCACCCAAAGCCTTCTTTTTCAGTGACGTGCTTATTTCATGTTTTTCCAATACTTTTTTCATCGCATTTAATAAAATTGGACTGTAACCAAAAGTCGAAACTTTCTTAATGTCATCAACATTCCGGTTGCCTTTTTTATCGAGCTTAGATTCAAGCAAATCGACGTCCAAAGTAATAAAAGTCTGCTGGAAAGCACTCGTACCACGCAAAATTATCGTGCTAGCCAATACGAGTAGCATAAGTAATCCAATCGATATCGCTAAAATACCGTATATCCTGAAACGCCTTTCAGCAGCATTTCTGTTCTTAGTTTTACTGGAGACATTAAATAAAGAGTTTGTATGGGAAGTTTCTGTCATTCATACTGCTCCCGGTATTTTCTAACAATATACAAAGCCAAAACATTTAGACCTAAAGTAATTGTGAAAAGTGTTAAGCCAAGAGCAAACGCCACTAGTGTTTCTGGACTATCAAATTCTAAGTCTCCAGTCAGCTGACTTACTATGCGGGTAGTAATTGTTGTAAGCGCTTCTAGCGGATTTCCGGCAAACTTTGCGACTGCTCCAGCGCCCAAAACAACAATCATTGTTTCACCAATAGCTCTGGAAGCCGCTAGCAATATCGCGCCTATAATACCTGGCAGGGCTGCTGGCAAAATTACCTTTCTAACAGTTTCAGACTGAGTTGCTCCTAAGCCATATGAACCATCTCTTAGGGTTTGTGGTACGGCGTTTATAATATCATCCGAGAGTGATGAAACAAAAGGAATAAGCATCATTCCCATTACGACCCCTGCAGTTATTACTGATCGAGAGTCAGACATCCATTCTACTCCCAAAAAACCACCATCTCCAAAAAAATAACGGAGCAAAGGTCCAAATGTTGTCAGAGCAAAGAGGCCATAAACGATAGTTGGGATACCCGCCAGAATTTCGAGTAACGGTTTTGCAATTGCTCGAATAGGTTTTGAAGCGTATTCAGATAAGTAAATCGCAGAATACAGTCCGATCGGAACTGAAACTAACAAAGCTACAAAAGAAATATAAAGTGTGCCCCACAGTAAAGGTAAAATGGATAATTCACTTCCTGCACTAAAGGAAGGAGCCCAAGTTGATCCAAAAAAGAAGTCAGTCCAAGGATGCATTCCAAAAAAACGCAGAGCCTCAAATATCATTGAAAGTACGATCCCCAAGCTAGTAAAAATGGCGAGAGTAGCAGCCGTGCCCAACAGAAATAAAGTTATTCGCTCAACATGATTTCTAGCTCTAAACTCTGCTGTTGAATTTTTAAGGCTCCACAAAAAACCTAAAACTGAAACCAAAATAGCAAGCCAATTTCTTATAGAGCTGCCAAACGCTTCCATAGCAAACTTAGTTCTTGAGGCGCTTAAAACCTCAGGACTAATTGAACTAGATAGAAATACGCCTGCACTTTCTAGTTTATCTTCTATGCCAAAAAGCTCACTATCTTCATTTTTTATCTTGGCCGCAGACAAGGTGCCTTGATCCACAAGTTGCTTAAGGCCTTCACTAAGTCTGTCAACTTCACTCATAATTAAGTTCAGAGGAGCGTCCTCAGTTATGAAGTTTTCAGGTATTTGCTGTTTGACTTTTCCATCAATTAAAATTGCTTGTGCAAAGGACCAAAAAATTAACAGAATGACAGCAGGAAAGACTGTTAGAAATAAACTATTTAAACCATAGTAAACAGGTCGAGAATGAAGTCTGCGTATGTCGCCTTTTACAGTTTTTAGCGTCAAAAACCTACTTACAAAAAAAGCTAAAAAAGCTAACACCATAAGTGAATAGAAGACACCAGTTAAAGCCATAAAGTATTATCCAAGTTTATTAAGGGAGCGCCTCACGGCACTCCCTCGCGATTTCATAAAATTATTCTATTGCTTCAACTAAAGCTTGCGTCTCTGAAAGTTCCGGATCCGAAACCAAGCCATATTCTGCAAGAGGCCCATCAGGACCAGCAATCTCATCTGAAACAAAAAATTCAATATATTCTTTCATTCCAGGAACTTGAGAAACATGTGAGTTTTTAACATAAAACTGTAACGGCCTTGAGACTGGGTACTCCCCAGAGGCGATAGTTTCAGTAGACGGTTCAACGCCATTAACTTTCGCTGCATAGATTTTATCCGTGTTATTCAACAAAAATGACAAACCAAAAACACCAATGCCTTCAGGGTTTGCATCTAGTGAAGCTAGAGTTTCTGTATAGTCACCATCAATGTCTACTGAAGATCCATCGGTCCTGACTTTAAAACACTCTTTTTCCGCAGGCTTCTTTTCCAAACCTTCATCGATTAACTTCTGATAAGTACCAACCACTTTACAGCCAGCCAACATAACTTTCTTTTCAAAAACTTCACGTGTTCCATGTTTTGTGCCAGGGATGAATGCTTTAATGGCTACATCTGGAAGTGCAGGATCAACATCAGCCCAAGAAGATGCCGTTGATTTGTCTGAAAGTGCTAAATAAATTTGAGCAGGGGTCAAATCGTTAAAGCCTTCATTTTCAAGCCGGGTGGAAAAAGTAATACCATCGTAACCAATTCTTACTTCTGTGACCTTGCCAACGGTTTCTTGACAAGCATCCCACTGCTCTTGCTTCATTAAAGAGGAAGAGTTAGCAATATCAATTGTGTTTAACCCTACGCCTTCACACATACGTTTACGCCCAGCGCCTGATCCTCCCCCCTCAACTATTGGAGTTGGAAAGTCAAAATTTTCACCAAAAGCTTCAGCTACGATCGAAGCGTAGGGAAGTACTGTTGAAGAACCAGCAATATGAACTTGATCACGTGCTACTAGCGCAGTTGCGCTTAGCACGGAAATTGATGCAATTGATAAGAGTTTTTTAATGAACGGCATTTGCTATCTCCTTAAATTAAGCAATTCAAAAACTATGAGTGCTCAGTAGATATGCTCTGCAACAGATTTATGACGCATTTGTAACAGTTTTATGAAATTCAAGAAGATGCCTATTCAATGGGTAAATAAATTGAAAATGTTGATCCTTTTCCAACCTTACTTTCAATTCTAAGACGGCCACGATGACGGTGGACTATATGCTTGACTATCGACAAACCCAAACCAGTACCACCCACTTGCCTCGATCGATGACTGTCTATTCTGTAAAATCTCTCTGTTAATCTTGGTATATACTCGTCTGGTATTCCGTCACCTTGATCGGCCACGTCAAGTACGACACCATGTTTTTGTAATAGCGGCTGAAATGAAGGAGTGTGCAATTTAATTTTAATTTCTTTTTCCGTCCCACCATATTTCAAAGCATTTTCAATCAAATTTGAGATTACTTGCTGAAGTTGGTCGAGATCACCTTCTATTTGAAGCTTTTCATTTAAGTTCTCAAAAACAACCGAGTTGTTAGTTTTTTTACAAACTGGGAGGAATTTTTCGACAGTTTCTTTTATTAATTCAGTCAATTCAATTTTAGTAGTTGGCTTGGAGCGTTCTTGGCTTTCAACTTGATTTAAGGACATCAAGTCATTCACAAGTCGGTCCATTCTATTTGCCTCATCAGACATAATAGACAAAAACTTTTCTTGTGCCTTTTGATCATTTTTTGCAGTTGTCTGGATAGTTTCCAAAAATCCAATGATTGAAGTTAAGGGGGTTTTAAGCTCGTGGCTTACATTTGTCACAAAATCTCTCCGAATTTGGTTCGATTTTTCAACTTGAGTTGAGTCTTCAAAAGTAACGAGTAAATGTTGAGAACCTATACTCGTTATATGTACTTCAAAAACTAAATCCACACTTGAAAGACTTGTAGCCCATCGAGTTTTCCTAGTATCAGAATCTTTAATTACGGCTTCTATTGCATCAGAAACCTCGGGATCCCGCATTACTGTAATGTAATGCCTATCCTGTATCAGATCACCGAATAAATCTCGCGCCTTTTTGTTAGCATAATGAACAAATTCATCAGTCCCAATAATCACACCAGGTAATGGTATCGCATCTAAGAACAAAATTAGGTTTGGGTAATTTTCTATTTTAGAAGTCGACGGGCTCATTTGAGTATCCAGGCAAATCGTTTCTCACTATGGTCATATATGGCTTTTACACGTTTATTAGAAAGTGATCACTTTTTTAACTTTTTAATTTTTAAAAAATAAAAGATCACCGTAAATGTTGTCACAAAAGTATTACATTCTTTTGGTAACAACCCGTTCATATTTATGGATCAAAATCTATATTTTTTGAATATTTTTGGCAGATAAATTTCCTGAGGAATTTTAGATTATGACACGCATTGTAATTAATGGATTAGGACGCATCGGCAAACTGGTTTTGAGGGATCTCATCGATCATGGGGCCAACGGTGATATAGTACTAATTAATGAGCCAAATGCAGATGCTGAACAGCTTGCTACATTAATTGAATTTGACTCTGTGCATGGCAGGTGGGGGGGGAGATTTTTCCTGGGCGGATGGGTCATTAACTCTAAAAAGTCAAAAAATAAATGTAACCCAGGAAAAAAATATCAACCCGGTCTCACTTAAGGAAAATGATATAGATCTAGTAGTTGACTGCACGGGCCAGTTCAAAACAGGCCCAAAAATAGCACCATATTTTAGCGGTGGCGCAAAAAAGGTAATTATCAGTGCACCAGTCAAAGATAAAGATGCACTGAACTTAGTATATGGAATAAATCATGATTTGTATGACGGTTCTCAAAATCTAATTACCGCTGCTTCATGCACAACAAATTGTCTAGCGCCCATAGTGAAGGTTATTCATGAAAATTTAGGCATCAAACATGGATCAATAACGACGATCCATGATGTCACTAACACGCAAACTATAGTTGACCGACCGTCTAAGGACATGAGAAGAGCTAGATCAGCTCTCAATAATTTGATACCAACAACAACTGGTTCTGCAACTGCAATAACGATGATATATCCAGAACTTAAAGGAAAACTAAATGGCCACGCGGTAAGGGTACCTCTGCTCAATGCATCTTTAACAGATTGTGTTTTTGAGGTGGAGCGCGCAACCTCAGCACAGGAAGTGAATGCTCTTTTTGAAGAAGCCTCCAATAAGTCGCTTAAAGGTATTCTTGGCTTCGAAAAACGTCCCCTTGTTTCCAGTGATTATACGAACGACCCACGGTCATCGATTGTGGACGGCCTGTCAACAATGGTCGTTAACAAAACTCAAGTAAAAGTCTATGCTTGGTATGATAACGAGTGGGGTTACGCATGCAGATTAGGTGATATAACCCGCATGGTGGCAGGCTCACTTTGAACAATTCTATAAAACTGGAAAAACCATTGCGTGCCTACGCAACTGTAACGGCATCATACTGGTCGTTTATGCTAACAGATGGCGCACTCAGGATGCTGGTCCTTCTGCATTTTAACGCATTAGGCTTTTCTCCATTACAATTGGCCTGGTTATTTCTTTTATATGAGTTAGCCGGAATCATAACTAATCTTAGTGCCGGTTGGCTAGCTGCGCGTTTTGGTTTGCTAGCAACACTCTACAGCGGATTGATAGTACAAATAGGAGCTCTTAGTGCATTAGCAGGTCTCGATAATACTTGGTCAATTACTTCTTCTGTTATTTTTGTCATGGCTGTCCAAGGCGCAGCAGGTATTGCGAAAGACTTAACTAAGATGTCTTCAAAATCAGCCGTCAAATTACTTGCACCCTCAGAAGACGGAACCTTGTTTAGATGGGTTGCCATTCTGACGGGATCTAAAAATGCAATAAAAGGGTTAGGTTTTTTCCTAGGAGCGGCTCTTCTTGCCCTGGTGGGTTTCAAAACAGCCCTTTGGATAATGGCAATTGGTCTCTTAATTATTTTGATCGCTATCTTTTTCAATATGCCACCTGGTTTGCCGGGGCGATCAAAAAAAGCTGAAAAACTGAAAGATTGGCAATCTAAAGATGTTCGTATTAATAAATTAAGCCTAGCGCGGCTATTTTTATTCGGTGCCAGAGACGTTTGGTTTGTCGTAGGGCTCCCAATTTATTTTCAAAGCGTATTTTCGGATGGAACACCTGAAGGCAATAGAGAAGCTTTCTTTTTGGTTGGTAGTTTTATGGCCATTTGGATCATAGGCTATGGCTTTGTTCAGAGCCTAGCTCCTCGTTTAATCGGCTCGAAAAATCAAGGCTTATCCATGGTAGTTGGGAAGGCTATTTCTTGGTCTGCTTTACTCGTGCCATTGCCGCTCATTCTTTCAATAGCGGTATGGTCTGCTGACGGTTCTTCAACTTGGCTTACTTTAGCCTTAGTCTTTGGACTTCTTATTTTTGGATTCATCTTTGCAATAAATTCCTCACTTCATTCATATCTAATCTTAGCATTTGGAGATAAAGACCGGATAACAAGGGATGTTGGTTTCTATTACATGGCTAATGCAGCAGGCCGACTTATTGGGACATTATTGTCTGGTTTAAGTTATCAGTTTGGAGGTTTAGCCTGCTGCCTATTAGTTGCTGGGCTAATGACATTTTTAAGTTGGTTCACAGCAAAAAAACTTAAACATGTTTAAATCTATTCTCTCTAAATTATTCCTTACACCAAGCTGACATTCATTAATCTTCGAATGCTACAAGTTCAGCTTCTTTTATTCATAACCTGTCATTTCGAGATAACCACGCCCAGCATGACTACCCGAAATACCAACTGGTCCCTCCCAATAAGGGATAGACACATCCATCCAAGCCTTTGGCGTCAAAGCTAGTACTTCAGCATCTAAATCTCTATCAGGCAGACGTACCCGCCAACGTATTGGGATATCACGCCCTGCTACTCTTGTCTCTTCTAGTGGCTCAGCCATGAATGCGCCATCTGGATAGCTTTGCGTCTCGCCATTAACGTCAATCCACGTAGCAGATGTATAGTAGCTACCGTCTGACTGTCTTAGTTGAAAACCCATCATCTTCTCTCCATCTTCAAAAGATAGCGAAAACCAATCCCAACCTTTTTGATCATCGGATAATGGCTGTGAAGACCACTCGCGGTCTAACCAGGCGGACCCAGTGACCGGTATATCTC
>CACGIS010000040.1 GCA_902573175.1 Paracoccaceae bacterium | reverse complement strand
GATTCGAATTTTGCCCAATCAGACGAACCAATAGACCTGAAAAATAAGCCAATATCATTATCTATTGCCACTCCATTTTCAATGGCTGCGGAAACAACAGCATGAGGCTTTGGATAGTGGTGAGGCACACCGGGGCTAACCAAAAGGACGTCTATTTCATTCCAGTTAATTTCGTTCGGAACAGTAGAAGTGAAGCCCAAATCTTCAGCTATTTTTAGATTGTTGATATTATCATCTAAACATAATATTTTCGCCCCACCCTCCTTCAAAGCCGCAGCAGCAGATAGCCCAGATCGCCCTAACCCCAAAATAGCATAGCTGGTATTTTTTACATTTTGAACCGATATCATTTCTTTAAAACTTTTTATCTAACCTTTAGTGTCGCTAGGCCAATCATAGCTAAAATCAAAGAAATAATCCAAAACCGAATAACAATTTGAGGTTCAGCCCAGCCTTTTTTCTCAAAATGGTGATGAATAGGCGCCATCAAGAAAACCCTTCGACCAGTTGCCTTAAAATAAGCAACTTGAATGATTACAGATAAAGCCTCTACCACGAATAAACCACCAACTATTGCTAAGACTATTTCATGCTTTGTTACTACTGCAATTGACCCCAAAGCTCCCCCCAAAGAAAGAGCACCTGTGTCACCCATGAAAACTGCTGCTGGGGGGGCATTATACCAAAGAAAACCCAAGCCACCGCCGAAAAGAGCAGAACAAAATATCAATAATTCTCCTGTTCCAGGCACATAATGCACATCTAAATAATTTGTAAAATCTACGCGACCCACTGCGTAAGCAATAACACCTAACGCTAATGCAGCGATCATCACAGG
Organism: Paracoccaceae bacterium; assembly: GCA_902573175.1. Taxonomy (GTDB): domain Bacteria; phylum Pseudomonadota; class Alphaproteobacteria; order Rhodobacterales; family Rhodobacteraceae; genus Salinivivens. The sequence continues at coordinate 11,960 of CACGIS010000040.1, read as the reverse complement.
CATTATAGCCAGACCATCTAATCCGTCAGTTAAATTTACTGCATTTGCAGCACCAACAACAACAATCATCGAAAATGGAATGAATAATACCCCAAGATGCAGCAAAGTATCCTTAAAAACTGGCAAAGCCAGTTTAAACTGCAAAGCTTCTGGATGATTAATGGCAGCAAAATAGGCTGCAATCGCTGATATAATAAACCCAAGAAGCAAGCGTATTCTACCAGGAACTCCTTTTGTATTTTGTTTGGATACTTTGGAATAATCATCAGCAAAACCTATCATTCCAAAACTAAGCGTTACTAAAATAACGATCCAAATAAAAATATTGTCAAGCCTGGCCCACAAAAAGGTTGCAAAGAGTAAGGAAATCAAGATGAGCAAACCTCCCATTGTGGGGGTTCCGGATTTTTCAAAATGCGATGCCGGGCCATCATCTCTTATAGGTTGGCCTTTGCCTTGTTTTTTTCGAAGAACATTAATCAAAGGCCTTCCAAATATGAAACCAAACAGTAACGCCGTAAAAAAAGCACCCCCAGCCCGGAAGGTAATGTAACGGAATAGGTTGAAAAAGTCGCCTCCATCTGAAAGTTGAGTTAACCAATATAACATATTTTTCCCTTAGACTTTACTCAGTGAATTCCAAATCGGATATTGCATCCGCAATCACTTTCATTCCAACACTTAAAGAAGCTTTTATAAGTAAGCAATCACCACCTTTAAGAATTGTGTCGAGCAAAGGCACAACGTCTATGGACTTTTTAAAATGAAAACCACGCTTCTCCTCGGGAAGGATATCGTGCAAGCATTTCATCAGTGGACCTACAGTATGGATGCAATCTAGTTTATATAAATCAGCACAGTACGCTATTTTCTTATGGTAATCTATTTCTGAAGACCCCAATTCTTTCATGTCACCCAGTATTGCAATTCTGCGTTTCGCTTTTTTCTTGCCTAATGTATTTAATGCTGCGGAAATTGAAGCTGGATTTGCATTATATCCGTCATCAATCAACTCAATTAATCCGATTTGATTTAAATTTATTTTTTTGATTGAACCTCTGCCAACATCAGGGATCCATGTATTGATGCTCTTACAGGCTCTGGAAAGGTCACAATTAAGTATCTTAATAACTATTAAAGCTCCCAAAGCATTGTTCGCAAAATGATTTGCTGTGGTATTTAAATTAAAGCATTGTTCCTCACCTTCAATTAAGCTCAATATTTTTATGCCATCATTTATTTCGTCAATATTTAATATTTTATTTCTTTTATCTTTTGACCCATAGCAAATAGGATTAAAATTATGTGAAAGTATTTTACATTTAACCGTTTCTACCGTTGAAATGTCGTCATTTATAATGATAGCCCCATCACTTTTTAATCCTTCTACAACTGATGCTTTTTCTTGCGCTATTCCTTCAATACTCTCAAAAGCTGCTAGATGTGCTGGAGCTACAGAAGTAATTAAAGCGACATCTGGGTTGGCCAAAACAGAAAGAGGTGCGATTTCTCCAGGATGGTTCATACCTATCTCAATTATAGCAAAATCTGAATCTTCCCGCATACGAGTTAAGGTGAGCGGCACACCCCAATGGTTATTATAGCTTGCAAAAGAAGAATGGGTCTGACCTTGCTCTGTCAGTATTGTATTTAACATCTCCTTTGTTGAAGTTTTACCAACAGAACCAGTAACAGCAATTACTTTGCCCCTTAACCGATTCCGGGCAAAACGCGCCATTGCTCGAAATGCCTGCATTACGTCTGGCACCACAAGTAATGGAAAAGATGTATCGAAACCCTCAGGAATGTGATCCACAAGCGCTGCCACCGCACCGTTATCGAAAGCATTATTTACAAATTCGTGGCCATCTCGGTCTGCTTTTAATGCAACAAATAAATCACCTCGTTGAATGGTTCTTGTATCTATTGAGACGCCAGTAGCACTCCAAGAAAGAGTATTTTTACCCCCAGTTGCTTGAGCTGCATCTTGAGACTCCCAAAGGCTCATTGTTCTATTCCATCTAAAGAAGCAACTGAAAGACTGGCTTGCTCAAAATCGTCAAATGGAAAATTATTTTCACCTATAACTTGTTCCGTTTCATGGCCCTTACCTGCTATAAGCAGACCATCACCTACCTCCAACAAGTCCACCGCATTAAGTATTGCTTCAGCTCTATCAGCTATAACCTTAACTTTATTATCGTTTTGGATACCATTTTTAATCATCTGATGGATTACTGATGGATCCTCATTTCTTGGGTTATCATCCGTTATAATTACAAAATCGGAGTTTTGTTCGGCCGCCGTCCCCATCAGAGGACGCTTTCCCTCATCTCTTTCGCCACCTGCCCCAATGACAACTATTAGTTTTCCTAGAATATGAGGTTTTAAAGATTTTAATGCAACTTCAATAGCATCCGGAGTGTGAGCATAGTCTACGTAAACAGTAGCACCATTTTTTTTGGTTGCGGCCAATTCCATACGCCCTCGAACTGGCTTAATATTATCTAAAATCTCAAAAATGCTACTTTCCTCTTGACCAGAAGCAATTACTAAAAGAGCCGCCATCAAGAGATTTTCGGCTTGGAAAGCTCCTATTAAATTAATTGATTTTTGATAGATTTGATCACGAAATGAAAATCTAATATCTTGGCTTTTTGGGTAAAATTTTTGACTCAAAATGACAAGGTCAGCTGTTTTATCGTACCCGATCGTTACCACATGATTATTCAAGGCATACCAATCAGCTAGATCCTTAATTTCTCTATTATCAATATTGAACACACCAACTTTTTCTTTTGGACATAAGCGCTCAAATAATCCTTTTTTAGCATTAAAATAGTCTTCATATGAAATATGATAATCTAAATGATCACGCGAGAAATTTGTAAAAGCAGCGATTTTTATTTCAACTCCATCCAAACGCCTTTGATCTAACCCGTGACTTGAAGCTTCCATCGCAACGTGCGTGATACCTTCTGAAGCAGCTTTATGTAAAACTTGATGAAGCTTTACTGGATCTGGGGTCGTATAATTTAGAGGGGTAGACCAGCTTCCCTCTACACCTGTCGTTCCTATATTAATGGATTGAATACCGGCTTCGTTCCAGAGTTGTCTGCAAAATGTAGCCACGGAAGTTTTCCCATTAGTTCCAGTAACTGCAACTATTGTCTCTGGTTGTTTCTCCATGAAAAGAGAGACCGCTTTGGCTAAAGCTCTGCGAGCATCTTTCTTTACAACCAAAGCATCTATTTTTAAGCCTTTTAAGATTAACTCTCCTTCTTCATCAGTTAGAATAGCGGAAGCACCGGCATCAAGAACGGCTTCTACGAATTTAGCACCATGAACCGAACCACCTTTCAAAGCAGCAAATAAGCATCCAGGCACGACCTCCCTGCTGTCAAATACAATTTTATTTATGACTGGATCATTGCCATTAACAGTATGAAGGCCGAGCCTACTTAGGCTTTTATTTTTAGGCATTTAATTTACCTTTGTTTTTTGAATTACTCCTGCCAATTAGACAATGTTACACCTGCAGTTGATTGATCATCAAATTTTGGCCTTAACCCCAATAGTGGAGCAACTCTTGCTATAATTTCTGCACTAACCGGAACTGCTGTCCACCCTGCCGTTCGCTTTGGCTCTGGACCAGACGTATCTTGGGCTTCATCTAAGGTCACTACTAGTACATACTTTGGCTCATGTGTGGGGAAAATTGAAGCAAAATTAGTAATATTCTTTTCCTTGTCATAGCCCCCTTGAGCACTTGGCTTATCAGCCGTTCCTGTTTTTCCAGCAACAAAATATCCCTTAACATCAGCCAGAGAAGCTGTTCCTTCAGTAACAACACCCCTCAGCATGGCAAGACTGTTTTCTGCTACTTCTCTTGAAATAACTTGTGGGCCCAATTCAATTTTTTTTCTCTCTAGAAGAGTCGGCTTTACCAACCGACCTCCGTTAGCCAATGCTGCATATCCAGTGGCTAAATGAAGAGGAGTGGCTGACAGTCCATGCCCGTATGAAATAGTCATCGTTTCTAATTCATTCCAACGCTTTGGTAGAAGCGGTTTTCCTCCACTGGCTTCGATCATTTCGACAGATGTAGGTGTTGTAAAGCCCAGACTAGACAGAAATTCTCTCTGTTTTTCGGGCCCTATCATTTTAGCTATTCTCGCCGTTCCCAGATTAGAAGACTCAGTGATTACTTGCCAAACAGGTAATTCAGGACCGTTATTTCTGTAATCATTGATTTTATGTCCACCTATTCTGATCGGGCCTTTCGTGTTGATCTTAGTTTTTGGATCCACCAGATCCAGTTCTAATGCCTGTGCAACGGTAAAAATTTTAAAAGTAGAACCAAGTTCATAGACACCTTGTATGGCCTTATTGAAAAGAGGGCTTTCTTCTGCTGAACCACGAGCTGGAAGACTAGGTCGATGGTTTGGATCAAAATCCGGTAAAGATGCTAGTGATATTACCCGTCCCGTATCCACCTCCATCAAAATAGCTGCTGCACCTTTAGCATTCAAAAGCCGCATACCCCCTTCTAAAACATGTTCAACAGCAGCTTGGATTGACAAATCAATAGTCAACTTAAGTGGTTTTTTTGCATAGGTGGGATCACGCAACTGGCTATCAAAAGTTTTTTCTACCCCAGCCACACCGATAATTTCAGCTGATTTCACTCCTTCTTTTCCAAAACTTGCACCACCAAGTATGTGGGATGCTAATGCACCATTAGGATAAAGCCTTGTTTCTCTAGGTCCAAAACGCAAACCTGGCTCACCAATATCGTGTACAGCCTGCATTTGCTCTGGACTGAGCTTCTTTTTTATCCATAGGAATTTTCGCTTACTGGTAAATTGGGAATATAAATCATCAGCGTTTAGGTCATTAAAAAGATCAGCCAGTTTGTGAGCTGTGTTAAGTGGATCAACTAAATGACGGGTTTCAACATAGAGCGCATAAGTTTCTAAATTAGTGGCCAGTATCCTACCTTTTCTATCAACGATATTGGCTCTTTGAGCAAAAATTAAAGAATTGTTTGACTGAGCAACTGGCTCAGCTGGTTGACTGGATGCTAGCATCGCAAGCCGTGCTCCAATAGCGGTATAAATACATGCAAACATCACTATAATGAGTAGTAACCGGATATTTGATCTTACTCTTTCAATGTCACGCATTTTTTCATTGCGTATTTTTAGATTTTCCCTTTCTATTTTACCAGGGTCCTCTCCTCTCAAGCGTGCTGGTAGAATCCGGCTTAAGGGACGAATGGCTATTCTATTCATGGTCTCAGTCATTAGAACTAGCTCTCATCGTAAGACTAACGGGTAAGGAAACCACCTCCGGTAAATCAGGATCATTTAAAAAATTAATTTCATCAACATCTAAAAAATTTGATGCTCTTAATGGCACCAACTGAAGTCGACCAAAATTTAAATCTACTAGTTCAGTTAATCTGTCAGGGCGATTGAGGTAAGCCCATTCAGCCCTTAGGATTGACAGACTAGCTCGAGCGATTCCAATTTCTTTTTGCAATTTTTCAGTTTTTGCAATAGCTTGCTTTGTTTTTATGTTTTCCTGATAGGCCCAAAAAGCTAACCCAACGAGGCAAGCAAATGTTAGGGTATAAATAAAACTGCGCATTTTAAAACTCTCCAACTATTGGAACATTAAGTTCATCAAATGTTAAATTTTTTCCTGGATTAAAATCCGTTCTTTTTGCAATTCTGAGTTTCGCTGACCGAGCTCTAGAGTTTATTGACATTTCGCTTGCTGTAGGTTTCACGGCTTTTCGTGTTACTTTAGTAAATTGGATTGGAAGAACATCGGAGCCAGGTAAGTATCTATTTGTTGAGTATAGCTTTCCAGTACGAGCTTGAATAAAGCGCTTTACTATCCGATCCTCTATTGAGTGAAAAGTTACTACAACCAAGTAACCCTCTGACGAAAGTACCTTTTCTGCTGAAAATAAACCATTGAACAGCTCTTCATATTCCTTATTAACCGCAATACGTAAAGCTTGAAAACTGCGGGTTGCGGGGTGCGACTGCCCTGGTTTTGACCGCGGCAAAACGCTTTCTATAAGTTTAGCCAAATCAGTCGTTGTTTCGAAGAACGCTCGTTCTCGCCGAGCCGTTATAGCTTTTGCTAACCTGCGACTTGCCCGTTCCTCTCCAAAGAAATAAAGAATATTGCTTAGTGTTTTTTCGGAGGCGCTATTAACTAAATCAGCAGCCGTTGGGCCAGTTTGAGACATACGCATGTCCAATGGGCCCTCTTTCAAAAATGAAAACCCTCTGGTTGCCTGGTCAAGCTGCATAGATGAAACGCCAAGATCAAAAACTACGCCATTTACGTCATCAACATATTTTTCAAGGTTAGAGAAGACATCGTTTATAAGCTCTATTCTATCGGGATATTGCCCTAACCACTTTTCTGCCAGTGAAAAAACGTTTGGATCGCGATCAATAGCAAATACAAAATCAGCCCCAGCATCGAGTAAAGCTCTAGTGTAGCCGCCAGCACCAAAAGTAGCATCGACCCAAACACCTGTAACTGGTGAAATATTCTGAATTATTGGCTCTATTAAAACCGGTATATGATCTGCTTTGGAAATCAAATCCAGATCCATCATTACTGATCATTCCCTATATCTAAAAAGCTAAGGGGGTCAAAATCTATTGGTTGTTCTTGAAGCCATTTATTTGATACTTCTTGATCTGCTTTGAATATCTGTGGGCTCCAGATTTGAAAAGTATCACCAGCCGCTATAAAATATGCCTCCTTTTCAATAGAAAAACGTTCTCTCAGTTTAGAAGATAAAACCAGCCGCCCCGTTTCATCGATTGAAGTTGGAATACTTTGGCCATGGAAAAACCGCTCAAGGGTCTTTCTCTCTAGAGAGCCCCTAGGCAGATTATCAATTTTGCTATCCACTTCTTCAATTGCTTCTATGGTGTAACACTCAATAAATTTTCGTCGCTCATCGCCATAAACAATGACTAGTTCAGGTGGCAATCCCTCTTTCCAATTGGGGTCACAAGACTCAATAACCCGGCGGAAGAGTGCAGGGATCGAAACTCTACCTTTACTGTCTACTTTGTGTAGACCCTCTCCTCTAAAACGTCGTCCCAAACCGTGAGTGCCTCTTTGTAACCCTCTTTCTTAAATGACGAAGCGGATTGAGCTGCTGCTGTTGCTCAATCCGCTGTCACTTTCCCGCTTAGCGGGGATTACCGACTGCGCGCGCTCCTGGGGGGGGATACTGCTCGCTCGCGCGCCGGATCTAAAAACTGATGAAAGTGGGGCCTGTATGAAACCTGACTTAAGGAGATGGATCTTTCCGTCCATTTATTTTCCCATCCTCATCACTAAGGTAAACTTACACTAGAAAAAGGTAAAATCAAGAAAAAAATGGGAATTTATGGGAATATATGGAAAAAATAAAATTCTATCTGAAGGCCATCGTACAATACAAATAAATTTTCTACTATATATGGATTAATTTTATTTTTTGTTACTATATGTAGTTTTTTTAGGACTAAACTATAATTTTCCCAAAAGATAAAAAATTTCCTAAAAATCTACATATTTTGGAAATTCAGTCGAAAAATTTAAAAATATTTTAATCAAAATATGATTTTTCCCATAAAATCCCAATTTGATTTTGAAATTAAACTAAGCCACTCGCAATAAAACCATCAGCAATTTTTCCATAGGCTGTGGCGGCTGCGCCGCCTAAAAGTGCCGCCGGTTTTCCATTGTCCCCTGCCAAACGAGTATCCAGGTCTATTGGAAGTGTTCCCAGCAATGGCACCTGTAATTCCGTTGCCTCCATTATAACACCACCACTTCCAAAAATGGGAGTTTCATGGCTACAATTTGGACAAACAAAATTTGACATGTTTTCTATCATTCCAAAAATAGGCGTGTTCAGTGTCTTAAACATATCAATAGCTTTTCTCGCATCCAAAAGTGCAACATCCTGCGGTGTTGAAACTATGATTGCGCCAGACAATTCTGCTTTTTGACATAAAGTTAATTGAACATCACCAGTGCCCGGAGGTAGGTCTACGATTAAAGCATCCAACTCTCCCCACTCCACTTGAGAAAGCATTTGCTGTAATGCTCCCATCAGCATAGGTCCCCTCCAAACAACAGCCTTACTTGGGTCTACCATCAAACCAATTGACATCATAGTGACACCGTGAGCCTGAAGGGGAATAATTCTTTTACCATCAGGACTGCTGGGACGTTGCGAAACCCCCATCATCCGAGGCTGCGATGGTCCGTAAATATCCGCATCGAGCAAACCAATTTTTTTACCTTTATTTGCCAGCGCCACTGCTAAATTCGAAGAAACAGTCGATTTCCCTACCCCGCCTTTACCAGAAGCAATAGCAATAATTTTTGAAACACTTTGTGGCTTCATTGTGGTTTCTTGAGGCTTTGGATGCCCGCCAATTTTTAATTTTGGAGGCTCTTTAGTGTGTGATGTCACAACTATACTTACCTCATCCAAGCCATCGATTTGCAATAATCTGTTTTTTATCGATGATCTTTGGACCTCTAAGATCTGCGCAATATCTGATGAAGAAGCTTCGAGAACAAATGATACTTTTGCCCCATCGACATGGAGCGCCCTTATTAGATCAAGAGATACGAGATTGCCCTCCGCTCCTAATTCAAAACTCTCTAAAAGGGATAATATTTTTTCGCGCATATACTTTTGCTCTCATTCAAATTTACTTTAATTGAAATACATAAACTTAAAGATGTTATCTTTAAACCTGATTTGCTTGAAGCCTTCGGTTTCATAAATACGCAGATAAAGTAATCCACTAATTTTTCCAGTTTATTTTGATTTTAAATTCAGCAAAATTGAGCAGTAGTCAAATATCCTCCGCCAAAACAATAAACTTTGATACCACTTTTTTATTTCCTGCTTTTTCAAAGTCAATTTGAAGCTTATCACCCTCAATTTCTTGAATTTGTCCATACCCAAACTTTTGATGAAATACCCTGTCTCCAATTACAAAAACTGAGCTTGCCGTCGCATCAATTGTAAGACTTTTATTATCTTTTGGCTGCCCAGTCTTTGAGCGTTTATTGTTGCTTTGCAATCGTTTCCAACCTGGAGATTCATAACCATCTGCTGCCATTGCATCCTCCTGTAAAGAGGAATTCATGCCTGCAGCACCATAACCCCCACCGTACAGGCCCGGTGGAGTCAATACCTCTACATTATCAGAAGGCATTTCATCGATGAAACGAGAAGGTAAAGAAGATTGCCATTGTCCAAAAACCCTTCTGTTGCCTGCAAAGGAAATCGTACATAAACTTTCAGCCCGCGTAATACCCACGTAAGCGAGTCTTCTTTCTTCCTCTAAACCTTTTAACCCACTTTCATCCATAGAACGCTGTGACGGGAAAAGACCATCTTCCCAACCCGGCAAAAAAACTACTGGAAATTCTAGACCCTTAGCAGCATGCAAAGTCATTATAGAAACTTTTTCATCACCCTCTTCAGCATCATTTTCCATAACCAGGCTGACATGCTCTAAAAAGCCCTGGATATTTTCAAAATTTTCAAGCGCTTTCACAAGCTCTTTTAAGTTTTCTAGACGACCTGGAGCGTCTGGCGTTTTATCATTCTGCCACATGGCAGTATAGCCACTTTCATCCAATATGAGCTCTGCGAGCTCAATATGATCAAAGTTTTGATCATTTAAAAGATTTTCCCATCTTTGAATGCTGTTGAGTAAAACGCTGAGTTCTACAGCTCCCCTACCTCCTAGTCCATTTTCAGAAATAAGTATTTTAGCCCCTTCAATTAAAGAAGTTGAATACTGCCTCGCTGTAATTTGAATTTTTTGCTGGGCCTTATCGCCGAGGCCTCTCTTTGGCGTGTTTATAATTCGCTCGAAAGCTAAATCATCTTCAGAGCTGGCAACGATGCGAAGATATGCCATTGCATCACGAATTTCCATTCTTTCATAAAAACGCGGACCGCCAATAACCCTGTAGGGCAATCCGATTGTTAAAAATCTGTCCTCAAACATCCGCATTTGGTGACTTGCGCGTACTAATATAGCAAGGCTCTCTAAGCTTTCAGGCCGCGGGCCGCATGTTCCTTTCTGGATTGCCTCTATTTCTTCTCCAATCCACCGCGCCTCTTCCTCACCATCCCAATGACCAATTAGGCGAACTTTCTCTCCGGCATCTACGCTTGTCCAAAGTTCTTTCCCTAACCGTCCTTTATTTGCTGAAATCACACCAGCTGCAGCTGCTAAAATATGCGGCGTAGACCGATAGTTTTGTTCTAAACGTATAACTTTTGCACCAGGAAAATCTTTTTCAAAACGTAAAATATTGCCAACTTCAGCACCTCGCCAGCCATAAATAGATTGATCGTCATCGCCTACGCAGCAAATATTTTTATGCTCTCCTGCAAGCAGTCGAAGCCATAAGTATTGTGCGACATTTGTATCCTGGTATTCGTCAACCAAAATAAAACGAAAGAAATTCTGATACTTTTTTAGGACATCCTGGTTTTTTTGAAAAATCTCAACACAATATAAAAGCAGATCTCCGAAATCGACCGCATTCAGCTGTCTTAATCTATTTTGATATTGTTCATAAAGTTCTGTTCCTTGATTATTATAGGCAGTAGTTTCTGCAGATGGAACTTGGGCTGGAAGCCACGCTCGATTTTTCCATCTATCAATCAAAGCCGCCAATTGTCTTGCCGGCCAACGTTTCTCATCGATGTTTTCGGCTTTTATTAACTGTTTCAATAATCTCAACTGGTCGTCTGTATCGAGTATAGTAAAATTTGTTTTTAAACCTACAAGCTCTGCGTTTCTTCTTAATATTTTAACTGAAATTGAATGGAATGTGCCCATCCAAGGCATGCCTTCAACAACATGCCCGAGCATATTGCCAACTCTATTTTTCATTTCCCTCGCTGCTTTATTTGTAAACGTTACCGCCAAAATTTGATTTGGATTGGCTCTTCTCATATTTAGTAAGTGAACAACACGCGCTGTGAGAGCCTTTGTTTTTCCAGTACCTGCTCCAGCCAACATTAAAACGGGCCCATCTAAAGCCTCAACAGCTTTTTTTTGTTCTTCATTCAAGCTATCCAAGTAAGGGAATGCTCGAGCAGCCATAGCTTGGCTGCTTAGCGTTTCTGAATTAATAGATTTGGTATTCTCGTTGCTGCTCATAATTCACTGGTTACTTTAAAAATTTCAGAAATGGAAGATATGTTCCTGCTCTGTTCCTGTTAGAGCTAATTATTTACATTATCATAAATAATCGAAATGCCGGAATTAGAAATAAAATTACATACTAGCGACAACCAATTTATCAAAAATTTCACAAAGGCTAAAAAAGATAGTAGTAGTATAACGAATTCAACAAATATTTATATAATTCATTGACTTTAGGTCTCGCTGCGGTGCAGCTTGCGCCCAAAATTTATACTTCAGATTAAATATGGTGAAAAATGAAGAGCTTTAAAAAAATTCTGATAGCAAACCGTGGTGAAATAGCAATTAGGATCATGCGTGCAGCCAATGAGATGGGGAAAAAAACTGTCGCCATTTTTGCTGAAGAAGACAAACTAGGTCTTCATAGATTTAAGGCAGATGAAGCCTACCGTGTCGGAGAAGGTCTTGGGCCAGTTGCAGCCTACTTATCTATTGACGAAATTATTAGAGTTGCAAAGCTAAGCGGTGCTGATGCAATTCATCCTGGTTACGGATTATTAAGTGAAAATCCGAACTTTGTAGATGCATGCGATGCGAATGGGATTACATTTATTGGCCCAAAAGCCAAAACTATGCGCGCTCTAGGCGACAAGGCTTCTGCCAGAAAGGTAGCAATTGAAGCTAACGTACCAGTAATCCCTGCAACTGATGTTCTTGGAGATGACATGAGCATCATTC
>CACGIS010000039.1 GCA_902573175.1 Paracoccaceae bacterium | reverse complement strand
AGGGGTGATTTATGTACTTTAGGTCTATTTTGGTTTCATCAGCATTATTTTTGGGAACTAATTTAAGCGCAGACCAAGCTAAGAAGGAATTTGTTTTGCCTTCTTCTGTCTTGGAAATTGAAGGTGATCTGGAATACGGAGAGTATTTAGCCAGTGATTGCCAAACATGTCATAGGTCAGATAACAAAAATGAAGGAATTCCAGGAATAAATGGTAGGGAAATTACAGAAATCGTGTATGCTTTACATGAATACAAGAATAAATATCGCGAAAACGAAGTTATGCAAATGATGGCTGGCGGTTTAGGCGATGAAGAGATTGCAGCTTTGGCAAGTTACTTTGCGTCGTTGCAGTAAAGGCTCGTACCTAAACGGTATGAGGAAAAGCCTTTAAGGAGGCTCTGGGCTTATCCCAGATAAACAGTGGAGGGAAAAATATGTCGATAAATAGACGTTCATTTATACAAACTGCGGCTGCTGTTACCGCTAGTTTGTCGGCACCAATGGTTATGGCGAACGGGGGAAAACCGAGAGTTGTTGTTATTGGAGGTGGTGCTGGTGGTGCTACCGCAGCCAGGTATATAGCTAAGGACAGCAAAGGTGCAATTGACGTAACTTTAGTAGAGCCGTCTCGCACATACTACACATGCTTCTTCTCTAATCTCTATTTAGGAGGTTTTAGAGATTTGGGCAGTATTGCTCACAGTTATGGCAATCTTGCTTCAGAATATGGGATTAACGTCGTTCATGACTGGGCTGTAGATATTGACCGAGGAGGTAAAACAGTTTCTTTAGCTGGAGGCGGAACGCTCTATTATGATCGTCTCGTTCTTTCACCAGGTATTGATTTTGTTGATGGTGCAGTTGAAGGCTGGAATTTAAATGCTCAAAATAAAATGCCACATGCTTATAAAGCTGGCAGTCAAACGGAGTTGCTAAAAGCTCAACTGGCTTCTATGCCTTCAGGTGGCGTATTTGCAATGGTCGCCCCACCAAACCCTTACAGGTGTCCTCCTGGACCATATGAACGCATTTCGATGGTCGCTCATATGCTCAAAAAATCAAATCCGACTGCTAAAATTATAGTAGCTGACCCAAAACCAAAGTTTTCTAAAATGGGACTATTCCAGGAAGGTTGGGCAAACCACTATGACGGGATGGTTGATTGGATTGGATCAGATTTTGGTGGAGGAAATGTATCTGTTAATCCAGAAGCTATGACCGTATCAATTGATGGTGAAGAAACGAAAGTAGACGCTTGTAACGTGATTCCTGCGATGAAAGCTGGGCGTATTTGTGAGATGGCCGGCATAACAGATGGGAATTGGGCACCAGTAAGTGCGCACGATATGTCGTCTAAAGTTGATGGCAATATCCATGTACTTGGTGACGCTGCGGCTCAAGGTGATATGCCAAAATCAGGTTTCTCAGCTAATTCTCAAGCTAAGGTCGCTGCGATGGCTATCAGAGGTGCATTAACTGGCTCCAAAGTATTCCCAGCTAAGTTCTCCAATACGTGCTGGTCTTTAGTCGATACAAATGATGGTGTCAAAGTTGGTGCCACATACAAAGCAACAGATGAAAAGATCGCAAAAGTTGATGGATTTATTTCCAAAACGGGTGAAACAGCTGACGTTCGTAAAGCTACTTACGAGGAATCAGTCGGTTGGTATGCTGGCATTACAGCCGATATGTTTGGCTAAGAAATTAATCCCAGCTCATCAATAAGGGCTGGGATTTTTTCCTTAAATCGGAAAAAACCATGCGTCGCATGAGGCCATGCTATCTGATCATATTCTTTTGAAATTTGAACAACATTTAAACCGCGCTTGTTTAGATTTCTGATAAATGATGCGTTTGGCCCTGTTGCGGCATAAGCAACAACAATCTGTTCTATTTTATTTTCATGACACCAGTGCTCAACTTCATCAGGCGTTGAGATTATTTTAACTGAACCAATTTTATCTTTGTACCTTATCGAGATATCTTCGATTAATGAGTTTACAAATGTGTGTACCGAATTTGCACATGACCAGGGGCTTATTTGATCCAAATTGTTTACTGCGATAGTACTTTCAATTCTTAAACCATTTAAAATTGGTGAAAGATCTAAGTCGTCATTGTGTATCAAAAGCCCAGTTCTTAAATCTGAGTTTGGTAAGTTACTGAGGTTTAAAATTGATATATTTGGATGAGGTTGCCCCTTTAATGCTGTAGCTGAGCTTGAAAGCCCAACGGGAGCAAATCTATTGTTTGTAAATTTAGAAATATTATCTCTGCGCGCCAGGTAAGTTTTCCCCTGCGTTTGAAGGCCTGCAACCCATCTCCAACTCAACGTATTCGAAGCAGGGTCTCCATCTAGCAAATGACGTAGAAAAAAATCTGCACCAAGTTGCCAAGGTAAATTTAATGTAAATATCCATATTGATGAAAACCACATGCGAGCGTGATTATGAAGATATCCAGTTTCTTTGAGTTCGCGTGCCCAAAAATCAAAGCAATCTATTTCGGTTTTACCCTCACAGGCTGTTTCCCATGATTTGCGCAAGCCCGCTTGTGTCATGATCTGATTTTCTAATTGGCTTAAATCGTTTTGGTAATCTAGCCAAACCGACGGTCTCATTTCTAGCCAACCTTTCCAGTAAGTACGCCAAAATACTTCCTGTACGAACTTTTCTGACGAAGAAAGGCTATATTTATTTAAAATAGCCTTTAAAACTTCTGCTTCAGTTACAATTCTGCGCCTTATAAAAGGAGATAATTGGGAAACATGATTATGTTTAGATGGGCCAAAGTCATAATTTCTTTTATTTCTGTAACTTAAACCTGCTTTTGGTATAAAATCTGTAAGCTTTTCAAGCGCTAGCGCTCGACTGGGTTTGTTATATAGAGGTGCATTTTTTACCATCACAGCTAGGTAGTGGAGAAGGAGCGTAGATCAAGTTTTTATTCAGAAAAATAAACTTTTTGAATTTTAATTTGTGCCAATTGTTTTTGGGCTCTTGAAGCTTTGGCATGGCGCCACTAACATTATGCCTATAACAATTGTAATGCGCTTTAGAAAAGGCAGGCCCTATGAACGATCCAGCAGAATTTTACATGAACACACTAGTACCTATGGTAGTTGAGCAAACCAGCCGTGGGGAACGTGCTTACGATATATTTTCGCGTCTTTTAAAAGAGCGAATTATTTTTCTCAATGGTGCCGTACATGATGGTATGTCTAGTTTAGTTGTAGCCCAACTGCTACATTTAGAGGCTGAAAACCCATCTAAAGATATTAGTATGTATATAAATAGTCCGGGTGGCGTAGTTACCTCTGGCTTATCAATTTATGATACGATGCAGTACATTAAACCAAAGGTCTCAACATTAGTAATTGGGCAGGCAGCCTCAATGGGCTCATTATTGCTGACCGCAGGAGAACCAGGCATGCGGTACTCCTTACCAAATAGTCGAATAATGGTGCATCAACCTTCTGGCGGCTATCAGGGACAGGCAACGGATATAATGATCCATGCAGAGGAAACCCTTAAACTGAAAAAGCGATTAAACGAAATATACGTAAAGCACACTGGCCAGTCTTTGAAAACAGTTGAAGCGGCCCTTGAACGAGATAATTTCATGGCAGCAGAGGATGCCAAGAAATGGGGATTGATTGACGAAATTGTCACGCAGCGTACGAGCAGTGATGAAGAGTAAATTGGCATCACATTTGCTTTTTAAAAATAAAATATGAATTTTGCCATTGTAGACAGCGAAAGCCTGACTTAAGCTGTGGATAAATATCGGCACCGAATAGGACAAAGGACTGAGTTTAATGTCAGTGAATTCTGGCTCTGATAGTAAAAACACTCTTTACTGCAGTTTTTGTGGTAAAAGCCAACACGAAGTAAGAAAACTCATTGCTGGCCCAACAGTATTTATATGTGATGAGTGCGTTGAACTCTGCATGGACATCATCCGTGAAGAGACCAAATCAACGGGATTTAAATCTTCAGACGGAGTGCCAACCCCTAGGGAAATTTGCGGTGTTTTAGATGACTATGTCATTGGTCAGGCAATAGCAAAGCGTGTCCTTTCTGTAGCCGTACATAATCACTACAAACGGCTAGAACATTCTGCAAAATCGGGTGATATAGAGCTTTCTAAGTCTAATATATTACTGATTGGCCCTACAGGCTGTGGGAAAACACTTTTAGCCCAAACTTTGGCGCGTATTCTCGACGTACCTTTTACTATGGCTGACGCAACTACTCTAACTGAGGCGGGTTATGTAGGCGAGGATGTTGAAAATATAATTTTAAAACTCCTACAAGCTTCGGAATATAATGTTGAGCGTGCCCAACGCGGAATAGTTTATATTGATGAGGTAGACAAAATAACTCGGAAGTCCGAAAACCCTTCAATTACACGCGACGTGTCTGGCGAAGGTGTTCAGCAGGCTTTGCTAAAACTAATGGAAGGTACAGTAGCTAGTGTGCCCCCACAAGGCGGAAGAAAGCATCCGCAGCAAGAGTTTCTGCAAGTAGATACTACTAATATTTTATTTATCTGCGGTGGGGCATTTGCGGGTCTCGATAAAATTATTGCTCAGCGTGGTAAAGGTAGCGCCATGGGTTTTGGAGCAGACGTTCGAAATGATGATGAGCGTGGTATAGGAGAAATATTCAAAGATATTGAGCCTGAAGATTTACTTAAGTTTGGATTGATCCCAGAATTTGTTGGAAGGCTGCCTGTGCTTGCGACGTTGGAAGATTTAGACCAAGATGCCTTGGTAACAATTCTAACAGAACCTAAAAATGCTCTTGTCAAGCAATACCAACGATTGTTTGAGTTGGAGGATACTAAATTAAATTTTACAGACGATGCTTTAAATGCAATTGCAAAAAGAGCTATTGAGAGAAAAACAGGTGCTCGAGGATTAAGGTCTATCCTTGAAGAGATATTACTTGATACCATGTTTGATTTGCCTGGTCTTGATGAGGTAACTGAGGTTGTTGTTAATGAAGAAGCTGTATCTTCAGAATCTAACCCGCTGATGATCTATGCTGAAAATCAAAAAGAAGACCAATCCGCTTAATGTGCTTATCTGGGCGTATGGACGTTGTGAAATTTCTATTGCATAAAAGAGTTGGAAATATCGGAGTTTAATATGGGTGTATTTGGCTTCCTTTCTAGAGCCACAACATGGTGGAATAGAGAAACTTTAGGAACTCAGCTGTATACTTGGCGCAAGGGCGTTAAAGTAGGAGAGGATAGCGCTGGTAACATTTTTTTTAGAGATGTGGACGACCGTCGTCGGTGGGTTATTTTCAATGGAGAAGTTGAGGCTAGCCGAGTAAGTGCTGAGTGGCATGGTTGGCTTCATCGGACTTGGGATGAGCCGCCAACGGAAAAGCCGTTTCCAAAAAAATCTTGGGAAATTGATCATAAACCTAATGTTACCGGTAGTTTAGCGTCGTATAAACCTGCAGGGTCGCTAAAGAGGCGAGATATAAAAGAGCGTCGTGATTACGAGGCTTGGAGCCCGGAGTAAATCGATGAAAGAAAATAAACTTGAGGTTATTATTGGAGCTATTGTGCTCGCTGTTGCCTTAGGGTTCGTTGTTTTTCTTTATCAATCAACTGGTCTTTCAGTTTCAAATTCTAGACATTATGAGCTAAAAGCAGATTTTCGATCAGCCGATGGAATTCATGTGGGGACTGACGTTCGTTTAGCAGGCGTTAAAGTTGGTACTGTGAGTGATCTGAGCCTTAACGTAGAAACTTATAGAGCTGAAGCCGAGCTCGCTATTGAAAATAAAGTAGATATTCCAGACGATAGCGCTTTGACAGTAAGTTCTGAAGGATTGTTGGGTGGAAATTTTATAGAGATTATACCGGGTGCCTCGTATCAATATATGCAGCCAGGAGATGAGTTTCTTGATACACAAGGCTCTGTAAGCCTTATTTCTTTGTTACTGAAATTTGTTTCAGGAAGTGATAATTGAAGAAACTGATATTCTTTATAACTCTTTTTCTTTACCCGTTTATTATTAATGCTCAGGAAAAAACCAACAAAGCAGATGGTGCTCTACTGAGAGGACTAGACAAGGTAAGCGGAGAAGTCATTGATTTTGGGATAAAATCAGGTGACACGTA
Organism: Paracoccaceae bacterium; assembly: GCA_902573175.1. Lineage (GTDB taxonomy): Bacteria > Pseudomonadota > Alphaproteobacteria > Rhodobacterales > Rhodobacteraceae > Salinivivens. Next base: position 7,116 of record CACGIS010000039.1, on the reverse strand, counting down.
CCTACTTTGGAAACTTGATATAAAGCTTTCTGAATGCCGTTACCCGACCAGTAACCCTGTGGGTGATGCCTTTGCTCATCTTACGATTTCGCAAGATAAATCTGAAAGTGATTTGTTTCGTGGATGGATGGTGGCATCATCACCGGCGCTTAATCCTTTAGAACATGCACGCTATGATGTTTGGGTACTTCGATGTGCTATGGTTTCAACATCAGCTGAATAGCTACTATCCAAAAACTTAACACTTTTGTTCAACGCTTTATCTAGTATTTTTAAATATTGGGCTTGTGTAATTTCAATTGCACCCAAACTGGCTAAATGTTCGGTCAAAAATTGGGTATCAAACAATATAAAACCCGTTTTTAGAAGCCTATCATGTAAATAGGTTAGGGCGATTTTTGAACTGTTGGAAACTTCTGAAAACATACTTTCACCAAAAAAAGCAGCGCCAATAGCTACGCCATAAACACCCCCTATGAGGCTATTGTCTCTCCAAACTTCAACTGAATGAGCAAATCCGTCATCGTGTAATTTGCAATAGCAGTTGTATATATCTCCATTGATCCAAGTTTCGTTTCTGTCAGCACATTTTTCCACAACTTTGGGAAAACACGAATTTATCGTTATTGAATAATCTTTTTTAAGTATAACTCGCTTTAATGATCGTGAGATGTGAAAACCCCCTATTTGAAATATCCCACGCTTTTTTGGTTGAATCCATTGAACTTGTTTTGCATTTCGGCCTTCAGCCATCGGGAATAAACCTTGCTGGTAGGCAAACAAAAGAACTTCGGGGGATAGATATTTAATCACCTTAATCCTCAATTAATAAATGATAAGATAGGTAAATAAGCTTGCACTTATGTATTTTGCCCAAAATTTTTATCGAGCCATTTTTCTAACCAATGTATGTTATAGACGCCATTTTGGATGTCTTCTTCTTCTAATAGAGATCGAAAAAGAGGTATTGTGGTATCTATCCCATCTATAATTATTTCAGATAAAGCTCCGCTTAATCTCGCTAATGCCTCTGATCTATCTCTGCCGCGTACAATGAGTTTTCCAATCAGGCTATCGTAATAAGGCGGTATTGAGTATCCCACGTAAATAGCGCTGTCAGTTCTTACACCCAAGCCGCCAGGTGCATGATAAGCTGTTATTTTCCCAGGGCACGGAGCGAAGCTTGGGATTTTTTCAGCATTTATCCGAACTTCAATAGAGTGACCCTTGATCGATAAATCTTCCTGCCTGAAATTCATTTCTAATCCTGCTGCTACGCGGATTTGTTCACGCACTATATCAACACCAAAGATACTCTCGGTAATTGGATGCTCGACTTGAAGTCTTGTATTCATCTCAATGAAATAAAACTCACCGTTTTCATATAAAAACTCAATTGTACCTGCGCCAATATAATTAATTTCGGCAATTGCTTCTGCGCATTTTGCACCTATTCTTTCTCGTTCTTCTGAGGATATGCAAGGGCCTGGTGCCTCTTCAAAAACTTTCTGGTGTCGTCGTTGAAGGGAGCAATCCCTTTCGCCCAAATGAACAGCTTGACCTTTGCCGTCTCCAAATACTTGGATCTCGATATGTCTGGGGGTGGTTAAATATTTCTCGATGTAAACTTCATCGTTTCCAAACGCAGCTTTCCCTTCAGCTCGTGCAGTCATGAAGGCTTGTTCCATTTCTGCCTCAGAATGTGCGACCTTCATTCCTCTGCCGCCACCTCCTGCCGTAGCTTTAATAATCACTGGATAACCAATATTGGCTCCAATCTTTTTTGCTGTATTTACATCAGGAACACCGCCATCTGATCCTGGAACACACGGAACACCAAGATCTTTCATTGTTTCTTTAGCCGTAATTTTGTCGCCCATTATGCGAATATGCTCCGCCGTTGGTCCGATAAACTTTATTCCATGATCCTCGACTATTTGAACAAATTTTGCATTTTCAGATAAAAACCCATAACCAGGATGAATGGCTTCCGCTCCAGTAATTTCACATGCGGCAATAATCGCGGGCATAGATAAATAACTTGATGTTCCTGCTGCTGGGCCAATGCAAACACTTTCGTCTGCCATTCTGACGTGCATGGCGTCACTATCCGCCGTTGAATGAACAGCAACAGATTTTATACCCATCTCGCGGCAGGCTCGAATAACCCGGAGGGCAATTTCTCCACGGTTTGCGATTAGAACTTTATTAAACATCGTCTGCACTATTCAATAATTGCAAGTGGTGCACCGAATTCTACAGCTGCTCCATCCTCAACTAAAATGCGTTTTACAATTCCAGATTTTGGAGCAGGAATTTGGTTCATCGTTTTCATAGCTTCAACTATCAGCAACGTATCTCCTTCTGAAATACTTGCTCCAACCGAAATAAATGCTGGAGCGCCGGGTTCTGGTTGCATATATACGGTGCCCACCATGGGTGATGTAACTGCGCCAGGGTGACTAGCAGGATCATCAGTTGTAGCGTCAGAAGCCTGATTAGTATCAGAAACAGGTTTAATTTCTTGTATGGGAGCTGCTGCTATAGCTGGATTACTAATAGGGGCAGTTGCTATTATTTGATTGCCTCTGGCCACTCTCACGGTTAAACTGTCATCCTGACCAAATTCACGGTTCACTTCGACTTCGTTTAGATCATGCTCTCTAAGTAAAACTGCTAATGCTTCAATAAACTGGACGTCTTTATCTCTATTATTTTTCGTCATGTTGTCCTCATTTGCGATTAACTAATATTGCAGCATTTGCGTCTGTATAAAGCAAGGTTGCTGCTCTGAAAAGAACTTGCATTAAAACTTAATAAATTTTTTTTTATATTTTTAGCACATTTTGAGAACTTTATTTATGTAAAGAGCTGGCTTGATACCAAGTTATATATAAATCTATTATCAGTAATCGAATTTTGAATATTCAGGATAGACTCTATGAACCTAGCGATTTGGTTAGAAAGAACGGCTTTGAAACACCCAAATCGAGAAGCTCTATTTTTGGGTTCTGAGTGTATTGGAACATACAAAGATTTCTGGCGAGCTGTTTGTGCGTTGAGATTTCATTTAGAAAAAGAGGGGATTAAACGCGGCGATAGAGTTGCGGTGTATATGCCCAACTGTCCTGAATTCTTGGTGGCGTTCTATGCGGTTTGGTCAATGGGTGCAGTTATTTTACCTATAAATGCAAAGCTTCATACCCGAGAAGTTAGCTGGATTTTAGATAATGCCAAGTGTTGGTATGTTTTAGGTGACGCTGTCTTATCATCTGAAATACGCCTGCCTAATATCACTATATTCAATCCAAAATGGGATGATTTATCCACAAGCATTAATGTTGCGCCGGTTTCATGTTCTTTAAATGATCTAGCTTGGCTGTTTTATACTTCTGGTACAACGGGCAAACCCAAAGGTGTCATGATAACACACGGTATGATCAAGACTATGGCTTTGTCTTATTTTGCTGATGTTGATCAAGTTTATCCCTCGGATACAACTCTCTATGCCGCTCCTATGTCCCATGGGGCAGGACTATATAGTATTATGCATGTATTGGCAGGAACCCGGCACGCGATACCTGTGAGTGGTGGATTTGACGAAGAAGAGATCTTTAACTTAGCTGAAAAATTAAATAACATACATATGTTTGCAGCTCCAACAATGGTAAAGCGGCTAACAAATTTTGCCAAAAAGAAAAACAAAGATGGTAGTGGGTTTCGCACTGTGGTTTATGCTGGGGGCCCTATGTACTTGTCCGATGTAATAGAAGCGGTAGAGCATTTTGGTCCAATATTTGTGCAAGTTTATGGGCAAGGTGAATGTCCGATGGGTATTACAGTTCTTCCAAGATCTGAGATTGCAGATCGAAAATCAAAAAAATGGAAAGAACGGTTGCAGTCGGTTGGCTTTGCTCAATCTGCAGTTGAAGTCAAAATAGGAAACAAGACTGGCGGTATGAGTAAACCCGGGGAAACTGGCGAAATTATGGTACGAGGTGATATCGTTATGCCAGGTTATTGGGGTAATAGAGATGCTACTTCAAAAACAATTATTGATGGTTGGTTAATGACTGGAGATGTAGGGTCGATGGACGAAGATGGTTATGTAACTTTGCATGATCGCTCCAAAGATATGATTATTTCTGGCGGATCAAATATATACCCCAGAGAAGTCGAAGAAATTTTACTTTTGCATCAATCTGTAAGTGAAGTTTCAGTAGTTGGCAGAGAAAATGATGAATGGGGCGAGGAAGTTGTTGCATTTATTGTCACGGAAAAAGGACATGAATTTTTACCAAAAACTCTTGATCAACATTGCCTGGAACACATTGCTCGGTTTAAGAGGCCAAAAGATTATATCAACATAAGTGAATTGCCAAAAAATAATTATGGAAAGGTCCTAAAAACTAGCCTACGAGAGAACTTAAAGCAAAATATCTAGGGTTGATTTAATAGCCTTGATCTCGATTGTTTTGTTTATTCAGTCAAGCGTCATTCATTCTATTTATTATAAGATCATCTACAACAGCAGGCTCTGCCAATGTAGATGTATCTCCTAAAGAACCATAGTCATTTTCAGCGATTTTTCTCAATATGCGTCTCATAATTTTGCCAGATCGCGTTTTTGGTAAACCAGGCGCCCACTGAATGAGATCCGGAGAAGCAATCGGTCCAATTTCGGTGCGAACCCAATTTCTTAGTTCCAACCGAAGTTCTTCAGTAGGAGTTTCTCCAGACATTAGTGTCACATAGCAATAAATCCCCTGCCCCTTGATATTATGTGGGAAACCAACCACTGCAGCCTCCGAAACTTTAGGGTGAGCAACAAGCGCACTCTCAACCTCTGCAGTCCCCATTCTATGACCCGACACATTTATAACATCGTCTACCCGGCCCGTAATCCAGTAATATCCATCACTATCGCGACGGCAGCCATCTCCGGTAAAATAATACCCTTTGTAATCACTGAAGTAGGTTTTAACAAAGCGATCATGATCTCCATAAACAGTACGCATTTGCCCTGGCCAACTATCTTTAATACATAAAACACCCTCTGCTTCCGTATCGTTTATTTCTTGGCCTGTCTGTGGGTCCAAAATGGCTGGTTCAATTCCAAAAAATGGATTTGTTGCTGACCCAGGTTTTGTGTCGGTCGCACCTGGAATTGGTGTCAATAGATGCCCGCCAGTTTCAGTCTGCCACCATGTGTCAACAATTGGGCAATTTCCTTTTCCTACGATCTCATTATACCAATTCCATGCCTCGGGGTTTATAGGCTCGCCGACTGTTCCAAGAACTTTTAGAGACGATAAATTACATTTCTCAACATATTTATTACCCTGTCCCATTAGTGCACGAATGGCCGTTGGTGCAGTATAAAACTGGTTTACTTTATGTTTTTCACAAACCTGCCAAAACCGCGATGCATCGGGGTAGGTTGGAATTCCTTCAAACATTAAAGTCGTTGCTCCATTTGCAAGGGGACCATAAACAATATAGCTATGGCCAGTTACCCATCCCACGTCCGCAGTACACCAGAAAATATCATTTTGATGATAATCAAATACGTATTCATGTGTCATTGAAGCCCACACCAAATAGCCGCCTGAACAGTGTTGAACACCTTTAGGCGCGCCAGTTGAGCCTGATGTATAAAGGATAAATAATGGGTCTTCGGCATTCATGGCTGTTGGCTCGCATTTTTCAGATGCATCCTTCATTGCTGAATTATAAGAGATGTCGCGACCTTCCGTCATCGGAACATTACCTCCAGTTCTTTCAACTACAAGAGTTTGCACATCACCGCATATCTCTAATGCTTTATCCACGTTTGCCTTCAGTGGTGTATTTTTTCCTCCCCTGGGAGCTTCATCGGCTGTAACTATAAGTGACGCTTTACAGCCTTCAACTCGAGCGGCTAACGCTTCAGGTGAAAATCCTGCAAAAACAATGGAGTGAATTGCTCCAATCCTTGCACACGCGAGCATTGCATATGCTGCCTCAGGTATCATTGGCATATAAAGCACGACGCGGTCACCCTTGGATAACCCTAAATTTTTATAAACATTTGCAAGCTTGCTTACTTGTTGATGCAGATCGCTATAAGTTACATGCTTGCTCTCAGAGGGGTTGTCCCCTTCCCATATAATAGCTGTTTGCTCACCACGACTTTCAAGATGTCGGTCGACACAGTTAGCTGAAACATTGAGCTCACCGTCCTCAAACCACTTTATTGAAACATTTGGGTGTTCGTACGAAACGTTTTTGATTTTAGTGAATGGTTTAATCCAGTCGATTCTCAAACCATGCTTTGACCAAAACGTATCTGGATCATTTATCGATTCAGAATACATTTCTTCATAGCTTTGTTTGTCAATAATAGCATTGGCTTTAAATTTGTAGCTTGGAGGAAAAATATTATTAGACATGTGGTCTCCCATCGATAATAAGATCAGTATTTGGTTTTCTCTACCTAGTTTGTAGCACGACCAAATTTATAAAGCTAAATCGCAAGCTCGCAACTCAAAATATATAAAACTTCTTTACGATGTTTCGTCAAATGTTACTGGCCAGTCAGAAATTAGAGCAAACCCTGAAGATTATAGCCACTTTCTAGCGTTGTTTTTAAAATTTCATCTTTAGACATTTTTCCAATTTGACCTAATGCCCAAATAGCAGCACACCTAGTTCCGCTAGTACAGTAGGCCAAAACTGGGCCTTCACTTTCTTTTATAAAAGCCATCTGCTTTTCAATATTTTCAGCATTCATATTTTCGAATGTCAGGGGATGATATTCAAATGAAAGGCCTATTTCTGTTGCAACTTTTTTGATTAAGCTAGATTGGATATTTGGGTGAACTTCAAAATCAGGGCGATTGCATATAATTTTTTCAAAGCCCTTTTTTGAAAGGACCTCTATATCTGTAAGGGATATTTGGGGGGAGACATTATATAGTTCAGATATATTTACGATTTGCATTGTTTTCTAGATATCGGGCCTAATCAAAGTTTGTTAACAGGGACTTTAATGTATGTATTACCCTGTTCATCTGGGTTGGGCATATTTCCAGCTCTCATATTCACCTGTAGAGATGGAATGATTAACTTTGGCAT
>CACGIS010000038.1 GCA_902573175.1 Paracoccaceae bacterium | reverse complement strand
TAAGAGAGCTTTATTAGCTGTAATAACATTTTTTCCTTTACTTATTGCGATTTCCACGGCTTCTTTGGCAGCCCCCTCGTGACCACCAATAAGCTCAATGAAAACGTCAATGTCTTCTCTGTTAGCAAGAGAAATAGGATCCCTTTCCCATTGATAAGAAGATAGATCTATTCCTCTATCTTTAGTTTTGGATTTTGCTGTTACAGCAGAAATTAGAATTTGCTTTCCTGTTCTTGCTTCTAGAAGAGATAGCTTATTTTGAATTATTTTAATTACGCCAACGCCTACAGTGCCTAACCCAGCAATACCAAGCCTTAAGGGTTTAGTCATTTCCTATCCTTCTCGAAAGCTATTAGTGCGGCCGGTGTATATTGAGATAACATTCCTTGCAATCTATAAGATCTCTTAAGTCCTATTATATTCAGGGTTTTTTTTGAACAATTGTTCAGTTAATATCGAGAGATGGCTCGAACTTTAGGATCTTATGCAAAGCTAACAAAGCCCAAAATCAGCGAGATTGCATTACATCTTTTTGCTGAACGAGGTTATGCAGCCGTTTCTATGAGGCAAATCGCTTCTAAAGTTGGCCTGCAAGTTGGTGCTTTATATAATTATTTCCCAGATAAACAGACAATTTTATCAGAATTATTAATAAACCATATGGAAAACCTGTTGCAAACTTGGCATAGGCAAAAATTACCTGAAAAATCTGACAAGTTACTAGAATTTTTTGTGGATTTTCACATTGAGTATCACCTTAACCGCCCGGAAGAAGTTTTCATTGCATATATGGAACTTCGAAATTTAAACCCTGATAATTTTAAAAAAATCGAAAAGCTCAGAAATAAATATGAGCTCATACTCAGTAAGATTTTAAGCGACGGAGTGAGGAAAAATTTATTTTCATGCGAAGAGACTAAAATAGCAAGTCTCGCAATTATCGGTATGCTTAAAGAAGTCAATACTTGGTACAAAACAGATGGTAGAATTTCGGTACCAGAGATCAAAAATATTTATCAGCAAATTGTTTTAAAAGCTGTGACTTAAATATATTTTTAGGATATGTGTCGCATTTTAGCATAATTGGTTTTTTAATTTAAAATAGGATCAAACAAATTTTTTAATGAAGGTTATAAAATATGCACGTTGGATTTATTGGCTTAGGAAATGTTGGTGGTAAATTATCAGGAAGTCTCTTGCGAAATGGTGTCAAACTCTCAGTTCACGATCTTGATAAAGGTTTGGTGAATAATTTCGTAACTAGGGGAGCAAGCGATGGAAAAAATCCACAAAATATTATGGAGACATGTGATGTGATAATCACCTGTTTGCCTAGCCCGAGTGCATCAAATGAAGTTATGCAACAGATGATTGAATTTGTAACTATAGGCAAAGTTTGGCTTGAAATGTCCACTACCGATGAGGCTGAGGTAAGAAGATTGGGAGCTTTGGTGATAGAAAAAGGCGGAGCTGCTGTCGATTGTCCCGTTTCAGGAGGCTGCCATAGAGCTGATACGGGAAATATAAGTATTTTTTCTGGATGTGATCGATCAACTTTTGAATATATTCTTCCACTTTTAACAAAAATGGGACGTAAAGTATTACACACGGGGGAGTTAGGGTCTGCCAGCATATTAAAGGTTATTACAAATTATCTTGCGACCGCAAATCTTGTTTCTTGTGCAGAAGCATTAACCGTCGCAAAAGGCGCTGGAATGGATTTAAGTGTTGCATACAAAGCTTTTTCTATTTCTTCGGGGAACTCATTTGTTAATGAAACTGAAAGCCAAGTCATATTAAATGGAAGTAGAGATATTTCATTCACGATGGATTTAGTCGCCAAAGATATAGGCTTGTTTCAAGCAGTGGCAGATCGTGCAAAAATTCCTTTGGAGTTGAACCCTTTATTGATTTCAATATTTGCCGATGGAATAAAAAGGTTTGGTCCAAGAGAGTTATCTCCCAATATTATTAAGAGACTTGAAGAAACTACGGGGCTAGATATTCGCGCTTCTGGGTTCCCAGCTCAAATTGTAGACGATGAGCCTGAAGAAATTGGCTATGAAGTGACCATTTAAATTTTTACAAGTGAAAAAGGGCTCTATGACCTGCGCCTTTCGCGGCGGCTATTCATAGGTTGGAAAGCTACGCCTACATGAGCTTCACAGTAAGGTTTCCCTGATTGAGTAGCTAAACCACAAAACCAAAACTCTTCTGTTGCAGGATCGCCAACTGGCCATTTACAAGTTTTTTCTGTTAGCTCTAGTAGGCTTAATTTTTTTGCTTTTTTTTCTATTTCACTGACACGCGCTAAAGCTTCGGGACTTATTTCGTTTGCTGATGGTTGTGGTGGAAGGGGTTGGCCAGCTGGAATTATTTGCCGCCGTAGTGAAGTAACATTGTCCGACTTTGGTTCTGTAGATTCAATTTTTCGAGCTTTTTGCTTGGCCTTAGAACTGCTCTTAGGGGCCGATTTTGCCTTTGAATCCGATTTACCTACAGTACTGGTTGTCGCCCTATTGGACAAACCCAAGCGGTGGACTTTTCCAATAACTGCGTTTCTTGTAACACCGCCAAGTTCCTTAGCAATCTGACTGGCAGAATTACCCTCAGCCCACATTTTGGTTAGTATTTCAACGCGTTCATCGGTCCAAGACATTTGTATTCCTCAATTTTCTAAATGGTGATAATAATTGAACCACCAGCAGATACAAGGTATTCATTTCATTTAAGGTACAAAATAAATAAAATGATTAATTAAACCCATGCTACCTATTTTTATCGCTTGGTAAGATTTGTTGCAGTGCGCCGGCCAATATCAAATATAATGAACAAAAAATAAGGCCGTAAATTGCTAAACTGTTAGGATCAAAATTCACCCAAGCTGCCCATGCCCCAAATCCCGTCCATAATAATGCTATTGGCAAGCTTACAATTCTCCACCTAACGGTTCTTACTGGGTGTATAAACTTAATTTGTAAAAACATTGATAATGCCAAGATTGCAACTATTGCAATTATTAGCCAAAAACTTGGTTTAATGGCAAAGAGCACAAGGATTACCATGTTCCAGCAACCAGGGAAGCCCTGAAAGCTGTTGTCTTTTGTTTTCATATTACCATCGCAAAAATACATAGCTGAAGAGAAAGTTATTATTATGATAACAAACCATCCCGTCCATCCAGGTAGCAGACCAGATTTAAAAAGCGCAAAAGCGGGAATAAAAACATAAGTCAAATAATCTATAATTAAATCTAGTAAATTTCCATCAAAACGAGGAGCATTTTTTTTAACATCGAAATGACGAGCTAATGGGCCATCTATTCCATCAACTGCGAAGGCAACTACAAGCCACAAGAACATCAAACTCCATTTTTCATCTGCGGCCGCAAGCATGGCTAGCATAGCAAAAACAGCTCCAGTTGCGGTAAAAAGGTGAACTAACAAAGCTGTAAAACTTTCTTTTGATGCTTGGTTTTTCATTAGCTTTCAAATGTCCAGTTTAAAACTTAAGTTCTATTAATACTTGATTTAGCTTTAGGGTGTGTTCTTAAATACACATCCATTAAATGCGAAGAATCCACAGATGTATAAATTTGAGTTGTAGAAAGGCTAGCATGTCCTAATAATTCCTGAATTGAACGAAGGTCTGCACCCGAGGTTAAAAGATGAGTTGCAAAGCTGTGCCTCAATGAATGTGGAGTTGCATTTGCAGCTATCCCGAGTTTTTCACGTATTGATTTCATGACTAATTGTATGGACCTCGGATTTAAGCTTCCACCCCTAACGCCTCTAAAGATATTATCGTTACTATTTAAAGAAAAAGGTAACATCTTAAGGTAGTTTTTGACAGCCTCCCTCGCTATTTTTAAGATCGGTATTACCCTGAATTTGTCGCCTTTGCCTTTAATTTTTAAGGTATCTGTTAACGGCATTTCACTATATTTTAAATTGAGCGCTTCTGAAATTCGCAAACCACAGCCATACAGTAACAGTATTACGGCGGTATCTCTTGCGACTATCCATGGCTCATTATCAGTTAAATCGATACTGCTTGAAATTTCCTTGGCAGCTTCCTGTGAAAGTGCCCGAGGCAACTTCTTTTCAAATTTTGGAGCTTTTGTAATCAAGACCATAGTTGGATCAATGCCGCGTCTTTTTGCAAACCATTTGTAAAATGATTTTACTGATGAAAGTTGTCTTGCAATTGATCTGGATGTTTTGCCTGATCTGCGGTTTTCTGCCATCCAAGATCTCATAGAAGCTTGATTTATTGTCTCAAGCTGGCTGACACCATCCTTACCTCCATTATGTAAGGTTAAAAAGGAGAAAAAATCTATTAGATCTCGTTTATATGCCAATAAAGTATTTGAAGACGACCCCTCCAAGGCAGATTTTAAATCAAGCCAGTCGTTCAATAAGGCTACTTGTGCTGGCGATATGAGTTCTAGTTTAGCCAATAACTTATTCTGCGCTCAAATACGCTCCCCATAAACTCAAGAAGTTCAACTCCTTGTTGTGCGGTAAATTTTTCTCTCTCCTTGCTCGCTAATGCTAAAATCCCAATGATTTTTTCATTACCAATCTTTAGTTTTATACATCCTTCTGATTTTAAATTCTTAGAAAGTTTTCCATACATTTGTTCAGAGCCTTTTGGAGTGGGTCTCAACACAACGTCATTGGTGATACTATTTTCACCTTGTGATATGTAGGTATCAACAAAGTTGACAGGATATAGATCGAGAAGCTCCAACAATTCTGGATCATATTTTTTTGTATTTTGAAATGAAGAATGAGTTTCTACGCCAAGTCTAATACAATCGACTCTCAAGATATCACAAAGCTCTGTATTTAAGTTTGTGATAAATTCATCAAGATTATTTTGCTCTAGCGACTTCAATACGACTTGATGGACTTGTTTCATACCAACCAAATTTTCATACGCTGTTGCGATAACCTGCTGGTTGGATCTTTTGAGTTTTTTTAATTCCCCGTCCATTTTTTTCATCGCAACGCTGCGGAGGTCCACTATTTTGTTACCTAAATTTTTGTCGCTAGCCTCTATGAGTGCTCTTAATAAGGTTTCGTCATTTAAAATTTCGTGGGCTTTCGCCAGGATTTCTTCACGAAGCTTATCGTCCATTATTTACCACTCATTTCTTAATGTTCTTTTCTGCGTAATTTTTAAATTATTTTTTGCCCTGCTTGTTCAATATCGGAAAGAAAGGCAGCTAGCCCTTTGTCAGTAAGAGGGTGCGAGGCTAAAGATTTTATCACTGAGGGTGGAGCTGTCATTACATCTGCTCCAATTAAAGCACTTTGAGTAACGTGGTTAACTGTTCGGATAGAGGCAGCAAGAATTTGGGTGTCATATCCATAGTTGTCATAAATTAAACGAATGTCTCCGATTAGGTCTAGTCCGTCTAAATTAATGTCATCAAGTCTTCCGATAAACGGAGATACAAAGGTCGCACCAGCTTTGGCGGCAAGGAGTGCTTGGTTGACCGAAAAGCAAAGAGTTACATTTACCATTTGGCCGAGATCAGAAAGTGCTTTGCATGCTTTTAATCCGTCCCAAGTTAGCGGAACTTTGATAGCTATGTTATCTGCTATCTCAGCCAGCTTTTTTCCTTCGGCTATCATCTGCTCAGATTCTGTCGCTGTGACCTCTGCACTTACAGGGCCCGATACGATGTCACAAATTTCTCTGGTAACGTCTATTATATCTCGTCCAGATTTTCGTATTAATGATGGGTTAGTTGTCACGCCGTCTACCATCCCCAATTCGTTAAGTTCTCTAATTTCGTCAATTTCAGCGGTATCTACGAAAAATTTCATAATTATTATCCTTTTGGGATTGGCCAATGTTACGTGTCTTAGTTATATCAGTAACTAATGCAAGATTGTTTCCTATTAAAGTCTTTTGCTGCATTATCGTTAAATTAATTTGGGGTTAATTTGAAAGCGCGGGAATTTTATAATGAAAATGAACGCATCGCTGTTGTAACGACGGAGCCATTTGCGCGTTTCTTAGATTATTTGGCTCCAGAGGGCGGATGTAAAATTGGTTCTTTTTTAGTATTACCATTGGGTAAAAGAAAAGTGATAGGTGTTGTTTGGGGGGCAGGCGAGGGTCAATATGACCTCTCAAAATTGCGTAATGCAATAAGCGTAATTGACGCCCCACCTATGCCCTATTCGATGAGAAAATTTTTAGAAGCTGTTTCTGATTACACCATTACACCTTTAAATCTTATCTTAAGACTATGCACACGTGTCCCGGACTTGAATAAACCATCTGTTACTCAGAAAGTTTTCTCATTAGTTTCTAATCAGTCTGATTTTAAAAAAACTCCTCAGCGCGATCGCCTGATTTCGGCTTTGTCAAAAACTAATAAGAGTAAACTCACTAGCAAAGAGATAGTTAGTATTTCTGGAGTTAGTACTGCTGTGATCGCCGCTGCCGCTCGCTCTGGTATACTAAATGAAGAGCTAATTCCGCGAGATACTTCTTATCCTGTTCTCAATCCGGATTTCAAACCAAAAAAGTTAAACCTGAACCAGATTAACGTATGCGAAACAATAAAGGATCATCAAAAGCAAAATAATTTTTCTGCAATTCTTTTACAAGGAGTGACAGGTTCGGGCAAAACGGAGGTTTATCTTGAAGCAGTGGCTAATGCTTTGAGAAAGGGAGAGCAAGTTTTAGTTCTTTTACCTGAGATAGCTCTCACTTCAGAGTTTTTTAATCGCGTCAAAAATAGATTTGGTGAAAACCCTGCGGAGTGGCATTCGGGAGTGACGCTCGCAGAGCGTAGACGGGTTTGGAAAATGGTTGCAAGTGGAGGTGCCAAATTAGTTATTGGTGCCCGCTCAGCTTTGTTTTTGCCCTTTATGAATTTGGGTTTAGTTATAGTAGATGAAGAGCACGACCATTCTTATAAACAAGAGGATGGCGTAATTTATAATGCTCGAGACATGGCCGTTCTGAGAGCTTCAATTGAAATGTCCACGGTTATCCTTGCTTCGGCAACTCCAAGCCTTGAAAGTTGGGTTAACGCCAAAAATGGTAAGTATAATCATGTTCAGATTCATGAACGATATGGCGAGGCAACCCTACCCAATTTATCAGCAATAGATTTGCGCAAAGAAAACCTGAAGTCTGATGAGTGGATTTCTAATAGATTGGAAAAGTCTATCATTGAATGCCTAAAAAACAGCAAGCAAACTCTGTTGTTTTTAAATAGAAGAGGTTATTCTCCGACGACTGTCTGCAGGGCGTGTGGCAACCAAATATCGTGCGATCAATGTGATGCAAGAATGGTTGAGCATAGATTTATCAACCGGCTGATGTGTCATCAATGTGGTCACACCAAAGCCATGCCTGATAAATGCCCTTCATGTGGAATAAAAGGAAAATTAGCAGTTGTTGGTCCGGGTGTAGAGAGACTAGCCGAAGAGGCTCAAATGAAATTTCCTAAAGCTAAAATATCAGTTCTGTCGTCCGACTTACACGGATCAGCAAAATCGCTAAAAGATGAAATTCAAAAAATTTCTGAAGGGAATACTGACATAATTATTGGCACTCAGTTGGTTGCTAAAGGGCACAATTTCCCAAAATTGAGATTGGTTGGTGTTATTGATATCGATATTGGTCTTCACGGATCAGATTTGAGAGCAGCAGAGCGGACCTACCAATTGGTCAGGCAAGTTTCCGGAAGAGCTGGGCGAAAAGATAACAAAGGAAGGGCTTTAATTCAAACCTATCAGCCTAAACATCCTGTTGTCGAAGCAATCTTAAGGGGGAACGACGATGAATTTTGGGTTTCGGAAGCTAAAGAGCGCGAGTTAGCTTCTATGCCACCATTTGGAAAGTTGGTGGGAATAATCATTTCATCAAGTAACTTTGAAAGCGCTACGCTTTTAGCTAACCAACTTAAAAAAAACACTGAGGCTTTAGACATGATTGGAGCAAGAATTTATGGCCCTGCTCCAGCACCAATTGCCAGAATAAAAAGGCGTCACCGGATACGTTTTTTAATAAAATCCCCAAGAACGCCAAGGCTCCAAGATGCAGTTCGAAATTGGGTATCCACAGTTTCGCTAAAAGGCGATTTGAGATTATCCATCGACATTGATCCTCAAAGCTTTTATTAGATCGGTCCAAAGTTAAAATCTCCTTAATAATAGGTTTTGTTTATGGCTCGTTCGGTTTCTATCTTTGATGTGAGCGGATTACCCTTTTGGCGTAAGCCTATTTTTCTTTTGTTTATAATGGCTGTGGCAATGCCAATCGCATTTAATGTTTGGTCTGCTTTATTAAACAATTTTGTTGTCGAGGTGGCTGATTTTGACGGTTCTGACATTGGCTTGTTACACACAGTAAGAGAAGTTCCTGGGTTTTTGGCCATAGGTGTAATTTTACTGATTATGGTCATAAAGGAGCAGACGCTTGGACTGATCTCTCTTGCAACGCTGGGTGTTGCAACTGCAATTACTGCCTATTTTCCTTCGATGACTGGATTATTAATTGTCACTCTTATAAGCTCATTTGGTTTTCATTATTTTGAAACCGTCAATCAATCATTACAATTACAATGGCTTTCAAAGGAAAAGGCTCCCCAAATTATAGGTTGGTTAGTTGGAGCGGGTTCAATAGCAACATTTTTTGCTTATATTGGAATAATTATTGGCTGGCAAAAATTGGGACTTTCGTTCAATTTTCTGTATTTATCATCAGGAGGTTTAACCGCTTTAATAGCAGTATTTTGTTTATTTTTTTTCCCAAACTTTAGAACGGAAACAAAGCCAACAACAAAGCTGGTAATACGTCGTCGTTATTGGCTATATTATGCTTTAGAACTTTTATCTGGAGCGCGCAGACAAATATTTGTTGTTTTTGCAGCTTTTATGATGGTTGAAAAGTTTGGTTTTGAGGTCCATCAATTGACTGCACTTTTCCTAATTAATTTGGTAATAAATATTTTTGTAGCCCCACTTTTTGGCTATTTTATAGCTCACTTTGGAGAGCGGCGGGCCCTGCTGATTGAGTACTCAGGTTTGATTTTTGTTTTTTTGGCGTATGGGGGAATTTACCTTTTTGATTGGGGCGTTGTTTTAGCGGCCACGCTGTTCGTACTTGACCATTTATTTTTTGGATTGAGGATCGCTCTTAAGACCTATTTTCAAAAAATCTCTTCTCCCGAGGATATAGCACCAACCGCAGCTGTTGCACTTAGTATAAATCATATTGCCGCCATATTTCTGCCAGTTTTATTGGGCCTTTTATGGCTTGTTTCTCCTACTATTGTATTCATGGTTGCTGCTTTTCTAGCTTTTTTATCATTTTTGTTGGCCTTGTTAGTCCCTAAGCTTCCCATTGATGGGAATGAAATATTACCCATTCCTAAAATGTATTCGAAATAAAAAAACGGAGAGTAAAAATTGTTAACCTATTCAGCTATTACAAAAGTTAAAGATAGAGGGAGAGCTGAAGGTTTAGGTGTTGCTCTAGAAAAACTCAATCCGCCTCCAATGGGTGTAGGAGTATTTGAGTTGGAAGATAGTTCCGGTGAATGGGAAGTAGGTGCTTATTTTTATGATAAACCGGACGAAATATCAATTTTGATATTGCAAAATGCCTTTGAAGCAGCTGGCTTCGCTATATCTGAAATACCGGAAACAGATTGGGTTGCAAAAGTAAAAAGGGAATTGAGCCCTGTTGAAGCTGGACGGTTTTTTGTTTTTGGTAAACACGATTCAAAAAAATTGCCAAAGGGCAAGGTTGGATTACTCATCGAGGCCTCAATGGCCTTTGGTACTGGGCACCATGGCACAACAAAAGGCTGCCTGTTAGCCTTAAACAACCTAATTGAGAAGGGTAAAAAAATAAATGATGTGATTGATGTAGGCTGTGGTACGGCAGTGCTCGCCATGGCAGTGGCAAAAGTTTCTTCTTCGAGAGTTATTGCGAGTGATATGGACCAAGTTGCAGTAGAAGTTGCTTTAGCAAATCTGAAAGCTAACAAATTGGAAAACCGTATTGCTTGTTTTCAAGCAACGGGTTTTGCGGATAAGAAAATCAAGTCCAATGCACCTTTCGATCTAATATTTGCTAATATTTTAAAGCCACCTTTAATTGATTTAGCTCCTTGCATTCAAAAATTTTTAAAAAGTAGTGGACATGCTATTATTTCAGGGATTTTAGATGTGCAAGCCATTGAAATAATAGAAGTTTATCGCCAAAACAAGCTGGAGGTACTAGACCGTATTGATATTGATGAATGGGTAACTCTTACTTTAATTTCATCTGAGTGAAAGTATTCCACGGATTTATTTATTACAAATGTTTCGATATTAGATTTGCGACAAAGTTTGGCACTTAAATCCTGACTAATGACCTTTGAATAATAAAGGCATTGGATTTTGTTCACGTTTCGTGCTACTCTTAAATAAAATAAAAAGGGCAGTGATAAATGCGAGTTTTAGGGATAGATCCAGGCCTGAGAAATATGGGCTGGGGAATAATTGATGTAAAAGGAAATAAGCTAAATCACGTAGCAAATGGCGTTTGCAAATCCGAAGGTGAAGATTTGGCCACAAGGCTCCTGTACTTATTTGATCAGATGGAAGAGATACTGCAAAGGTGGCATCCGACACAAGCTGCGGTGGAAAACACATTTATCAACAAAGATGGTGTCAACTCGCTTAAACTTGCCCAAGCAAGAGCTATAGCATTGTTGGTTCCCAAGAAATTTGGTCTTAATGTTTCAGAATATGCCCCTAATAAAGTAAAGAAGACTGTGGTAGGTGTTGGGCATGCAGACAAACAACAAGTAACGCACATGGTGCAGCTTCAACTTCCTGGCGTGCAATTAAATGGACCCGACTCAGCAGATGCTCTGGCTATTGCAATTTGTCATTCTTATCACGCAGTATCAAACAATCGTTTTCATCAAGCTTTAGAGAAGGTTTGATTATGATTGGGCGGTTGCGAGGTAGAGTAGACTATAAAGCACAAGATCATTTTTTATTAGATGTAAATGGTGTTGGATATTTAGTCTTTTGCTCAGAACGAACTCTTGCTGAAATAGCTACTGATGGAGAATTCACAACAATTTATACAGACTTGCTTGTCCGAGAAGATCTAATGCAGTTATTCGGGTTCGTATCGCAGATTGAAAAAGAATGGTATCGATTATTAATGTCTGTACAGGGAGTAGGTGCTAAGGCCTCTTTGGCCATATTAAGTGCTTTGGGAGAAGATGGTGTCAGCCGAGCCATTGCATTAGGTGACTGGACTTCAATTAAGTCTGCCAAGGGTATAGGTCCAAAGACTGCTCAAAGAGTAGTAAACGAATTAAAGGATAAAGTCGCCCATGTTATGTCGATTGTTCCTAGTGAAGTTGGTGGACGAGAAAACAATATTGCTGAGAAAGAAGTTATTGAACAGATTGACGATTATCAACCTATTAATATGGCTGTATCAAACAAAACTGCGCAAGCTGATGCTTTATCTGCATTAAAAAACCTTGGTTTCACGCCAAGCGAATCTGCTTCTGCCGTAGCAAAAATCCTTCATGAAAGTTCTGATTTAAGCACCGAAGAATTAATCCGAAATTCACTTAAAATGCTGGGCCCTAAAGGATAGTAATGAGCGAGATTAATCCCTTACTTCGAGAAGAGCCAATGCACGATGATACTGATCGAGCTCTTAGACCAAAATCGCTAAGCGAATTTATAGGGCAGTCAGAAGCTCGATCTAACCTTCGTGTTTTTATAGAAAGTGCAAGGCAGCGAAATGATGCAATGGATCATACTTTATTTTTTGGTCCACCGGGTTTGGGTAAAACAACTCTTGCTCAGATTATTAGCAGAGAACTGGGTGTAAATTTTAAAATGACTTCTGGTCCAGTTTTGGCAAAGGCAGGCGATCTATCGGCAATTCTAACCAATTTAGAAGCTAACGATGTTTTATTTATTGATGAAATCCATAGACTAAACCCAATTGTTGAAGAGATTTTATATCCAGCGTTAGAGGACTTTGAGTTAGATCTTGTAATTGGAGAAGGCCCAGCAGCCAGAACGGTTCGAATTGAGCTCCAGCCATTTACACTTGTTGGGGCCACAACCAGATTAGGACTTCTTACTACACCACTACGTGATAGGTTTGGGATTCCGATTAGGTTGCAATATTATTCTGACGACGAACTTTATGAAATTGTGAAATTAAATGCAGAGAAACTTGGTATCGTTGCAGATAAAAGTGGTGCAACCGAAATTGCACGACGAGCCAGAGGTACGCCAAGAATAGCTGGGCGTCTTTTAAGACGGGTAGTTGATTTTGTCTTGGTCGAGGGTGATGGTGTTCTAAATAAAAAAATTGCAGACCACGCCTTGAGTCGTCTTGGTGTCGATAATTTAGGTCTTGATAGCGCCGATCGTAGATACTTGAAACTGATAGCGGAACAGTATTCGGGCGGACCTGTTGGAATCGAAACAATATGTGCCGCGATTTCTGAAAGTAGAGATGCTCTGGAAGAAGTTATTGAACCTTACCTTTTGCAAATGGGGTTAATTCAGCGAACACCTCGTGGCCGCATGCTAGCGAAAAACGGTTGGAGGCACCTTGGGATGCGACCACCGAAATCGCAGGTGGATATGTTTGAGTAAACTTTAATAAAGTATTACTGGTAAAAATTTTGAAAAAGAAAGATCCAATAGAGGCCTATTTTACTCGATCAGATGGACAGTATATTTTTGCCAGATGGGGAAGGCCTATTGCTCCTGTTGTCTTTGGTGTTCAGGATGAAACGCTCTTAACATTAAAAACAGCCATCCAATCAATGGTCGTGTTGGCTAATCATGAATTGGTAGAAACTGATCCTGAGTTGGGGGCAAATGCTATGTTTTTTTTCTTTTTGTCTTGGGATGAGTTGCT
This sequence comes from Paracoccaceae bacterium, assembly GCA_902573175.1. GTDB lineage: Bacteria > Pseudomonadota > Alphaproteobacteria > Rhodobacterales > Rhodobacteraceae > Salinivivens. Next base: position 795 of record CACGIS010000038.1, on the reverse strand, counting down.
TGAAGTGAATGATTTAGATCGAATTATACCGGATCTTGGTAATTTAGTTGAACGCTTGAAATCTACTCATGCAAATCAATATAGGTTTTTTAGGTTCGATACCGATGGGGGGATAAAAGCTGTATTTAATTTTATTTCTATGGATGAAAACTTAACCTCTGTACCTGCTGAAGTTTTATGTTTAAACCAAGTCGTTCAGATGTTTTTACTTTGGTCCGATGATGCATTTAAAGATAACTCGCCGACTTTGATTACAAAAAAAGGCGGTGTTATAATTAATCCAATAATTGGTGACATCGTCAGAGCAGTTTATGACCCGACGATGCCATTAGTTTCAAATGATAAAAGCCATGCTTTGAGGGCGCAGGCTAGGATAGATTTGTTAAGGAAGAATTAGCATGAAACATCACTCAATGAATATCCGAGTTTACTATGAGGATACCGACTTAGGAGGAGTTGTATACTATGCAAATTATTTACGTTTTATAGAAAGAGCCCGAAGCGAATGGATTCGTGACCTTGGGATTGATCAAATCAAAATGAGAAATGAGGAAGAAGCCATTTTTGTAGTGACAAAAATAAAAGCAGATTATCTCTCTCCTGCACATTTCGATGATATACTTACGGTAGATACAAGGATAAAAGTCGTTTCACCCGTCAGAGCGTACTTCTATCAAAATATATTTCGCGAAGACAAAGTTATCTTCAAGTCAGAAGTATGTGTAACATGCACTTCAAATTCTGGTAAAGTTCTAAAGTTACCAGAAAAGATTAAAATATTAATGACATAAAACT
>CACGIS010000037.1 GCA_902573175.1 Paracoccaceae bacterium | reverse complement strand
ATTTTCGTCTTCACTAAAGATTTGACGTAGCAAGCTATACACAAGCCATCATGGTTACGTGAAGCATTAGTTTCACTGTATCCCATTTTTACATTGCACTCTAAGCAACTAGCCATTTTCAATTACCACTCCAGTTAAATATTTTTTTATCTCGTAAGTTTTTCAACCATGTCAGAATTAGCCTGCATGAGGCGTGCGGATCCATTAAATTGCTGTTGAGCCTTAATCATTGCCGTAAGTTCATCAGTGACATTTACGTTAGATTGCTCCAACAAACCAGTTTTCAGCTCAGCAAAACCAGCCTCTAACGGTGAACCTAGAGTTAACAGTCCAGACTTTTCAGTTGCTGAAAACCTCGCATTTCCCAGCTCCTTCAATCCTGCTGGATTTGAAAAGAGCCCCAAAGTCAATGAGCTTATTGGCGTAAGAACTTCTTGTTCACCATATCTAGCTGATATTTTACCATCCTGAGAAATATTCAGTTCAGACATGACAACATCTTCTTGCCGAGCTGGAATTTGAATAGGAAACAGAGTTTCAGTACCACCGGCAACAGGAGCAAAGGCACCATCAACTAGAGGTGCTCCAAGAACACGATAATTATCTCCAGTTGTAAGAAAGCCATTTTCATCAAGGCCAAAAGCTCCATTTCTTGTAAAAGAAACGCTATTATCATTTATATTTTGAATGGCAAAAAATCCGTTCCCAATAAGAGCCATGTCAGTAATATTTTCTGTTGATAATACAGCACCTTGACCATCACTAATTCTTGTCTCATTAACAAACGAACCCATGCCGCCTGAACTATTTTGCACCGCATCCGGAAGCAAACCACCTGCGAAATCTGAAAAAGCAACTAAGGATTTCTTGAAACCATTGGAATTTGCATTTGAAACGTTATTAGAAATAACGGACAATTCATGCATTGCTGAAGACATGCCAGATTTAATTATTGAAAACATTAATCGCTCCTAGTTTGTACTAAAAAAGCAATTTGCATACCAAGTAATTCAGTATCAGCTTAGAAAATCGAATAAAGACTTACTGGTGACCCTCGTGAATGTTGCTTGCGCTGCATCTTTCTGTGTCATTAAAAATTCAAGCTGGGTTAAAATAGTTGCGAGATCTGCGTCTTTTATCTCAGAGATATCTTCCTCTAATACGATAAGAATATCTTGAGCGGACACCTCAGCACTCTGTGCTCTGCGTGCCGCGGCACTCACCTCAGATCTTTTTGTAGAAAAATGCTCAAAAGCATCGCTGATTTTAGAACGAATAATTTCGCTCTGCAAATCTTTTTCAGCAATATTTTCTGTGGTTGTCCCATCGCCTGGATTTATAACTTTAATACTCGGATCGCCTACGGCATCACCCGTGTATACAAAATTGCTTATGGTAAGCTCGTTAATGTTACCAGTTAAAACTAATTCATTGTCCCCACTATAGGTTGCAGTCAAACCTGTCTCTAGCGTTTGATTGTTTATTGAACTAGCTAAAGCTGAGAAATCATTACCAAAAATATCTTGACTCAGATTTATAGTTTTTTCACCTGCCTCTATGGTAAAAGAAATATGCGCTTGCGGACCTGTATTCGGGAACTTGATTGTTGAAGATTGTGAGCTTGCAAAAAGGTTAGATGATTTTCCACTATTCAAATCTATTTTGAGACTTTCAATAAGATCATCAACCACCTCAAAGACTGAAAAATCGCCGTCTAAACCATTAACTTTTTGGAAAACTTCCAATCCTGAGAAATTTTGTCTCACAGCCAAACCAGGAGTGACCTGAATTTCTTTTGCTAATGACGAGCCGGAGTAACTGACTTTACCCTTTGCATCCTGTTCGAAGGGTTTTTCAGTTCCTGATACACCACCAAAAAGACTATTATCAAAATTATCCTTTTGGTTAGCAACATTGATTAACTCTGATTTTATCATTGAGGCTTCTATAACAAAGCGCTCACGCTCGTCTGGCGTAAGTGTATCATTGGCACTTTCAACGGCTAACTCTTGAAGCCGAACAAGTAAGTTCTGAAGTCTTTCAAAAGCAACATCCATGACTTCCAAATCTGTTTGAGCACGCTGCGAATTGCTTAATAACTGGTTTGTTTCAGATTTTTTTTCTTCAGCCGCACTGAGTTTAGAAATATCCTGAATATTGTTTGCTAATTTCAGTTCAGCTTTGCCTGTCCCAGCCTGTGTTTGTAGAGATTGCAATTCTGTATTTAGCTTCGAAAATAATTCGCTGTTATTTCCAAAAAATCTCGTTGTTCCTATAGTCATTTTTCATCTCTCACTTACATCGACCTCAGAAGAGTGTCGACCATCTCTTTAGCTGTACTCAAAACCTTAGCTAAAGCCTGATAGGCCTGCTGCTGTTCCAAAAGCCGTGTTGCCTCTGTATCTAAATCAACACCGGAAAAGCTCGACTTACGATCTGCTGCTACGTCATAAAGTAGCTTTGCATTTTCGAGCCCTTGTTCACTCGAGCGAACATTAAAACCAACATCCATTACTAAATCGTTATACTGTTGCGAATAACCACCTTTTCCTGTTGCAGAAGATAGATCAGACAATTTCATTAACTGAACCAAATTTGACGCGTCATCCAGTCGTTCTGTTGTTGTTCTAACGTTAAATATATCGCTGTTTGCTAAATTTCCGGTTAATTCCCATTTGAAGTCTCTAAATAAAAAATCGTTAGTATCAGTAATTTTCCGCGAACCTAAAAAATCGCCTGACTTCATATCAAAAATTTCCATTTGTTTGGGGTCAGTTGCTGAAACTATTGCTGTTAATTCACGAGGATCTAAATCATTCACTTTAGTTTTAACGTCCCCCAAAAGAGAAATCTTACCAGTACCAGCGGCTACAATTATCAAATCTTCTCCAGCTAGCCCATCAACAGAGATAACTTCATTTGCTAAAGATTCGACCGTCGCTGTGCTGGTTACTCTTCCATTATCGTGATTTATCACAGAAAAAACGTCACTTTCTAACGTAATTTGTGATGAGGATGTCAGAATACCAAAGGTGGTCGAATTGTCCGTCGCTTTTAAACCAACATCTAAATCGGCGGTCGATTGATCTACAGTTACGACAATACGGCCATTGTTGTTGCCAGTATCTTCAAGTGAAATTGATATACCGGCAACATTTGCCGACTGTGTTAATTTCGGATCTGTGGCAGGGTCAAAGGATAAATCTATTGTAGTGCTTCCAGCAACAACTTGAGCAAAATTCCCCTGAGATGCTTGGGTAATGTCAAACTCACCACCAATAATACTAGTTACGGTATCACCTGAAGTATTATGATCTAAATGGAAAATACTCTTTTGTGCTGCAGAATTACTATCGGCGAGTCGTATACCATGACCTGAAACTACCCCATCTTTTGCCGCAGCAAACAAACGGAAGCCAGCTCCAGACGCTTCGAAACCAACGGTAAGTCTATCACTTTCGGGGCCAGAAATGGTAAATGAGCTCGCACTAACGATTTGCTTTAAAGCATCCGCTTGTGAAAAAATTTCCCCATCAATAGTAACGTCACTTCCTTCGGAGGTATAAGAAAGCTTATTGTTCAAAACAGCAAAATATTTTTGTTCCCCCAGCTGAAACTCTATTGTGCTTTGATCAGCAGGAAATCCATCCTGGAAGTCAAACACATTTCCTACAAAATTTGACTGAGGTGAAGCCTTTCGCAATTCTGAAGCCAAGGCTCCAGCGACCGCCTCTGAAGTCAATTCCCCTGGGGAATTTGGCTTGACTGTAACCGAGTTACTTTGATTTTCATTATCTGAAGACAATACAAAAGAATAAGAACTTGAAGCAGCGACGCCTATCAAGCCCGTTTCATCATTTGAGTTTAAGTCAACATAGGGCAAAGCATCAAATTTATAATCAATTTTTTCATTTTCCAGGTCAAATTGCTTTTCAATGAAGCTACTTAAAAATTCTGACTTTTGACTAGTTAAATTATTTACACCACATGTGACTTGTATCTCAGAAGGGCTCGTAATTTTTATTTGTCCCCCAGAAACAATGTAATTACCTGAGCTTACTGTGACAGGAATACCTTGAGCCGCGGTCGTAATAACTTCGCCAAACTCATCAATCTGGCGCGTTGAAAGTGTCGAAGCGCTAGCCGTTACAACATTTTTTATTATTATGTCATTTCCATCTAATTTTTGAAGTATAATAGCTCCCTGTCCCGATGTATAAGCTTTTATTCCTGTAACATCTGAAAATGTATTGATCTGGCTTACTAAATCATCTGTCTCACCACCGGATACAGTATCGCTTATAGAAACTGCTGAAGAATTATCTCCCAATAAATCGAATGTCAGTGTGCCGTCAGCTATGTTAAACATCTCAAGTCTATTTGAAGCACTGGCAGACAATCCTAGTTGAGATATTCCCTTTTCGAGACTTTCAGCAATGTTGCCTGCCATCATTCCGGCCTCGGGTTGGAAAGTGTAAGACTGTCCCACATCATTTGTTATGGTAAGCGCCTCACTCATAATTGGCCGAGTTACAGGGAAACCTGCCATGGCCGCTACGCTGAGATTTGAATCAGCAGAGCTGGCGAGCCCAAGGCTTGAAATGGATGCAAGATGATTTCCATCTGTTGTTTTTCTTGAAACAGATGCTCCAATGTATGTATCAGATAAATCGTTGCTTAAGTAATCACTGCGGTATTCTGCATTTCTAGAAAATCCATTTTCAAAAGAGATATATGAGGTTATTTCTGCCTCACTTAAGGGCCGACCGGCCAACTGAACACCCTCTCTTGTGAAAATTTGAATTTCGGCATCCCCTGGCTGTGCAGGAATTAAAATGCCCGTTGAGGAACCAAAAGTCCCACTTTCCATGGTAGGATACGAAGAAAAATTTGGTAATGAGGCTGAAGTCACGCTTAACGTTGAAACATTACCTCCTGCAAAAAGGCCCAAATCAGCAAAGGACAAGGCATCGGCATCATCTGATCTTATAACACCGGTATTTAAATAGTCAGCCAGAACTTTATAATTATCAATCGAACTGGACAGATCACCCAGCTCAAAAACTCTATCTACATTATCGAGTTTTATGACAAGTTGGGTCGATGTATCCAAAGAAGATAAACTTTCGCTAAATTGGAGTTTGGACTGCGTTTTGATTGAAGTTAAATTATTCAAGTTATCCACATTATTTATAACCCCAAGGGCACCATTGGTGCTCTGAGCTCCATTACTCAAAAAATCGATCGGGTTAGCACTATTTCTCTGTGCCTCAAATATCTCGTTTAAAACTGGAGCAACTCCAGGGTCAGCATCATCAAAGCGACTAATTGAAACCCTGGCAGAACTTGTGTTGAGCGGATCTCTTTCAACTAAGTAATAAGCACTTGCCGCAATTTGACGACCATCCTCTAATTGAAAAGAAAGATTTTCTGACAGACCTTCTGTAAAATTTATTACAAATTTATCTCCTAAGGCTCCAGCACCAGAAATATTAACCTGAAGACCTTCATAATCTAAAAAATCTACAAATTTACCTAATTCGATTCCACGATCGTTCTTTAACGTCCAAGTCTCTTCAGCAGCACTAAAATCTATCTCTAATTTTTGCCCTAAAAACTTTTCTGTCTTACCAGACAAATTAATTTGCGATGAGCTCGGCACTAAGTTCTGCTTTTCGACTTTGATACCATCTAGACTAAAAAACTCTCCACCAAGTTCACCATTTAAATCCACTCCAAAAGTGTGCGCTTCATTAAATTCACTCACAAGCTTTCGAGAAAGTTGGTCTAAAGCTGACTTTGTTTCTAAAAGAGTAAAATCTGAGGCCATATTACCGGCAATTTTTCCAGCTTTTACTTGTATTTTTGAAAGCCCATCACCATTTGCACTTCTCATGAAAATTTTTGAAGTTTCATCGACTTTCTGTATCTCAAGTTTTGATACTTGCACGCCAGAAATCAGTGACTGACCTTGACCGAAAGTACCCGCATTTACTTCAAGCAAACCATTAGATTGATAATCTACACTAATGTCCATTAATTCACTTAAATCATTCAGCAAAGCATCTCTTTTATCTAGTAATTCGTTTGGTCCGCGATTATTTGACGAAATGCCTAGTAATTGATTTTGTATATTTGCTAATTGATCTAAGACAATGTTTACTTGTCCTACATTACTTTCTAAATCTTGGCTAACGAATGTTCGTAGGTCCGAAATACCATTAGCAACTGTAGTTATAGAATTTACCAACGCCATTGATGCGTCAGCAGCAACATGTCTTGACGCTAAATCAGATGGATCTTGCGCTACCGAATTCAAAGAGGAAAATAATTCTTGTATCTTTTGGGAAACGCTACCTTCTGCTGGCCGAACCACCGTCTCTAATTGATTGAGAACCGTAGCCTGAGAAGTTGAAAAAGAAAAATTTGAAGCAGCACTTTGCAGTTGTGTATCAATAAATTGATCAAATGCCCGCGTTATGCCATCTACCCTAACGCCAAAGCCAGCAGTATTGGAAACCTGCAAAACATCCTTGCTAGATGTGACTTCGCTAATTGGGGCTTCTCTTCGAGCGTAGGCCTCATTACCAACATTGGCGATGTTTTGACCTGTCGTGGCGAGACCTTCTTTATAGGCCTTGAGACCAGATTTTGCTATTCCATAGATATCGCTCATTTTTCAAGCCTATGTACAGACATTTGATTAATTATTGCCTGTGCAATACCAATATCGACCTTTTCACTTGAGCTTTTAGCTAACTCTTGATCAAAAAGTTGGACGAAATTATCATCTGCACTGTTTTCAAACAAACCATCACTCAATTTGCTTTCGCGAGCTTGCTTTAGAAGCATTTCTAAAAATATTGCCTCAAACTGATCAGCTACTGCCTTTAGCTCTTCGCTTATTCCGTTTTCTGAAGCACTGTTAGCACTTTGAAAATCTTTACCTTCCGCAGAATACCCCATTTGCACTTTCTGCATGGAGATAAGACTTTCTAATTGAGTGTTTATAAGCTGTGTCATATCACTGCCCTAAATAACAATTAGTTCCGCGTTCAGAGCGCCAGCTTCTCTAAGAGCTTCCAAAATAGCTACTAAGTCTGAAGGCGTTGCGCCAACAGCGTTAATTGCATCAACTAAATCGCTTAATGATACGCCAGCATCAAATAAAAATGCCTTGGCTAGATCTTCTTCGACCTCTATTTCAGTATCAGGTACGGCCGCTGCTTCTGCGTTTGCTTGTGCGCCTGCACCTACAGCTATTGCATCACCACCCTCAACATTAACATCCTCGCTCACTTTCACCGATAGCGTCCCATGGGACACAGCAGCTGGTGTCACCTTAACATTTCCACTTATCACCAAGGTTCCGGTACGCGAGTTCACGATAATCTTTGCGGCAGGTACACTTCGTTCAACTTCAATATTTTCTAAGATAGAAACGAAGGCTACTTTTTGAGTGGGGTCTTCGGGAGCCCTGACCCGTATACTATTTGTATCTAGTGGTATTGCAGTACCCGTACCAAGCAAATCATCGATAGCGTTAGCTATATTGTTTGCGGTTGAAAAATCACCACGGTGAAGGTTTAGGATCACAAAATCTGTACTCAAAAATTCTGTTGGGACCAAGCGTTCAACGGAAGCACCCCGAGGTATTCTACCCACCGTTGGAATATTAACTGTGAGAGATGACTTGTCACCTCCTTCTACACCAAGACCCCCCACGACGACATTACCCTGAGCAATTGCATAGGTTTCACCGTCTGCGCCTAAAAGTGGTGACATCAGCAAAGTTCCACCTTTTAAAGAGGTTGCTCCACCGACAGTAGACACTGTAACGTCTATAGCTTGTCCAGGTTTGGTGAATGGCGGTAAATCCGCTGTAATCATGACTGCAGCTGCATTATCGCCATTGAATCCATCCAAATCAGACGTAATGCCAAAACGAGAGACAAGTGACTGCATTGATTGTAGGGTAATTCCAGTATTTCCATCACCAGACCCAGCCAAACCAACAACAACACCATATCCAACAAGCTGATTTGACCTGATACCGGCAAGTGAGGTTAAATCTTTAATCCGATCAGCAGAGACAAAATTTATCTGAGAAGTAAAAATTAAAGCTATGAAACACAAAAATCGTAAATATGAATACATAATGTTAACCTTTAAAGTGGCGTAATGGTTTCGAGCATTTTGGTATACCAACCCTTTTTACCGCTTCGTGCAGTATCGCCCGCACCAATGTAATTTATGTCAGCATTGGCTATTCTATCTGACTGAACAATATTGTCTGACGAAATATCACGTGGTCTTACAATTCCTGAGACACGAATATACTCATCACCATTGTTCAACGTTAATTTCTTTTGCCCAAGAATTTCCAAATTACCATTCGTAAAGACCCGAACCACGTGCACAGAAATTAGGCCCGTTAATGAATTAGATTGGTTGGATGATCCTGATCCACTAAACTTACTTTCTCCACTAGACGCCAACTCACCAGCTTCGGGAATACCTTTTCCTATGACAGGAAGCTTTTGCATTACAGTTGGCAAGGTTAGAGAGTTTTCGCTTGACCGTGTTGAGGCCGCGTTTTGGGATTTTGTCGCCTGAAAACTTTCTGTAAATGAAACAGTTAAAATATCACCTATTCTGTGTGCCCTTGCTTCCATAGCAAATAAACTGCCTTTGTTTTGCTTATAAATGGTGCCAACATCGGAGCTTGCGACTTCTTGCTCAGTCTCTGGTAAATAAATTGGTTGAAAATCCACGCTGCGCTCATCTTCAACGTATGTATCACAAGCGGCTAGTAGTAAAAGTAAGGGGGCTAAGTATTTAATCAAAATTCACCTATAAGTTTCGTGAAATAAACTGCATCATTTCATCTACAGCCGTTATTGATTTAGAACTAACTTCATAAGCACGTTGGGTTTCAATCATATCAACTAACTGTTGTACCACGTTTACATTTGAGCTCTCCACGTATCCTTGAAGAACTTTACCAAATCCGCCATCCAAGGGAGCTCCTTCTTGTGCAACTCCACTCTCTGCAGAGGGCACAAAAAAGTTTTCGCCAATTGGCGTTAAACCGCGAGGATTACTAAAGTTTGCAATGGAAATCTGGCCAACTTCCTGAGCCACATCATCTCCAGGCGCCGTTACACTGACGATGCCAGTAGTAGATATGTTTATACTTGTAGCATCAGCAGGTAGCTGAATTTGAGGCTGAACAACATATCCACTAGTAGTCGTTAGCACACCCTCAGCATTTCGGGATAAAATGCCAGATCTCGTATATCCCACACGTCCGTCTGGAAGCAGTGCTTGGAAGAAACCTTGTCCGTCTATCGCTAAATCCAAAGAATTATCAGTGCTGACCAAGCCACCCTGCGTAAATAACTTTTGAGTACTTACAACTTTAACACCCGTGCCTACCGCAAGTGGTGAGGTAAGTGCAGTATCGTCAGCAGTTTGCGCTCCAGCTGTCTTAACAATTTGATAAAAAAGAGATTCAAAGTTTGCTCTGTCGCGTTTGAAACCTGTTGTGTTTACATTTGCCAAGTTATTGGCGATCACTTGCATCTTATATTGTTGAGCATTTAGACCGGTTTTGGCTACGTGCATTGCTGATGTTGACATTTTTTTGCCCTTCTTAATTTCTTATTTAAGAGCAAAGACTATGCCAAATTTTCAATTAGGTCGGTAACTCCATTAATTTAGCAGTCGTGGTATCTAAGTCGCTTGCCTTTTTTATCAGTTTGACATTAATTTCAAACTGACGCTGCATATCAATGTTCCGAACAAGCTCCTCAATTGCATTAACATTTGAAGACTCTAAATATCCTTGACCAAACCTAGCAGTTTGGTCTGGATCTGGAACCGTGCCGTCAATTTTTCGTATATTTCCATCCAGGCTTTTTATAAGCTGTTCGAGTTGACTTGTCGTTGATCCGATAAAACCAACGCTTGTCAGTTCACCGTCAGGAACCCCCGGCTGCTGAACTAATATTTCGCCAATGTCTGTTATGCTCATCGCCGTAAAATTAGGAAGTAAAATGGGTTCCAGCCCGTCAGATAAAACTAAGTCTCCTACCCCGTTTACCAACTGATTTTGCCCGTTAACACCGAAATCGCCACGGCGTGAAAGGGCGACCTGACCATTATCAGGTTGGATATAAAAAAATCCTTCATTTAAAACTGCAACGTCAGTTTCCAATCCGGTATTCTGCAAACTTCCAGATTCATTTGAAAACAATCGCCGATCAGTTTCCAAAGGCAAAACTTTTGCCGAAAGCTTTTCTAATTCTTTTAGAAATCCAGCATTTCCTTCATTCGGTAAATCTTTTCGAAACCCGGGAACATTTACATTGGCTAAGTTATTGGCAAGGTCAAACTTATTATCCTGCATTTGCCTTAGTGCACTTAATGCTGTTTGAGCGAGCCTATCCATAACTTAAGCCGATGAAAAATTTAACTGCGAATGTTAATTATAGTTTGGGTCATGCTTGTTGACGTCTCGATAGCTTTCGCAGCAGCCTGATAATTACGTTGCGAGGTAATTAAATTTACCAACTCTTCCGTGATATCAACGTTTGAGCGTTCGATCGAACCTGATAAGATCTGACCAAATCCATCCTCAGCACCTTCTCCCAATTCTGGATCGCCACTTTGTGCAGTTGAGATGAAAGTAGAATTACCAATTTGCTTCAATCCGCTTTCACTTGCAAAGCTAGCAAGCATTATTTTGCCTAAAGTCACGTTTTGCCCATTTGAGTAACCGGCCCTCACATTTCCATAACTATCAATCTCTAGATTGGTGAGCCGGCCAGCAGAAAATCCATCTTGGGTAACTTCTCTAGCGGAAAACGCTTGGTCAAGCTGAGTTGCGGAAGAAAAATCCAATGTGAGCTCTGTCAAATCACCGGCATATGTTACTTCCGTTATCGGGCTAACTATCTGACCATCACGGTCGAAAGTTAACTCACCCTCATCCAAATAAAGTGGATAAAAGTTTTCAACCATATTATCGGCAAACTCTTGATTGTTGGCTACAATTTCACCTTCTGGTGAAATATAAAGTGGACGGCCTAACTCGTCTGTCGCTTGAACCGGTTGCCTGACCTCAGTTGTTTCACCTAAGCCAAGCGGGATATCCTTGAGACCAAATTTCAGTGCGCCATTGATTGCAATGGTATTGCCTTCACCAGTAGTCGCAGTAGTGAAAGTGAGATTATTTGCATCTTCATCATATGTAACGTCTACGCCACCCACTGGCTGTCCAGAAATTGGGTTCTTCATCGAATTAATTCGTTCTTCAAGCGCAACAGCAAGTGTATCACCCTTATAATTACCCTCTGGAATTACAATTGATGCGCTCACACCACCTACAACGACGTTGAAAATATTTTCATTTGCTAAAGTCGTTACGGTAAAAGGTTGTGTCATATCCATTAAGGCCTCAAAGCCCACTGCTTGAGCTGGTTTTGATAAGAGACCGGTTGGTCCTCTATAGCCTTCTATACCCTCTCTAGGAAAGCCCATAATCTGATTGGCACCGTTACCAATTTTATAAGCTTCATAATCAGCAGTATCGGTTGTGTCTCTTTCACCAGTATTCAATAAATTATAACGCCCCACTGCAACGCTGGAAGCATTTTGAGCCAAATCTACACCCACAACAGAGCCACCAGCTAAGGCTTCCCCAGTTGAACCACTACTGATATTAAAGACATTATTTACAGTATCAAATTCTACCTCCATACCATAGCGCTTGTTCTCTGCGCGAATTTCTGGTCCATCATTCACAAAAGCATTACCTAGTAGCATATTATCTGTTTTGAGGCTAATTTCAGGGCTCTCACCAAGGGCAGGAATACCTAAACCATTCTTGCCTGAATCTAACTTTTTACTATAGACTGTAAAAGTATCAAAACCAACTCCAGTACCTTTACCAAGCATAGAATTAACACCATCAAATGTCAGTCTTTGATTGGTTTCATCGTATCCGATTTTTAGTGCCGGATTGCGTTCATCCACCCAGTTCATCGTTTCAGTAACTACATTTACACGTTGAAAGGTAAAAACGCCTCCATCTATCCCCGTGATATCGCTATTACCATCAACCGTAAACGTAGTACCTACTATTAAATCTCCTTGCGCGTTACCCGTTAAGCTTGACGACTTTAACGCTATCGCAGCAATATCGTCTAATCCATCAGCACTATCACCAGATTTTACCGTCACTTCGTAAGTCTCACCTTTTTTCAAGGTAGTCAATTGAGCTGCGGCCCCATCATTCACTTCAGTTGCGAGACCATAGCCAGTAAGATCAACGCCACCATCTGACCTAATATTTGCAAAAGCCGCAGTTTCATCTGCTGAGTTCCGTTTAGCAGAGTCTCCAATCTCTCTTACAACAATTTTATTTGAGTAAAATACTTCGTTAACACCTTCCACTAAACCCTCAGTACTTTCAAAAAATGCTTCAATATGGTCAGATGGTTTTGCCAAAATTTTAACCGCATCTTGGGCTGCTGCTGGCAAAGCTCCACCAGCAACTAGGTGATCAAGAATAAAAACTGTATCGGTGCCATCATTTGAATAAGATTTAATAGCTATTTCGTCAGAACCGATTAACTCAATAAAATCAGTAGAAGTTCCATTAGCTGTTACATCATTTTGTTGAAAACGAAATAACTCAAGATTGTCTGTTATAGCGCCTTTAATCGTTACTCTCAAGTAACCATCTCCATCAACATCCAAAGCCTCAATTTCATTAGCTGCCGCACCGTTACCAATGCCACCTGCAGGTTGTTTAAAAAGATTGTCGTAAGCCTTTATTCTGGGCTCATTGGCTACGTTGGAATACCCTAGATATCTCTCAACTACGTTGCCACTGTTAATGTCTGGGTTGAAGTGTTGAATTTTAAGTACGTCAAAATCTTCCGGTGGTGTTTCTATTGCCTCGTTAGCAACAAATCTTTTAAATAATTTTCCATCTGCGCCTATATTATCCACTTTTGTTGCATCAACCCCATCGGTATCTGCTGGATCTTGGATATAAGAATTCAATGCATTGTTCATTAGTCTCTGGGCGTGGCTTAGGAATGTATCCATGTTCATTCCATCTTCAGCGTCTACCTCAGTGGCCTCTGTCACAATGGAAGCAGTGTGAAGGTCAACCGTTATTGGAGATGGAAGGCCTTCAGATTTGCCGTCGCCAGATTCCTGCTTAAAATCAATAGTAAAAGTATTATCCACGTCATCTGTAAGCTGAATCATTTTATCGTCGCCAAAAGCATCTCTTAATGCAACTTCAGTTGCAGCAGCCAACTCAGTGCCCGTGTAAGTCCCAGGAGGGATATTAATTGAAACTGGACCACTATTATCGACGTCGACAAGTAGAAAGTCTTTCCCCCAAAATGTTCCAGGCACCGGATTTTCAATATCATTAAGTGCTTGGTATTCCATTGTTTGTTTAAACTGCATTGGATCTGTTACAATTTCTATTGTTTTTCCATCACCCAAAAATGCCTCGAGGCCTAAACCAGAAAGCATAGCTGGTGTTGATTTTGTAGCCTCACCAAGATCATCAGCTCTGTAAAGTGGGGTTCCTTTTCCTTCCAAAATGTATGCAGGATCCGCTGGAACTGTCGTTTTTTGGCCAAATTTATCAATAAATTGCGGCTCACTTTTAGCGTTAGTTGCTCGAGTTAATTCAGGCTTAATTTCAACACCATCAACAAACATTTT
>CACGIS010000036.1 GCA_902573175.1 Paracoccaceae bacterium | reverse complement strand
TCTGTAGCTATCGATAAGCCCCATGACATGTGTTTCTTCAATTGTAATCCGTATTTAAACGAATTGTTCTATTTGTATTAATAGTCTTCAGATTGAGTAAACGCCCTGATTTTTAAGCTAAGACGATGGCTTTGATACCTCTGAATTTTTGTTATCTAAGGGTTTAACAGCAAAGACGGTTACTTTTTCTTCTTACTCACCTTCTGACGGGGGCCTCTATAAGGTAAAATATCAAAACGCTTAAAGTCCAATAATGATGCAGGACAACTATCTAGTATCTCGTCATATATAATTGCTCTTCCACGAATAGACGCTTTTTTTTTCTGCTTCAAAAAAAACACCATAACACTTAGAATTACAATAAAATATGGAACCTGACTTATTTTTGACCTGCTGAGTTGTGCCATCCGTCAATAATATTTGCTCTTTGTTTAGATTACCCGTCATTATGTAACATTTATCAGCTTTATGGTCTGTTTGAGTATAGGTATCTATTTTGAATTTCACAGGCATTCCAACGTAATTATCTCCAAACTTATCTTTTCTATGGGTCCATTTATCTTTTGAGAATTTTTGTGGCCGACCTGCTAAACAATTTAATACGTCCCAGCTATCATTCTTCATCACATTATAAAAATATCGCCCATTTTCATCTGTCATTCCTCGACATTCATCCAATTTATTTTCAACATCATTTTCTTTACTAAACCATCCAAGTGCATGAATTGGATAGCCATCCATAGCATAACCAATTGGGCGCTTCATTTGTTCTATGTGTGCTTCACCTAGCTCTTCTATTAGGCAGATAGGTGCAATATGATAATGGTAATCATCCCCTCGTCCTGCGTGCCCTCCACAATGGTCTAATTCACCCTCATATAATGTATGTGGCCTCTTACCCGTTTTAGCATTTATCGGTCCTTGTGTAGCGGGATCAAAAATTGGTACTCCATTTACAGCAACGCCAATTGCCCCTGGATCTGCATACGTTGGTTTGCTTGCTTTCTGAGGAACCCTGGTAATTTTAAATTCATATTGATGAACTCTTGGAAATTGTTGGTTTGTGGCAATAATTCCTTCCATAATAGTATGTGATGCATCTGGAAGGCCAACAGACTTAAAGGAAGCTACTTTTGGGTCGCACTTAAGATTTGCAACTTCATCTGTATAGCATGCATGGTCACAAATACAGGACGAGATTTCATGCGCCTTCGGAAAACTAGCCGAAAGTAATATAAATAAAAAGATAATTAAACGCATTTATAATCCTTCCATAAGTAAATGCCCTTCAAGGCTAACAACCTAATTCCACTATACAAGATTAATTTTTATTTAGGGTCGCCCCTTGAAATCCCTACTAACGCTACCCAAGAAACATCTTGGGAAAAAGGGATATTTATTCGTAGCGAAGTATATGTATTTGCCATTACTTTTTGCGCCATTGCATTCATCTAAATTACCACTTCCAGCAATGTATTCATAATCTTCATTATAGGTTCCGTCATGTTTCCCAAAAGGTTTTGTTGATCGCTTTCCAGCTCTTAAATGCCAAGAAGAAATGGCCTTGTCCCCAATAAAGTGTATTTCATGACCGTCTGCGGCATAACCAATTAACGTTTTATCTAAGCTAGATACTAAAGAAGGAGAAACACCATGGTAGTGGTAGAGACCTCTATTATCTACATGAGCATTCTCAATATCTAATCCTAGTGAGTTAGCTGGTCCCATACCTTCTAAATTCCATCCACTTGACCGATCTCTACTAAATCCTCTTTGACTTGAAGCATCATACCAATCCGCTGTTCCAGGGCGGATTATAATTCCAGTTATTGTAATTCCTGACCCATTTGCCCTTCGGTCAATTCTACCAGTAAGGGTCGGATTTGCATCTACACAAATTTGTATTTCTTGTTGCCTAAAACGGTTAGGGTTTCCTTTGTTTGGAAATTGCCCAATTTTATGATTGGGTTGTCCATTTGAGAAAATACATCGTTTGTCCCCCACAATTTTTATATCCACGTTTTTACCTGCCGCTTGAGCTGAAAATCCCAATAAGAAAATTAAAAAAAATACAAAATATCTGAGTTTGAACATGTTCTCTAATCCATATTAATTCTACGTTTGTTGGGTCTCTTGCTGACTTTACAATCTTTACACGATCAGGAAAAGCAGGGTTGGACATGATATATATAAAACCTGCCACTGTTACTTAACCTCGTCACTCTTCAGCCAGTGCTTAACTACCTCGGCAGCCAAACACTTCTCACAAAGGTTATTACGGATGTCTTTAGCTCCAAAGGGTTTCTTACAAGAGGAGCAAGATCTAAGACTTTTTTTCATTTAAGTACCCTTCTAGGTTTTTATGAGACTTTACTTAACCTCTTCCAAAGTTCCAAATAGTTTTGCCCCTTATATTTTTAAGTGTTGAAGTGAGTACCAGTCGCATGAAATACATTCCAATTTATCAAACTTTACATCGAAGTGATTTTTAGAAAGGATGACCTGATGGAGGACTAAATTATGATCGCACGAATAATTATGAGTGAGCATCCAGATGAAAAAGACTTAAAACTTTTTACCTCAGATCATAAAGATGCTGTTAAAGGTGGATTTCTTGCAAACACCCAATTTAGCGTTTCTGTTCAAACTAGTCCTACTTCATTACTGGTTATTTCAGGATATGAAAATCAACAGTCTGCAGATTCGAACCTAGTGGCACGTCAAGAGTGGTTTGATAAAAGGAAGGGTAAATACATAGATACATTCTATTACGAAGGTGAGATAAAAACCATGATGAGAGGTGGTGGAAAGCACCTTCTTGATGGCAATATTGAATTGAGTTCTAACTTAAAAGATTCCCAAAAAGACTTGATAACAGATGAAGTGAGGGACTTACGGAAAGAAGTAAGTGAACTAAAGGAAATGATCAAATTACTGATACAAAATAAATGAGATGAAGAAGTGAACCCTCAAAAACGAACAGTATATTTAATGCTATTTATAATTATTTTATTTCATGCTGTGGTTATACCCGTGTGGATGTGGAGCTTAGGCCTGTGAGTGACACTAAACTTAGAAGCATTTCCAAAACTATTTCGTGGAGATTAACTGGAACTTTTTGTACGTTTATCGTGAGCTGGCTGATACTTGGTGACATAAGTACCAGCGGAACTATTGCTATTATTCAGCTGACCTTTAACACAGTAGTTTTCTACATTCATGAACGTCTTTGGAACTTTGTAAAATGGGGCAAAATATACGGATAAAATGAAGTATGTAATTTGCTGGCGTGCAATTTTTTCCAAAGAAACCCAAAAACTGTATTTAAAGATAATCCATTGCTGATTATTCAAGACTAGAAAATTGGATTACAGTTATACTGATGCATTTGTTTATTATCTATTACAAAAAAGCTGAATTGATCGTGGGTTAAAACAAGTGTTTGCTGTCTACTCAAATTCAGTAATATTTTTCTCAGTGTTTTTGAAACCATCTCATGGCAGAACAATAAAATATCTTCTGATTTATCAATATCATTCAGAAAGTACGTTAAGCGATTTTCTAAAAGTGCGAAGCTTTCTCCTTCTGGCAGCTGAAAGTTCCAGCAGTCTCTTTCTCTCTTTTCTTGCATTCCAGGAAAACGCACCTCGATCTCTTCTGAATTGAGGCCCTCCCAGGCTCCAAAGCCATGCTCCTTAAGCCGATCATCATAAGTAATTTCTGTTACATATCGGGCGTCCGCCAAAGCAATTTTTGCTGTACTTCTAACTCGACCAAGTGGGCTACAAATTACCCTGAACTTTTTTTCCCTGCAGAAAGTTTTAAGGCCAAATTGTATAGCTTTAGCTTGGCTTTTCCCTAGCTCTGTTAACTCTGAATCTAACCAACCTTGTTTGCGACTTTCAAGGTTCCATTCTGTTTGACCGTGTCGACAAATTAATATCACAATTATTCCTTCCTCGGATGGTGAGCTAGGATTAGCCTAACACTAAAAACAAAAGATATTTTGCTCAAATTGCTAAGCCCATTAATTTTCAATGCTCGCCAAAACCATGGTTACAAAATCGGGCATTTTGTCTTTTTCAATCCACCTAGCGACAATTACAAGCTCATTTTCAGGATCTATGTAGATAATTTGGGTACCAACTCCCATTGCATAAAACGCTGAACTAGGGGCACCAGGAAACATACCATTTTTAGCATCATTCAACCACCAAAGATACCCATAAATAGGTGAAAGAGGACAGGGAGTAAGGCATTCATCTACCCATTTTTCAGGAATTATTTCACGACCATTCCACCAACCCTTATTAAGCATTAGTTGGCCTACTCGGGCGTGATCTAAGCTACTTATCCAAAGGCCGCCGCCCCAGTGAGCTCCACCAGATACCGATTGCATTCTTTTTCCATTGATTTCTAACCAAGAGTTGTCGTAACCATGCCACTCCCATGTTTCTGATGCCCCAATTGGATCCATAATTCTATCTTTTAAGACTTCAGGAAGAGGTTGGCCAAATGCAAGCATTAAGGCCAGCGATAAACGATTTACGCGTACATCATTATACTCCCAGTATGCACCGGGCAGCTGCAATTTACGTTTACTTCCCCGTTGATCAGAGTGGACAGAATTACCGATTACATCGCGATAGTGATCAATCCAGTCGGGCTTTTCCCAAAGAGTTCCCTCCCATTCACTTGTGAGCTGTAACATGTGAGCCCAGGTGATATTTCTATTTTGTTCAGTGTCAAAGCCACCATCTTTTACGATATTTCTTATTGGGGCATGAATATCGGGAATGATACCATCATGAACTGCGATTCCCATACATAAAGAAAGATAGCTTTTGCTGATGCTAAAAGTCATATCAACAAACTCAATATCGCCCCAAGTTTTAATCATTTGGCCTTTTCGAAGGATGACCCCAGAGCCCGCCTTTCTTCTTTTTACGGGTCCTATAGTTTTGCCGATAGGCCAAGGTTCTTCAAAGTGTCCCTCTTCCAGTGCGGCTCCTATATCGCGGTCCATTTTCGACTCGTTTCTGATCGCAAACTCTATAGCTTTAGAGAGTAATTGTTCTTGAACTCCTACCTTTTGTGGCTCAGTTAATTTGAAACTTAACATCTCAAAACTCCCTAAGGTTTGATATCTTTCTGTCTATTTAAGTAATCAAAGACTAGGCGACGCATCTATCACAAACAATTTGCGCATATGCTCGTGGATAATCCATTCGCCTTTCCAGCCTTGAGGTAAAACTAAAAGGTCACCAGCTTCTATTTCCCTTGGCTTATCGCCGTCTACCATAGTTACCGTGGCTTTTCCTATGATTATATGGCAATATTCACCCGCGGCTGTTCTATCCGCTGTGAAATGCCCCGGTTGGCATTCCCAAACCCCTATTTTACAATGCCCATCAGCAGAGGTCCAAAGTATCGAGGATGCTTCTTGTTGGCCAAGAGTTAGAGATGTAGGTTTGTTCCTAAAATCATCTAATGCTAAAGCTGCCAGTTTTTTGAAAACTTTATGATCCGTCATTTAACTGTTCCCTACAAAACTATCTTTCAAGATTCTTCTTCTTGCAACTTAACAGGGCCAGAGTTCCACGGAAACTTTCCCTTAAATGGTGCGTAGAAATCCCTTATTTTCTGCATATCTGATAAAAGGTTATCTGTTGTTATTATTGGAACACCAAAACCTCCGCGTTTATTTCCATAATCCAAAAAGGTAGGGAGTATAGGAACGTCGGCGCCTTTTGCTATATGATAAAAACCGGATTTCCAAAAATTTGCCCGTGCCCTTGTGCCCTCAACAGGTACAACCAGTAAAAAGTTTTCACGTTGGCTAAATAAAGAAATCATATTGTCAACGATTTGATTTTTTTTACTGCGATTAATGGATATCCCTCCCATCAAGCTCAGCAAGTAACCAAAAGGTTTGATAAACAGATTGCTTTTCCCCATCCAGCTAATTTTCAAACCAAAGGCGCCAGCGAAAAGAAGCATAAGAATAAAATCCCAGTTTGAAGTGTGGGGAGCTGCAATCACCACACAATTTGTAACTGGTGGATTAGTTTTATCTAATGTCCATCCAGATATTTTGAGTAAATTTTCGCACGACCATCTGGTTATAAACATTTAATAACTTTCGAGATAGAATAAAACAAATTGCACCTTACTTTTCTGTACTAGACAGACTTTTCATATTTCAATTTACAAACACCCGATCTGTTAGTTCATCTGAAGATGATAGGCAAACGAAGATTGGCAGATTTGAGATTTCGTTCTATTGATGTGAAATCAAAAAGTTTATATCTAATTCAACCGTTGACATTATAGCTTATTAAGTTCACTAGCTACGTTAAAAGGCAAAATATCGCGTGAGCAGTTATTGATTTTGAGTTCTTATAAAACCTTTAGTCAGTGATGAATTTTAATAGAGTTTCCAAATTCACGCGTGGAAACACGGTTACAACGCACCCACGAATTGACTTTTGGAGTGCACTTAAACCTCTGGAATAAAGTTTACACTGTAGAGAGTTGCCGCTCCATGAAAGGATTATAATGAATTCGTTTGAAGACTTAGGCGTCCCCCAAAACTTGTTAAACAAGCTTGCCGCTCAGGGTATAGACGAGCCAACGCCTATTCAATGTAAAGCAATACCAAAAGCGTTAGATGGTAGAGACATCCTGGGCTTAGCGCAAACTGGTACTGGAAAAACTGCAGCATTTGTTCTTCCACTTTTGGCCCAAGTTTTGAAAATTGGAGGTAAACGGGAAGAAAAATCCGTCCAAAGTTTGATTTTAGCGCCGACACGAGAACTCGCAAAACAAATTGATACTACAATTAAGGCATTTGTTGAGGGGTCGCACTTACGCGTCAGGCTCGCTATTGGTGGGGTTTCGATATCAGGACAGATTAAACGGCTCTCTAAAGGTTCAGATATATTGGTTGCCACGCCTGGTCGCCTTATTGATTTGCTTGAGCGCAATGCTGTTAGGTTAGATGATACAAAATTTCTAGTTCTGGATGAGGCCGACCAAATGTTGGATCTTGGGTTTATTCACAGCCTTCGTAAAATCGCTGATTTGCTGCCAGAGAACCGTCAAACAATGCTGTTTTCGGCTACGATGCCAAAAAAAATGAGTGAGTTGGCATCAAGTTATTTAAGTGATCCGATTAGAGTAGAGGCAGCGCCCTCTGGCAAAGTGGCAGATAAAATCACGCAATCTATTCACTTTGTTTCAAAACAGGATAAAAATAAACTTCTTACGGATTTATTAGCTCACCACAAGAGCGAATTAGCTATTGTGTTTTCTAGAACGAAGCATGGCGCAGAAAAACTTTTAAAAACGATTATAAATTCTGGTTGCTCCGCAGTATCGATTCACGGAAACAAATCTCAAGCGCAAAGAGAGCGCGCACTTGATTCATTTCGCTCTGGGAAAAATAAAGTTTTGGTCGCAACAGATGTTGCAGCTCGCGGCCTGGATATTCCCTTAGTTAAGCATGTTTATAATTTTGATCTACCAAATGTGGCTGAAAATTATGTGCATAGAATTGGTAGAACGGCTCGAGCAGGTTCTGATGGTTGTGCTATTGCATTTTGTTCCTCAGAAGAGATATCGGAGTTGAGGACAATTCAAAAGATTTTAGGTACTTCGATCCCAGTGGCATCGGGCAAACCGTGGATAGATTTTGACGCGGAAATGCGTACTAGAAAAAATTCTAAATCACGAACAAAGAGAAGGTGGAATAGGAAAAAATTCACTGATTCAAGTAAGAAAAAGAACTCTTTCGCTTCGCCTCATAAAAGTCACCGTGGAAGATCTGGAAAGGCTACTTTGGTCGCTTAGGTAAGATTAAAAAGGTCAGTCTAAAGAGACTATACTGCTAAATTTAAAATCTTCTGCCTGACGCATATTTTATAATTTATTTATTACTTTAGGCCTTGGCGATTTTTATGATTTGTAGATTTATTTTATCGAGTGAATACCTTGTAAGTTTGTATAGTATTCGTTCGCTCGATACCTTCTATATTCAACAAATTGTCGTTTATATATCTACCAATATCTTCTCCAGAGGGGACTCGAAGTTTAAGTAATAGATCAAAATCGCCGCTTATAGAATAGAGTTCTGAGTGGATTTCGCGGAGCCCAATTTCATCTGCAACATTGTAAGCTGTTCCTGGTTTGCATCGAATTTGCACGAAAAGTGTGGTTGTCATCTAAAATCTCTCTCGTTAAAGCAGCGCTGCTTTTAATTTGTGAAATAAATAGCGGATTTATTGTAATAGGACAAACATTAAAGCGCGCTCAGTCAATTCAAAAATTCTTTTGGTTGTAACTTGATTATATAGTCCTGAGTTTTTTAACAGGATTTAATTTCTTTTACGTGCTCGACTTACTTAAACATGTAAAAATTTCAAGGAATTTAATAACTTTTGTGGGATCAAAAGTTCTTTAATGCCTATTTGAAAACATAAGAATATGAAGTAATGAATTTCGTATGAATCGTTGGATATTGTCTTCGGTTCACGGCTTTGAATTTTGGTTTTATGGAGACTAAAAATGAATACAGTAGTGAATAGCTGGAATGAATGGGATCCTTTAAAGCATGTGATTGTTGGCCGTGCAGATGACTGCCATATTCCTCCTGAGGAGCCCGCATTGGAAGCTAAAGTCCCAGAAGATAGTGACATGCGAGGAAAATGGGGCAGGCGCCCTCAAGAAACTATTGATAGGGCTAATGAGTTATTGGATAATTTTGCTTCTCTGCTTGAAAAACGGGGAATAAGGGTGGATCGTCCTACACCGATTGATTTTTCTTTACCCGCAATAACTCCAGATTTTAGTACGGAGAGCCAATTTGGATGTATGCCACCACGTGATGTACTTCTTACTGTAGGGTCTGAAATCTTAGAGGCGACGATGTCTTACCGCTGTCGCTGGTTTGAGTATCTTTGCTATCGACCATTAATGGAAAAATACTGGGTGGAAGACCCTAACTTTCGTCACGAAGCAGCCCCCAAACCGAGGCTAACAGACCGAGATTATCGCCCAGACTACTTGTCTGAAAAAATCGGAATTGATAAACGCTTAAAATGGACAGCAGAGAAGTTTTTTGTGACGACAGAAGAGGAGCCGTTGTTTGACGCTGCAGATGTTCTTAGGTTTGGTAAAGATTTAGTAGTGCAGCATGGTTTTACAACAAATCAGCGAGGTATCGAATGGCTTCGCAGGCATTTTCCGGAGCACCGTATTCATACTGTGAATTTCCCGGGTGACCCATATCCGATCCACATTGATGCCACTTTTACTCCACTTAGACCGGGTTTAATTTTAAATAACCCACAACGCCCTCTTCCTGACGAGCAAAGAGCAATGTTTTATAAAAACGACTGGGAGATTATTGATGCAGCCCAACCCGCACATAATTCACCTCCTCCACTGTGTTATTCTTCAGTATGGTTAAGCATGAACGTACTAGTTTTGGATCCCAAGACGGTGTGTGTGGAAAAATCAGAAGTTTATCAAGCAGAGCAGATGGATAAGCTTGGTATGGAAGTCGTTGAAGTTGAGCTCCGTGATGCATATGCATTTGGAGGAGGCTTGCACTGCTGTACAGCAGATGTTTTCCGAGATAGTACGATGGAAAATTACTTTGCAAATCTTTAAAAATAAAATGTAAAGTCAGAAGATTGAAAATACTTGGCAAAATTCTTCTTTTGCTTTCACAGGATTTAGATGACAAAATTTTTTGATGCAATTTCCAAAGCGCTAGTGAAGCAACGGCGGAAGATGTTGGCTAAGGCAATATTTGACCGTTACGGTGGCATTGTTCAAAGAGGGCCCTATGCAAATATGAAGCTGAGCGATAGGTCAAATATTTCACAAGGGCCTTTAGGATTAAAAATATTAGGACTTTATGAAAACATTGTAGTCGAAAAGATATCTTCTTTAAAAAAATTTGATGATTTTATTAATTTTGGGGCAGCCGACGGGTACATGGCTCTTGGGCCTCTTTTTAACAAGTCTTGTAAAAGGGCGATTTGTTTTGAAATGACTGAAGAAGGTAGGGCTGCGGTAAAAAGAAACGCTGATATTAATAATCTTGGAGAAAATATTGTTCTTAAAGGAGAAGTTAATTCTGATGCTGTTAAATTTTTAGAAGAATTAAGGGTGAATCCTAGTAAATCCGTCGTTCTTTGCGATATCGAAGGAGCAGAGTTTAGTGTTCTAACAAAGGAAATTTTTTCTTTTCTACGTGGAGCGACTATAATAATTGAGCTGCATGATAAATTAATGAATGACGGAATTGGCTTGCGTGAAAAGTTGATAGAAAACATACCTAAAGATGCGAAGTTAGAAATTCTTAGCTATAAACAGGCTGCAACTTTTGAGGGTATAAGCGACTTGGAAGAACTAAGTGATAATGACAGAGCCCTAGTGATGTCTGAGGGGCGAAAATATTTTGGAGAATGGTTAGTCGTTGAATACATCAATAACTAATATCAAATAAATGAAAAGCAGACAAAATTTATGTTAAAGAATTATTGTCAGTTCTACTTTGCGGTTACAGTCAAAGTGTTAATTGGGGCACGAATTAATAAAACTAACAACACATAAAATATTAATTGGTAGGAACTTCTTGCGCAATAACTTTATTTTGATGTGAACTAATTTGGACTTTTAGCCATATTGTAATTATTTCTGACAGTTTTATTGTACCATATGGTTTATCGACTCGGCGCAATCGCAATTCTTATTATCCTTCTATTTCTATTTTTTGCTGAAAGAAGTGGACGCCGCTATCCGATTGCATATGTTTTAATAGCCTCAATAATCGGGTTCATGTTAATTGTCGGGTTCTTGGCAGAATAAGAGCTTTGGAAATGGACAATAAAAAAGCGCTACGGTAAAGTTTTGATAAATCACAGGATTTTGGAATAAATAATGCCACAATGCCGTAATTGCGAAAGAGAATTGATTGAAGATGCAGCATTTTGTCCCAGCTGCTCGATCGAGAACCCTTTGAGGATTGAAAAAGTAAAACGGAAATTTTTTTTCAATGGTTTTTCATTTTTTAGCACAGCGTTGTTTTGGTTGTGGGCAGTGCCACTATGGATTGTGCTTTGGTTTGCTTTAGGTATTTTTGTCAGCTCTGGAATATTATGTGTTTTAGTTATTCTCAGGACAGTTTCAGAATTTGTTAGTTCTCAAAAAACATTTGATGATTGAGAGCTAAATTTTAGGCATGGTAAAATCTGAGGAGTAGTCGGTGATGGATTTTGAATTGAAAGGCAAAAAAGCCATAGTGAGTGCTGGCGGCTCAGGTATCGGTCTCACGATTGTTGAAGAATTTATTAAGCAAGGAGTTTCAGTCTCAACATGTGATATAGATGAAAACCGTATTCAAGAATTGCGTCACAAATATCCTCAGATAAATGCAGAGGTTATTGATGTTGGGGATGAGCTGGCTGTTAAAGAATTTTGCATAAAAAGTATTGAATTTTTAGGTGGATTGGATTGTCTGGTAAATAATGCTGGCGTGGCTGGCCCAACTTTGTCTATTGAAGAAATTGATGCCGAGGATTGGTCACACTGTTTAAATGTATGTCTCAGCAGTCAGTTTTATTTTGTAAAGTCTTGTTTAAAACAGCTTCGCAAAAGTTCATCTGCTTCTATCATCAATCTATCATCTGCCGCAGGACAATTTGGTTTTGCTCTTAGAACGCCATACGCCTCAGCCAAATGGGGGGTCATTGGTTTGACGAAATCATTATCTATCGAATTAGGTAAAGATAAAATTCGGGTAAATGCAATTTTACCAGGGTTGGTAGCTGGAGACCGTCAGCAAAATGTTCTGCGGAATAAAGCACAAATGTTGGGTAAATCGTTTAACGAGGTTGAAGAAGAAGCGTTTTCTTTCACTTCCATTAAAGAATATGTCGACGCACAAGATATTGCGGATCAAATAATGTATCTGACATCAGATGCTGGAAAGCATATTTCAGGACAAGCAATTTCAATTGATTGTGACACCAAGATGTTACTTTAAATAATTTATATTTTGAACAACCAAATATTAAAATTAACCAGCAGGTTCTTTTAGGCGGTATATATTTTAAAGTTCTTGCTTAATCTCATAATTGAGAGCAACTTCAAGTTATAACTATTTCAGAATGAGTGATTATGGAAATCAATAACCCTCGTGGTATTCTATTGATGGCACTAGCATTTGCTTTGTTTGCCGTTGCAGACACAATTGCAAAAGTACTGTTAGAATACTACCCACCTGTGCAAGTTGTTTTTATCAGGATGTTAGGCTTGTTTTTGGGCGTGAATTTCATAAT
Organism: Paracoccaceae bacterium; assembly: GCA_902573175.1. GTDB lineage: Bacteria > Pseudomonadota > Alphaproteobacteria > Rhodobacterales > Rhodobacteraceae > Salinivivens. The sequence continues at coordinate 1,524 of CACGIS010000036.1, read as the reverse complement.
GCTTTACAACTTAAAGTGGGTTGGAAAAACACATAATTTATCTAAACAATTACTGCGAGGGCTCGCGCAAGCTGGATCGGCTGTAAGTTTCCTAGTTGGTTTAAGAACGATAGCGATTGCAGATGCGACCTCCATCGCCTTCGTAGCCCCCTTATTTGTAATTATTTTGAGCTATTTTATTCTAAAAGAGCCGATTGGTATCCGGCGTTGGCTCGCCGTGATCATTGGGTTTTCGGGTACTTTGATAATTATTAGACCTGGTTTTGAAATTATTAACCTAGGTCATATATTTATAATTATAGCGGCATTACTTTTTGCATTACGCCAAATAATATCAAGGTTACTTGCCTCTACTGACGACCCTTTAACGACAGCTTTTTTTACTGCATATACCAGTGTTTTTATTTTTGTTTTACTCCAGCCTTGGGTTTGGACGCCAATTACAGATAAAAACCATATTTTTCTGTTCTTTGTTTTTGCTTCTTTGGCAGGTATTGCCGAATTTTTAGTTATAAAATCCTTACAAATGGCACATGCGGTTGTCGTTTCACCTCTCCAATATACGCTCTTGATTTGGGTTACCATTTTGGGATTTTTTATTTGGGGCATACTTCCTGACGTCTGGACATTTTTTGGAGCAGGGGTGATTATAGCAACTGGTTTATATTCCCTACATCGGGAGCGTTTGAGAAAATCGCATTAAAGGTAATATTAAAAACAAGAGCCCTAATGAAATATATCATTTTCTTTCTATCATCTTTGCCATTTTTCCTAGTTACAAGTGCAGGAGCTGATTGTTTTAACTGTAACTTTGATAAAAAAAATCTAGCTAATTTCGTATTTAAGGATCAGAATTTATCTTATGCCTCCTTCAAAGGTGCATATTTGGTAAACGTGGACTTTTCCAGAGCAAATCTTAAAGGTGCGATTTTCGACAAGGCATATGCTAATGGCACCATTTTTGTGGACGCCCTACTCGATGATTCTTCATTCAAAAATGCGGAATTAGAATTGGCTAATTTTAAAAAAGCATCAGTGAAAAATGCTACATTTGATGGCGCTTATCTTATTCATGCGGAGTTGTCTGAAAAGCAAGTTCTTGAAAGTAAGATTTGCGAAAACATAGTGGTAGACGCAATGAAATTTAGTGGTTTTTGTAAAAACTCACAAAACAAATAAATTTCTTTATAGATTCAATTAAATGCCTTCTCTAATCAAAAAATTTGATATCAAACAATTAATTCTTGCTCAGCTTTCCTTTACTTCTTTAGTTGTTTGCTATACAACCAATCCAAACTCAGGGTGATTGTTTTGCGGGGTTGTCATGATTGACGATGCAAATATCACCGATTATCGCCAAATTTTATTGGATTTTGTTCGTTCGTTCGGTGTAGACGATCTTTTAAAGGCTTGGACAATATGCCGTATGCGTAATTGGATTGACGAATATGGTGAGGTTACATCAGAAGGTATAGCCCAAGTACTTAATTATAAAAAGATTCCCACGATAACCCCGTAAAATAA
>CACGIS010000035.1 GCA_902573175.1 Paracoccaceae bacterium | reverse complement strand
GAACGCTACTAAAAATAGATGTGAAAAGGAAAAAGTTGCTGAGTGAATCCGGAGAGAAGGAGCTTGTAGATTTATCATCTTCTTTCACACCACAGAAGATGGAATTTATGAAAGCCGGTAGCTCTTATTCAATTGTGTTTGGGAAAAAGCTCCAAAGTCTTGCCTGCGAGGCGCTAGGCTTAGAACTTAAATCATCTTATGCAAAGGCTCGCGAAGTAACTCACCCAAATCAAGGTATGACTGCCGTCGAAAAGATTTTCAATGCGAATGCTCAAGGTATCAAGGGAGATAGGCTCTTACATGCAGGTTCCGATGTCCGAGTGAAGGTAAATATAGTTGGATCACAAGATACCACCGGGCTAATGACTGCCCAAGAGCTTGAAGCCATGGCTGCAACTGTATTAGCGCCTGGCGTTGATGGTGCTTATCAATCTGGATGTCATACAGCGTCTGTATGGGATATTAAAGCACAGGAGAACACACCAAAACTCATGAGCTTTATGCATGAGTTTGGCCTTGTAACTGGTCGAGACCCTAAAGGCATATACCACCCCATGACAGACGTAATCCATAAAGTTTTAAACGACCTCACTGTGGATGACTGGGCTATTATTATAGGCGGCGATTCACACACTAGAATGTCAAAAGGAGTAGCTTTTGGCGCGGACTCAGGGACTGTCGCGCTGGCTTTGGCTACTGGTGAAGCCACAATGCCAATTCCTGAAACGGTAAAAGTCACTTTTAAAGGTTCGATGGCAGATCATATGGACTTCAGAGATGTAGTACACGCCACGCAAGCTCAGATGTTGAAACAATTTGGTGACAATGTATTTCAAGGAAGAGTAATAGAAGTGCACATCGGAACTCTTCTTTCAGACCAGGCATTCACTTTCACCGACTGGACTGCAGAAATGAAAGCAAAAGCTTCGATATGTATCTCGGAAGATGAGATACTAATAAAATCTCTGGAAATAGCGCGTGATAGAATAAAAATTATGATTGAAAAGGGAATGGAAAATAATGCGAGTATGTTAAGTGGTCTTATAAATACCGCCCAAAATCGTATTAACGAAATTCGAAGCGGCGAGAAACCAGCGCTAAAACCAGACAATAATGCAAAGTATTTTGCAGAAGTAGTAGTGGATTTAGATTTAATAAATGAGCCAATGATTGCTGACCCTGACGTAAATAATATCGATATTTCAAAAAGATATACTCATGATACGATCCGGCCGGTTTCGTTTTATAATGCAGAAAAAAAAGTTGACCTGGGTTTTGTTGGTTCATGTATGGTTCACAAAGGAGATATTAAAATCGTAGCTCAAATGTTACGTAATTTGGAAAAAAAAGACGGCAAAGTTGACTTTAAAGCACCGCTCGTTGTTGCTGCACCAACGTATAACATTGTTGAAGAACTAAAGGATGAAGGTGATTGGGATATTTTACAAAAATATTCGGGTTATGAATTTAGTGATGAAAATCCCAAAACTAAAGCCAGAACTGAGTACGAAAATATTCTTTATCTCGAAAGACCAGGTTGCAATCTTTGTATGGGCAACCAAGAGAAAGCCGCGAAGGGTGATACTGTACTTGCAACATCTACAAGACTTTTTAAGGGTCGCGTTGTTGAAGACACCGATAGCAAAACTGGTGAGTCATTGCTTGCATCAACGCCTGTAGTTGTTTTATCTGCGATTTTAGGCAGAACTCCAGATATTGAAGAATATAAGCAGGCTGTCGTTGGAATTGATTTAACTAAGTTTCAACCACCTAAAAAGAATTCTTTGGACGCTTTATCTGCCCACTATTAGTTTCATTAAATCAGCAAAATCAAATCTCAAGAACTAATCTTGCAAGGCGTCTTTCAGCACCGGCGCGAACCTATTTTCATAATCAGTTCCAACTAATGGACCTGCAAAGCGAAAAATTACTACCCCCTTACTGTTAATAATAAAGGTTTCTGGCGGAGCAGTCACACCCCAATCAATTGCGGTCTTACCTGATGGATCAAATGCTATGCTTGTGAAAGGGTTACCGCTTTCTTTTAAATACAAACTAGCGTTATCTTCGTTATCATTAAAATTTATACCAATTATCTGAACTCCCTGCTCAGAAAGCTCTAACAGTTTAGGGTGTTCTGCTCTACATGGTGGACACCAGCTCGCCCAAAAATTAACAAGCTTAATGTTTGGACTTTTTATTTCATCAAGTGATACGGAAGTAAAACTCTTTAAGGGAGTTTCTGTAATAGGTGGAGCAGGCTTATTAATAAATACTGATGGTAGACTATTTGGATTTTCTCTTTTAACGCCTAAGATGAAGAGAAATGCTAAGCCCAAAAAAATAAGGGGAGGTAAAATAATAAGCGGTGGAAAACGCTTATTTTTCATTAACTTTTTCCTCTATACTCAATAAAGTTTTTCGAACTCGCTCATGCTTCAGATAAGACCAAATAATTACCAGCAAAATAACTAAACTTGTCGCCCCATAAGAAGCTAACACATGAAAAGCATAATCACCTAAATCTGGCATTTTATATCCTACTTCGGGCCATTATAGCACCAGCTCTCCTTTTCATTATTTCTGACCTTGTGTTAAGTAAAACCAGTGCAACGAAAAGTAGAACAAACCCTGCCATAACTACTATTAAAGGATAATAGAAAACATCGGCCACATGTTCTTCTTTATCAATCGACAGTGATGCATCTTGATGCAAACCTTGGTTCCAAAAATTAGTAGCGTACCGTGATAAAACCGCAAAGACAGATCCTACAATACATAATACGGAGGTTAGGTCTGCAGCAGTATCCGGATCTTCGACAGCTGCCCAAAGAATTATATAGCCTAAGTAAAACAAAAATAGAATTAAAAAGGAGGTCAACTTAGGATCCCATTCCCACCAAGTGCCCCACATAGGCTGTCCCCAAAGTGCGCCAGTTACTAAGCCTATAATTGTCATAGCGATACCTATAGGTGCTGCCGCTTTTGCGGCAAGAGCACTGACATGATGTCTTCTAACTAACCAAATAATAGAAGCAACAAGCATCATAAACCAAGCATTAATAGCCACAAAAGCAGACGGCACATGTACATATAATATTTTCACAGTCGCGCCTTGCTTATAGTCATCCGGCGTAAAGAAAAATCCCCAAATTATTCCAGCAATAATTGTAATAGCGGCCAAAATACTTAAATAAGGAAGAAGAGCACCTGACAACTTAAGAAATTTTACTGGATTAGCATATTCCCAAAAAGACATTTTCATCCTTTATCGCAAATTAATTCTGAGGACGCTAGCAGCCGCAAAAGGCAATATAGCCCAACTTAACAAGCTAACGCCCAATAGCAACAACATAGAGTTCTGTGTTTCAAAACCTTGAATACCCCTTCTAGCCGCTTCCGCACCAAAAATTAAAGTGGGAATGTAAAGAGGCAAAACCAAAATTGATAACAAAAGCCCGCCTCGCTTCATTCCGGCTGTTAAAGCTGCTCCAAATGTTCCTATTATACTCAATGCCGGAGTCCCAAAAATCAAAGATATAATTAAAAAAATAATATTACTGTTTTGCAAACCAAGCAAAATACCAAAAAAGGGTGTTAAAAGTACTAGAGGTAGACCGGTAGTTAGCCAGTGGACAAGAGCTTTGGAAATTACAACACTTTCTAATGGTAAAGATGAAGTTGCCAACAAATCCAAAGTTCCGTCTTCAAAGTCTAACGCGAATATACGCTCAAGAGACAAAAGGCAGGCCAAAAGAGCTCCTACCCACAGCGTTCCAGGAGCTACTTTTGACAACAAATCTAGATCAGGGCCTATCGCAAATGGAAAAAAAATAACGATTATGAAAAAAAACGCTAGGCTTAGGCCAAAACCCCCTCCTGCCCGAACAGAAATTCTTAAGTCGCGAATAATTAACGCAATCATAGAAAAGCCTCGTTTGAATTGCTTAATTCACCTGAAGCTGCCTTGTATTTCAAAAGATCAATTATTTGGGCCCTATTTTCCAAGCCTAAATCAATATGAGTTGCGATTAACGCACAACCATCTTCCGAAAGATGTTCTTTAATAATATTTCCAAAAATTTTAACGGAGGTTTCATCCAACGAAACAGTAGGCTCATCGAGTAACCACACTTGGCGCCCCGTCAATCCAAGCCTCGCAAGTCCTACTCTTCTTTTTTGACCAGCCGATAGATTGCCAACTTTAGAGTTTAGTAAATCAATTATCATAAATTTTTCAGCGACCTCACTTATTGAAGGAGAGCTAAAAATATTCGCCCAAAATTCTAAATTTTCTTGAACAGTTAAAGTAGGCTTTACACCATCAGCATGACCAGAATAGCAAATATCCTCTAATGAGCATTTTATTTTTCCAGCCTCTACAGGTTGTAAACCAGCCAATGCACGAAGCAAAGTTGTTTTACCGACACCGTTGGGGCCTCGCAGAATGCCTGCCTGTCCATTTTTCAATTCAATATCAACGCCCTGAAGGAGGTTAATACCACCACGAGATACCGATAAGGATTTAATTGAAATAGCCAGTTTTCTTACCTCCCTTCAACAGCAAGCGCAGCAATGGCAATTCGCCTTCCCTCGGAAAGCAGCACGTTATAGGTTCGGCATGCTGAAGGAGTACTCATAATTTCCAAGTTAAATCCCATTTTTTCAATTGTCTTACTAAAATTTTCAGGAATGTGACATATTTCATGGCCGGTACCTAAAAAGAGAACATCGATCTTATTTTCTAAATTTTTCAGACTACTAAAGTCTTTATACCCATACCAAGAACTTACGCCGGTGCTAGAACAAACTATGCCACTTTTAAAAATTTTACCTCCAACACGAAAAAAACCAGGTCCATAACTATCGATGGGGATTACATCAAAATATTTTACTTCATTAACATGCATATTAGTTTTACCGGCTATTCAACTCAACTGATTAGTCCCAAACTGGAAGACCACTTATGGCAGCTACAGCTATGATTATATAAGCAAACATTCTATACTGGTTAGTTTTTCCTGGATCAAATAACTTGGCTCCAATAAAATTTCCGAAAAAGTTAGGAATAGCCAAAATCGATCCTAGTAGTAATATTTTTAGCGTTAGAACACCGTTTAAAGCAAAAATTAGAACCACACAGACGTCGAAGAAATACAAAAATAGAAGGTTGTTAGCTCTTATTACGGAAATTGGATGAGAACTGGCTACATACAGCAAGATAACTGGAGGACCAGGGATGCCTGTCAAACCTCCGGTTAAACCACCTAAACCACCTACAGAAAATATAACAAATGGGTTTAATTTTCCTTTATACCTAACACCTAAACCTATTAATATTAAAAGAAATAAGGATAAAATTGACACGCTATATCTGTAGAAGTCAGCACCGACCTTAGCTAAAAGTAATAGAGCAAAAGGCGTTACTATCGTCATTCCTACAACTAACCTCGCCAAGTCCACTTTATCAGCATCGCTCCACGATTTTCGCATAACTGCAAAAGTTCCAAAAAATTCCATTATTGCTAGTGATGCTATTGCCTCAAAAGGTGTCAAATATTGACTGGCAATAGGAAGGAATACCATAGCTGTTCCAAACCCGGAAAATCCGCGGACGAGACCAGCAAGCAAAGCAGCGAATAATAGCCAACCCATGCCATGTTCAGGCAGCAGACCTAATATAAAATGCTCAGCTACTATTGCGGTACCTGCGTTCCAGCTTCGGCATTAGGCTTACTCCAGTCTCGCTTAACTCCTGTCGAAAGAAGAATGGCCGAAGCAATAAAAATTGAACTATAAGTACCCACAACAACACCCCAAATCATGGCAAAAACAAAACCACGAATAACGTCGCCACCAAGCACAAATAGTGAGATAAGAGCAAGCAGAGTTGTAACTGATGTCATCACAGTACGGCTCATAGTCTCATTAATCGAAAGATTCATTACTTCGATTAATGAACGCTTTTTGAATTTACGTAGATTTTCTCTAACCCTGTCGAAAACCACCACAGTGTCATTTAAAGAATAACCGACGATGGTTAATATTGCTGCGATAATCGCCAGATCAAATTTAATTTGAAGTAGAGAAAAAATTCCTATGGTGAGTATAACATCGTGTATCAGCGCTGAAATTGCTCCAACTGCAAACTGCCACTCAAAACGTATCCAAATGTAAAATAACACAGCAGAAATAGCTAAAATCACGGCTACTATAGCAGTCCTAATAAGTTCGCCAGATACCTTTGGACCGACGCTTTCAACAGAAACAAATTTAATATCTTCACTAACTCCTTTGAGCTTTTGTAGACTATTTTCAACTAGTATTGATGTTGCAGCTTCTTGACCAGGTTGAGCCTGTATTCTTATCATTGCTATGTTTTGATCATCTTTAAAACTAGGGTCAAAAACTTCAGAGATTGTAATGTCACCTAAATCCAAACTAGATAGTGCATTTCGGTAAGCAGCAACATTAATAGGTTCAGAACTTTCTGTTCTAATACTTGTACCACCGCGAAAATCTATACCAAAATTTAAGCTTTGAACAAAAAAGGAAATAAGGGATAAAAAGACCAGAATAACGGATACGCCAATCCATATTTTTGACCGTGAAAAAAAATTCCACGATGTATTTTTTGGCACAAGTTTTAAACGCATCATCAAACCTCTATTGCTTTTGGCCGCCGCCGCTCAAACCATATGATGATCAAAAGACGAGTAACAAAAATTGCAGTAAAAACAGATGTTATTATCCCAAGACCTAGTGTGATCGAGAAACCTCGTACTGGACCAGAACCCATAACAAACAATATAACAGCGGCAATAAAAGTTGTTATATTTGCATCTAAAATTGCTGACATCGCTTTCTCGTAGCCTAGTTCAATTGCACGAGCAGGCCCTTTTGCCGAAACCAATTCTTCCCGAACTCGCTCAAAAATTAAAACGTTTGCATCAACAGCCATACCTATCGTGAGAACAATTCCAGCAATGCCCGGCAAGGTTAATGTTGCACCTATGCCAGATAACAACCCGAAGATTAGACCAACATTAATCAGGAGAGCAACATTTGCAAAAAGGCCAAACAATCCATAGCTAGCTGCCATGAATACTAACACAGCTCCAAACGCAACAATACAAGCGACCTTGCCTGCTTGTATGCTATCAGCGCCCAACTCAGGTCCAATAGTTCTTTCTTCAAGAAACGTTAAACCTGCCGGCAACGCTCCGGCACGAAGCAATATAGCCAATTCTGTACTTTCTTCTATCGAAAAACTTCCAGTTATTATACCAGAACCACCAGGTATATGGCTCTGGATCGTTGGCGCACTTATAACTTCATTGTCCAAAACGATCGCGAAAGGGTTACCTATATTTTCTGCCGTATAATCTCCAAATTTTCTAGCTCCCGACGGATTAAACCTGAAGTTTACTGCTGGCCTACCATTTTGATCAAAACTAGGTTGTGCATCAACCAATTCTTCCCCGGTAACAACCGCGCCTGCATCAAGCAGGTAGAATTCAGACGGATCGTCTAACGCTGGAAGAAGTTCTTGTCCTGAGCCAGCTAATGATTCTGAGTTTACCCTCGCAGCTATGACCGGCTGAAATGTGAGTTGAGCTGTAGTGCCAATCAACTGCTTTAATTCTGAGGCTGAACCTATACCTGGTACTTGTATTAAAATTCGATCAGAACCTTGTCTTTGTATAGTTGGCTCACGCGTTCCTACTTCATCAATACGTCGGCGAATGATTTCCAGAGCTTGCTGCATTGTCCGATCATCTGTTGCACGACGTTCGGCATCACTCAGCCGCACTATAATTTCGTCATCTTCGCCTACAATATCTAAGTCTAATTTCCCGATACTTCCAACACTAGAGACTGGTTTCGCCAAAATCTTCAATAGGTTGATACCAGCACCAATTTCAGTAGGATTGGAAAGTTTTATTCGCAGTTCGTCTAACTTTCCTTTTTGTAGTCTAATAGTACCAACTTTATTTCTCTCAGCTCGCAATATATCTCTAATATCAGGCCATAATGCCGCCATACGTTGCTCATATACGTCGGAAACTTGCACCTCAGCCAGAAGATGAGCTCCACCTCTTAGATCTAAGCCTAAATTTACCAATGAGGAAGGCAAAAAAGATGGCCATTTGTCAGAGGTCTCATTCAAAAGTTTTGCATCATTAAAAGTTTCAACCCTAGAATAAAAAGCATTGGGCAGCGCCAAGAGTAGCCCACCTATGCATAAAGCCCATATAATTAAACGCTTCCAAAGAGCGATTTGTAGCATCTCGTTCTACCTCGTAGCCTTTGCTACTTATCTTTAGCCGGTTCAGTTTTTGATAAGACCTGAGCAATCGTATTCTGTACTACGCGGACCTTTACACCGGTTGCCACCTCAACCTCGATTTCATTCTCTTCCTTAACTTTGGTGACTTTTCCTATCAGACCACCTTGTGTAACCACCTGGTCTCCACGTCTAAGAGCAGTTACCATATTCTGATGTTCTTTGACTTTCTTTTGTTGAGGACGAATTAGTAAAAAATACATGATCGCGAAGATCAAAATTAATGGTATAAAGTCTTGAAAACCCATTTAGATTTACCCCTTGTAATCATTCTGGGCAACCTATTCCCATGAACCCAAGTTTGCAAGTGCTTGTGAAGCTAATTATTCTGAGGGTAAATTTTTAAAATCAAAAATTATTACCACCATTTGATAGTCATCTGACAAGATCACTATGCGCCTAAGAGATACTAAAAAGAATTAAATATAAATAACACCTTTGAATATTATAGAAATTTCATCTCTTCAGCCATTTTTTGGTGTTACTAAACTAAAATATAGGGTATCTGATTTAGCGAATTAAATTGTTCTCAGGAATGCACGTCATGCATGACATACGCTCTATTCGCGACAACCCAAAAGATTTTGATAAAGCACTTGGACGACGAGGAGTAATTGCTGCCTCAAAAGAAATTTTAAAAATTGATAAAGATAGGCGGTCAGCCATTTTATCCGCCGAAACAGCCCAAGCGGAGCAAAATAAATCAAGCAAATTGATTGGAGCTGCAAAGGCATCGGGAGACGAAAAAGAGTTCGAAAAACTTCGAAAAATTGTGGCTGATAAAAAGACCGAAGTTGCTGACATGAATGCAAAGGCTAAAGCACTAGATCAACAACTAAATTTAGCTTTAATGTCCTTACCCAATATACTTGATCCAGATATTCCAGATGGTGAAGACGAAGACCAGAATGTAGAAATATTTTCTTGGGGCGAACCGAGAGAAATAAACAGTCCCAAGGAACATTTTGAGATTTCTGCTGTAATACCAGGCATGGACTTTGAAACTGCGGCAAAATTATCTGGCTCTCGATTTGTTGTTTTACGTGGCGCCATAGCACGTCTCCACAGAGCATTGGCGCAGTTTATGTTAGATGTACACATCAATGAACACGGCCTAACAGAGACCATGACTCCGGTATTGGTTAGAGAAGAAGCCATGTTTGGGACTAATCAGCTTCCAAAATTTTCAGATGATAGTTACCAGACTACCAACGGTTGGTGGCTTATACCCACCTCGGAAGTTACATTGACTAACATTTGCGCAAACGAGGTGACTCCAGAAGAAATTTTACCTTTAAGGATGACAGCACACACCCAGTGCTTTAGATCCGAAGCAGGTTCTGCTGGCAAAGATACTGCGGGAATGCTGAGGCAGCATCAATTTGAAAAAGTTGAAATGGTTTCAGTAACTCATCCAGATCAATCAATGAAAGAGCATGAAAGAATGACGAATTGCGCAAAAGCAATTTTAGAAAAATTAGAATTACCCTATAGAGTAGTATTGCTTTGCTCTGGAGATACAGGATTTGGTGCGAAGAAAACTTACGACTTAGAAGTTTGGCTACCTGGACAGCAATCCTTTAGAGAAATTTCATCTGTTTCAATTTGCGGCGATTTTCAAGCTAGAAGAATGAATGCCCGATTCAAACCAAGTAGCGGCGGAAAGCCTGAATTTGTGCATACTTTAAACGGCTCTGGATTAGCGGTTGGGAGATGCCTGATAGCAGTTTTGGAAAATGGCCAACAAGAAGATGGATCAATTTTAGTCCCAGAAGTTTTACGAAATTATTTGGGAGGGAATGTCATTATCGATAATCAAGGAAATCTTTACTGAAAAATATAATTTTTAATACTTTACAGTTATTTAAGGTGCTTTTTTAATTTTGATTGAGAAGGTTTCTTTTTATTTTTATATGGGTTTTTATCTGCCTGAGATCTTAGAGTCATTCGAATTGGAGTACCAGGCATATTAAAATCTTCCCGCAAACCATTTACCAAATATCTAGAATAACTTTTTGGCACTTTTTCAGGGTTAGAGCACATTACCACAAATCCTGGAGGTCGTGTCTTCGGTTGAGTGATATAGCGCATTTTAATTCTCCGCCCGTTTGGAGCAGGCGGGGGATGAGAAATAAGCATAGCGGATAACCATTGGTTTAACTGAGCAGTTGAAATTCTGCTATTCCAAACTTTATAAGCTCGCATTATGGCCTCATGCAGCTGTAATATTCCTTTACCTGTTTTTGCTGAAATAGTTACCAAGGGAGCACCTTTAAGCTGGGGTAACAGCCTTTCAAAAGCTTCACGTAAATCATTTAATTTTTTTTGTTTGCTTCGCTCAAGATCCCATTTGTTTACAGCAATTATCACCGCTCTTCCTTCCCTTTCCGCCAAATCAGCAATACGTAAATCCTGCTGCTCAAACGGAATATCAGCGTCAAGAAGAACAACTACTATCTCAGCAAATTTCACAGCTCTTAGGCCATCACTTACCGAAAGTTTTTCTATCTTGTCTTGAACTTTAGCTTTTTTACGCATTCCAGCCGTATCAAAAAACTTAACTGATGTGCCGTTCCAAACAAAACTTAAAGAAATTGCGTCTCGTGTTATTCCCACCTCAGGCCCAGTCAATAAACGGTCCTCACCTAATATTTTGTTGATTAGTGTCGATTTGCCTGCGTTTGGTCGACCAATTACGGCTATTTGCAAAGGTTTCGTCTTGAAATAATCCTCATCAAACTGACCCAAATCGTCAACCAAAATATCTACTTCAGCAGCCTCCATACTGGCTTCCATTTCGCCTTTAAATCGATCAGCAAATGGCATTAACGCATGAAGAAGATCACCCATGCCCTCACCATGTTCAGCAGAAATGCTTATTGGCTCTCCCAAACCCAATCCCCAGGCCTCTATGGTGCCTGAGTCGCCTGCGGAACTCTCTGATTTATTTGCTACCAATAAAACATTTTTGGCATTTTTTCTTAAGATTGTTGCCAGCGTTTGGTCCATATAAGTCACGCCAGTGCGAGCATCTATCATGAACAAACAAATGTCTGAAATTTCCACAGCATGCTCAGTGAGAGCACGCATTCTACCCTGGAGGCTCTCATCTCGGGCGTCTTCCAAACCGGCGGTATCGATTACTGTGAATTTAATATCACCAAGTTTACCATTACCCTCTCGAAGGTCTCTCGTCACTCCAGGCTGATCATCAACCAATGCAATTTTTTTTCCAACCAACCGATTGAACAGTGTTGATTTACCAACATTTGGACGACCAACAATGGCCAGTGTGAATGACATTACAGCCTCCAAGGCTTAAGCTAACCAGGTCTTAAACTAATTTTTAATCAGCGAAAAGCCCGCAGCTTGCCATCTTGCGTAATCAAATAGAGTGTTTCATTCACGACAATAGGATTGGCTGTTGCCCCTGCTTTTATTTTCAATTTGTTTCTTTGCTGGCCCGTCTTTGGATCGTAAAAACGTATATAACCATCGCTAGAAACTATAACCAGTCGGTCAGCGGCGATAATAGGTCCATGATGCTGATTATTTTTTTTACTTATTAAAGGTCTTTTCTGGGAGAACGATGGAAGTTCAGTCAACCAAACGGTTTTACCCGTTTTCATTTCCAAACGCACCAATTTATTTGTATCAGAAATAAAAAATAAAGACTTACCTGCAATCCAGAAATTACCGCTCGAACCAAAAGGCGCTGTCCAGTTTCTTTCGCCATTTTCAATTTTTAAAGAAACAACTTTTCCTGATCCATCAGCCGCATACACATTTCGGCCAACAATCGCTGGACTAGCTACAATATCATCAATTGCGCTTATGACACGGCTATCGCCTCGTCCACTTAATGATGAACTCCAAAGAACATATCCACCTTTTTTAAAGGTCGCATAAATTTCACCATTCCCGAACCCAAATAATGCATATTTTTCCGACACTGCTGGAGAATTACTGGAGATTAAATTAGTTTCATTTCCAATACCATCTACTTTCCAACTTATACGACCATTTTCCGCATCAATTGCCCATGCTTTCGAGTCACCACTAATCAAGTAAACAAAACCATCCTTAAAAATAGGAGAGTTGTTCCCAGCACTGCTCAATCTTTGCGACCAATTTTTTTCGCCCGTTGAGGGATCAAGAGAAAGCAGAAACCCATAACCTAAAGTCACAAACAATTGATCTTGGCCAGCAGCAAATCCACCACCAAAGATTTCACCACTTTTTTCACCAGCGGGAGTAAGGTCTTTTTTCCAAAGTAATTTCCCTTTTGTATCAAATGCAGAAGCTGTAGAATTTGCATCTAAAGTAAATATCATTTGTTGATAAAAAATTGGATCTGTAACCAACCTTTTTTTCCTACTATCGCCTTTTCCAATTGAAACAGACCAAATTTCACTAGGGTTTTCACCCAACATCAAATTAGGATTGTCCTTAGATATTGCTGAAGATATCAATACCCATTGATTGTTGGACTTCATAGGTGGCAACTCAATACGATTGTTTTTTGCAAGGGGGTTTTTATCTTGATCAGTAAAACCAAAAGAGCTGCCTGGGTCTACTCTTTTGCCCGATAGAATTCTGTCCTGTTCGCTGCATCCGACCAATATATTTACAAGCAAAATGATGACTAAAGATAATCGCAAGAAAAAATTCTCCAAATAAGAGATATCTCTAAAAACTCACTCATTAATTAGCTCAGGATCCTTACCCAAAGCAATTAGCATTTGAGTGGCTCGGTTACGAAGGCCTGCCGTCAATTCTGAATCTAACAATATTTGAGAAATTTTTTCGATTGCATTATCGGTGTTGCCAAGTTCAAGTTCTATCAAAGCCAATTGCTCCTCCGCAAGTAAACGAAAAGCATTTCCAGGCTTACTAAGTCCTTCAAAGGCTTTTATTCTTTCATCCAAGTCCATAATTTCAGAGTACCCTAATAAGATTTTAAAGTTCAGTAAATCACGATAATGGGCATCGATAGTTAACCTTTCAGTTACATCGCTTAACGTGCTCATTTCAAAGGTAGCAGGTTCATTTCCAGCTGCTTCAGCAGATAGCAACATTGCCACAATTGCCTTAGCATTTTCACCTGGAGCGTTGATTTTTTGTAATTTTGAAATCCGGTCAGCTACATTTTTTTCGTTGAGTGCATTTATGATGCTCGTTCCAAAAAGTTCAGCTTCCGTTTCGGCCTGGGATTTCAAGTATTCCCGGTAAGTAGCCGCTCCGACTATCACAATCACAAGTAGAATAGCTACCCAACCGTATTTGCGTATATTTCGGTACAGCTTATCCCGACGAAGCTCTTCAGAGACTTCTTGCAAAAAACTATCAGTATCGCTCACTGTTTTCTCCTAATACCAGTTAATCGTGGTTTAACTTTATCTAGAATAAAAGTCCAAGCCTAAAATTTAGTTTAATATCTGAAAAAACTAAAAAAATATTCATCTGAACTGGTTAATTGGCCGTAAAGATATTATATGCCCAGTTAATTAAATTTTGCTCATCACCCAGAAAGGGCAGTCATGCGAATTGTATCGCTTATTACCGCTGTAGCGGTTGTTTCTATTCTGTACGTTTTGGTTTTCGAACGTGACGTATTAGAAGGCTTCTCCGGTGGTGAAAATATTGAAGAATTAGCTAACGATCTAGGCGATGGACCAGAATTAAATTCAGAAGCTGATATAATTCCATCTAAAACGGAAAAAAGCAAAAAAGTAATATCCGTAGTGGTTGTTGAAAGCAGTGCAAAAACAATCGACAGCGCGGTTGTTTTACGTGGGGAAACTGCCGCTGCTCGATTAGTGGAGGTTCGGTCAGAGACCTCAGGCCAAGTTGTAAACGAACCGCTGAAAAAGGGAGCAACTATATCGCAAGGTCAAGTTCTTTGTAGATTAGATCCAGGAACACGCCAAGCTACTCTTGCAGATGCAGTGGCAGGTCTCGCAGAAGCTCGAGCTCGAGTTCCTGAAACGCAGGCAAAATTAGATGAGGCTAAAGCTCGCTTGGCCGAAGCCAAAATAAATTTCAATGCCGCCAACAAATTGTCAGAAGGCGGTTATGCTAGCGAAACTCGTGTGGCGAGCGCCGAGGCCGCGGTAAGAGCCGCAGAAGCAAGTATAGCTTCTGCTACTGCTGGTTTTGACGGCACTCGATCTAAAATACAGTCTGCGGAAGCCTCTGTTGCCATTGCAAAGAAAGAAATCGAAAGGATATCATTAACAGCCCCATTCGATGGAATTTTAGAAACCGATACCGCTGAACTAGGAACTCTACTACAGCCTGGAGCTCTTTGTGCAAAAATTATTCAGTTGAATCCAATAAAATTTGTTGGCTTCGTACCGGAAACAGAGCTTTCTCGAATTATCAAAGGATCAAACGCAACAGCAAAACTTATAAATGGACAAGAAATTCAAGGTACAGTTACTTTCGTTTCTAGGTCCGCTGATCAAACAACTCGAACCTTTAGAGTTGAAATTGAGGCCGACAATGCTGATTTGTCGATAAGTAAAGGACAAACTGTCGAAATATCGATAGCATCCGACGGAACCCAAGCACACCTCCTCCCACAGTCAGCACTTACTTTAGACGATAGTGGAGCTCTTGGAGTTAGAACGGTAGATGACAAATCGCAGGTTGTATTCTTTGCAACAGATCTAATCCGGGACACAATGAAAGGTGTTTGGCTGAATGGCCTTCCGGAGAAGACAAACGTAATCGTTCTAGGGCAAGAGTACGTTACCGATGGCGTCGAAGTACAACAAGTTTTTCAAGAGGTTGAAAATTGACAGGAATTATCGACTGGGCTTCTCAACGTGCCAGAATGATTTTGGCATTAATCATTGCATCACTAGCTGCAGGTATTTTTTCTTATACTGGGCTCCCTAAAGAAGGAGAACCGGATATTGAAATTCCAGCTTTATTTATTTCCGTGGTATTCCCTGGAATTTCAGCCGCTGACAGCGAAACCCTTCTTATTCGTCCTATTGAAACAGAATTAGCAGATATCGATGGACTTAAAAAAATGACCGCAACCGCGGCAGAAAACTATGCAGGAGTAGCTATAGAGTTTGAATTTGGTTGGGATAAAGCCAAAACAATGGCCGATGTTCGAGATGCCATGAATTCTGCTGAAGGTTTTTTTCCTGAGGGTGCAGAAAAATATTCAATAAATGAATTAAATTTCTCGGAATTCCCAATAATTATAGTGAATTTGACCGGAGATGTTCCAGAAAGAACCATGACCCTAGTCGCTAAAAAGCTACAGGAAGAAATTGAAGCCATGGATGCGGTTCTAGAAGCCGTTGTCTCGGGAGACCGAGAAG
>CACGIS010000034.1 GCA_902573175.1 Paracoccaceae bacterium | reverse complement strand
TTTTGGAGGCTCCATCGCTTCAAACTCGTCGCGAAACGTTAACTACTTTGTTTGAATTTAGTCTTAGAGGCGGTTCTGATGATGAGGTCCTTCAATGACAAATCAAGTAAAATATGATCGTAAAATGCTTGAAGCACTCGTATGCCCCCTAACACAGGATGTGCTTGAATATAATGAAGAAAATCAGGAATTGATTTCAAAATCAGCTGGTTTAGCTTATCCCATAAGGAACGGTATACCAATAATGCTTGCCGACGAAGCTCGATTGCTGAATTAACGCATTAACTTAGGTAAGTCCCCGTTTAATCCCGCTGCCTGTCTTATAAATACTCTTTTTGCGCGATTAGACTTATCGATCATCTTCATCCCTAAATTTTTCAAAGAGCCAAATAAGGGATCGTGGGAAGAAAATATTTTATTTAAATTATCAGTCGCAAACCCCAGTGCCTGATTATCAAATCTCCGCCATACCTGATATCTATTCAAAATATTTATTGAAGAGAAATCCTCTCCTCGTTCTCTTGCACAGGAAATGACATCAACAAGAGCAGCAATATCGCGCAATCCCGCATTCAAACCTTGACCGGCTATTGGATGATATCCGTGAGCCGCGTCACCTATAACAGCAAATTTATCTGAAACATATTTTTCGCTGATTGATAGTTTAAGTGGAAAGGAAAGTCTCTTGCCGGTAAGATTGAGCTTGCCCAGAAAATCACCAAACCTAGTTTGAAGGATGCTTAAGTATTCCTCGTCATCCATTTCTGATATCGCGGATGCATTTTGAATACTTTCAGTCCAGACAATTGAGGCAGTATTATTTTTTATTGGTAAAATGGCTAACGGGCCTTCTGGGAGGAAATATTGGTATGCTGTATTATCCGATGGATATTCATGATCTACCGCACAAACGAGACCGCGTTGTTTATATTTCCATCCAGCTTTTCTAATTCCAAATGCTTTGGCCGTTGGGCTATTTACTCCATCACTGGCCACTATAAGCGATGCCTGAAGTTTTGAGCTATTGTCTAGTGTTAGCTGCTTTTGTTTATTTAAATTACTGAATTCATAAATTTTTCTGTGCTCGATTAAATCAATATGAGCGTTTTTTTTAATTTCTTGGCTCAGACGCAGCCTTAAAAACCTATCTTCAAGCATTTGTGCCATAGGACTTTCTTCAATATCGGCGTTATTAAATTGCAAAATAGCAGAGGCAGGTCCTCGCTGGATGGAGCCATGTAAAACCTTTATATTTGATATAGGCAGGGCAGTGTCTTCAATTTTTTTCCACAAGTTAAGATTTTTCATCATTTGAACTGATGAAAATGCTATAGCATAAGCTCTCCCATCGAATTCTCTAAGAGCATTTTCAATAAAACTGTTTTGATCAATTAAGGCTACTGAGAAACCGGCATGAGCAGCGGCGAGAGACATAACCTGGCCATTAATTCCCGCACCTATCACGACGATGTCAAAATCTTTTTTCATAGATCTAATATGTATTCCTTATTTGTATTGTCCAGAGAAAGAAATATACTGAATTTAAATTTGTTGAGGGGAAAATGTCAGATTTTAATTCTTTAACAGCCTCGGAACTGGGGGATATGATTGGTCAAGCTGAAATTGATCCCGTTGAGCTGACCGAACACTTTCTATCGCTGATTGAGTTAAGCCCGATTGGAAGAAAAATTTATAGCACCGTTACTCACCAGTTGGCTTTAGAGCAGGCCAAAGCTTCTAAGAAACGAGCTGATATAGGGCGCAGACTTTCATCATTAGATGGTGTACCTATTAGTTGGAAGGACCTATTTGATATAAATGGCCAGCCTTGCGAGGCGGGTAGCGAGTTATTAGCCGGTAGACTGGCAAATAAAAACTCGACAGTTTATAATTTTGCAGAAGCGCATGGACTGATTTGTTTGGGGAAAACGCATATGTCAGAACTTGCGTTTTCTGGATTGGGTTTAAATCCGATTAGGGAAACCCCACCATGCGTGAACTATCCAGAATGTGTTCCTGGTGGATCTTCATCAGGCGCGGCAACTTCGGTCGCATTCGGTTTGGCTGCAGCGGGTATAGGTTCGGATACCGGGGGCTCAGTAAGGATACCAGCAGCCTGGAATGATTTGGTTGGTTTTAAGACAACAGCAGGTAAACTTTCTCTTGATGGAGTTGTCCCGTTATGCAGTCGTTTTGATACTGTTGGTCCATTGACCAAAAGTGTAGAAGACGCTGCTAGATTATTTGGAATAATGGCAGGGAAAGAAATAGAACTTCCGGCACCCAAGCCCGTAAGAGGTTTGACGTTTGCTATACTAAAAACTGTTGCGATGGAAAACGTCGCGGATTTGCCTATAAAAGCTTTTCAAAACTCTATTGATAAACTCCAGAAAGCTGGAGCAAGTATTTCAGAAATATCAGTTTCGAGCGTTGATGAAGCTATGGATTTAACGGGTCTTCTCTATTCTCCAGAAGCATACGCAACGTGGAAACATAAAATAGAAAAATCACCAGATTTAATGTTTGCAAAAATTCTTGAGCGGTTCAGGAGTGGAGCAAATGTTCTCGCTTCAGATTTTATTCATGCCTGGGACAAATTAGTAGATCTCCGGCAACAATATCATTCGGAAGTAGAAGCGTTCGATGCTATTCTAATTCCTACCTCACCCATAATTCCACCTGAAATAGGCCGGTTAATGCACGATGGAGATTTTTATAATTCACAAAATCTTCAAGCACTTAGGAATACTCGTATTGGCAACTTGATGGGTGGTTGCTCGATTACACTTCCAACTGATACGCTTAGTTGTGGTCTTCTAATTATGGGAATGCCGAATGAGGAAGCGAGACTTCTTAGACTGGCACAAGCGTGCGAATTAGTTTTGGCAAGAAATCGATAAATTTTATGGAACTGTTTAAAATCCAGATTTGAAAGATACATTTTTTTATTTTTGTTGTTTAACTAGACGAAAGCTGTTTCTTTAGCTATTCTATCCGAAACGGGGCATTAATGATCCCGTAACTGAGGCAGAAATATGGATTATCCTGAGCGGTTTGAAAACCTACCGCTTTATGCGTTTTCGCGACTTCGAGAGCTCCTCGACGGCGTCGAACCTGGTGGCCGTGAAATATCAATGACAATCGGAGAACCTAGGCATTCTTTTCCTGAATGGGTCACGGACATAATTGTTCAAAATGCGAAGGGTTTTAATGATTACCCTGCTAATGAGGGAATACCTGAGCTTAAAAAAGAAATAGTTGATTGGCTACAAAGGCGTTATTCGGTATCTCTTGATCCTCAAAAGAACATATTGGCTCTGAATGGAACACGTGAAGGTTTATATAATTCCTTGACAGCCTTATGCCCCGAGAAAAAAAATAACTCTCAGCCTATCATTTTGATTCCAAACCCGTTTTATCAGGTTTATATGGCATCGAGCCTATCAGTAAATGCAGAGCCTTATTTTGTCGAAGCTGCGCCACAAAATAACCACTTGCCAGATTTTCCGGCTGTACCCAAGGATATTTTGCGAAGGACGGCTGGTGTGTATCTTTGCTCTCCTTCAAATCCTCAGGGTGCAGTAGCGACAAGCGAGTACTGGATAGAATTATTAAATCTTGCCGAGCAGTATGATTTCACAATTTTTGCTGACGAATGTTACTCAGAAATTTATCGCGACCGGGCGCCTCCCGGGGCCTTAGAGGCATTAGATAAAATTGCAGCAGACCCTGAGCGACTGGTAGTATTTCACTCTCTTTCAAAGAGATCAAACCTACCTGGTTTGCGATCAGGATTTTTGGCAACAGGACCTAAAAACCTCAAGCGGCTGAACCAATTAAAGAGCTATGGTGGAGCACCGCTACCCAAGCCTTTGCAGTATGCTGCAGCTGCTGTTTGGAGTGACGAAAAACATGTAAAAGAAAATCGAAAATTATACGGCGCAAAATACAAGCTTGCTGATGATATTTTGTCAGGTTTGGAGGGTTACTCTAGTCCTGAGGCAGGTTTTTTTCTTTGGATTAAAGTGCAGGATAGTGAAAAAACTACTTTAGATTTGTGGCGAGAAACTGGAGTTCGTGTTTTGCCTGGGACTTATTTAGCTCAAGAAAAAAACGGAAGAAATCCAGGACAGGATTTTATTAGAGTAGCTTTAGTTGCTCAGCAGAAAATAGCAGGAGAGGCGTTAACAAAAATACGTTCTTTCTTAGAAAAACATTAAGAGGCAGAGATGGCATACAATAGTGTTAGAGAGCGAGACCCTTTAATAGACAGAGAAACTCAAAGAGCTTTGGAGCGGCGATTAACCGAATTTTTGGGAGTTGTGATGATCGCCTGTGCTACGCTTTTTTCACTTATAATCTTTACGTATTCCCCAACAGATCCTGGTCCCCTCTCTGCCTCCGATTTGCCTGTCAAAAACTTGCTTGGCAACACAGGCGCTGCAATTGCATCACCCTTAATACTAGTTATAGGTTGGGGCTCTTTTTCATTAGCTCCAATTCTGTTAATCTGGGGTCTTCGTTTTCTTTTTCATATAGGGTCAGAAAGGGCTGTTGGGAGGTTGATATTCACTCCAATCGCTATTGCGTTAGCTTCTGTTTACGCGGCATCAATTGTGCCAATAAAAACATGGGTGCATAGCTTCGGTATGGGCGGATTATTTGGTGATACAATTGTTGGGTCACTTTTAAGCTTTATTCCTCTTTCGGCCTCTGATGGCATTTTAGCAATAACGGCCACTTCTTTATTTTTGACAGTTATTTTAAATTTATTCTGCTCTGGTTTTATAAGTCCGGAAATCAAAAAAATTGCTGAGTTTTTATATAGTAGCTCAAAGATAACTTATTCTTTAATTGCATCAATCGTTGTAAAGGCTATTTCTCTCATACATCAAAAAGCCTTTAGCAAAAATAGCAAGGAGGATTTAAGTGGAAATTTGGCTGATGGCTATGGAGAGACATTTGTGCCAAGAGCTCCTGGCTTTACTCAAGTCAGCAGTCTAAATTGGTATAATGATGGCAGTGAACTTAATTCCTCCGCTGAAGCACCAAGAATAATTAAGCACGGCGATAATTATCCTGAAGAAATTGGTGGTGGAAATATATTTTCTAACCCGCGTCTAAGTTCAAAAATTTCCGCTGCGATAAACTCACGATTTAAGTTGGATAAAACAGACCTGTCAGAGGAATTTGAAAAAGATGAAGCCATAACAAGTCCGAGTATGTTAGTTGACAAAAAAAATGATCTAGATTTTGTTGAATACGGGTCTCGAATTGAACCCCCTTTGACCACTTTAAACTCAGAAAACTTAGACGATGATAATTATGACCAAGCTAGCTTTTCTGAGATCGCCGAAGATGAGTTTTCAAATGACCTCTATGATGATGAAACAAGCCAAATAATACCTTCTGCAAGCCATAAAAAGGTTGTTCAAACTCCCTCACGCAAAATACTCGCTAAAAGCACTCGCGCCAAGAATGAAGCTCAGCCTGGACTTGATTTTGATGGTGTTATCCAGGAGTTTGAGCTTCCACCATTAAGCTTATTAACCAATCCTACCAACATTCAAAGACATACGTTATCCGATGAAGCGCTGGAAGAAAATGCAAGACTGTTGGAATCAGTTTTAGACGATTACGGGGTTAAAGGTGAAATTGTTTCTGTTAGGCCGGGACCAGTGGTAACTATGTATGAATTGGAGCCCGCTCCAGGTTTAAAAGCAAGTAGGGTAATCGGATTGGCGGACGATATAGCTAGGTCGATGTCGGCTCTGTCTACAAGGGTATCTACAGTGCCAGGACGTTCGGTGATTGGAATAGAATTGCCAAATGAAAATCGAGAGAAGGTTGTTCTTAGAGAGATTTTATCCAGTCGGTATTTTGGGGATGGTAAACAGAAACTTCCGTTAGCTCTGGGAAAAGATATTGGTGGAGAGCCAATTGTCGCAAACTTAGCAAAAATGCCTCATTTATTAATTGCTGGTACAACTGGTTCTGGAAAATCTGTAGCAATCAACACTATGATCCTTTCACTCCTTTATAAGCTTTCTCCTGAAGAATGCCGTTTAATTATGATTGACCCAAAAATGCTGGAACTGAGTGTTTATGATGGAATACCTCATCTGCTATCGCCTGTTGTGACTGATCCCAAAAAGGCGGTTGTTGCGCTCAAATGGGTTGTAGGCGAAATGGAAGAACGCTACCGAAAAATGTCAAAAATGGGTGTTAGAAATATCGATGGTTTCAACAGCAGAGTAGTTGACGCTAAAAAGAAAGGCGAAATGTTTAGTCGGACTATCCAAACTGGCTTTGATGATCAAACAGGTGACCCTGTTTTTGAAACTGAAGAATTTAAGCCAGAGACAATGCCTTATATCGTTGTAATTGTGGATGAAATGGCAGACCTGATGATGGTTGCTGGTAAAGAAATTGAAGCATGTATTCAACGGTTGGCGCAAATGGCTAGGGCCTCGGGCATACACTTGATAATGGCTACCCAAAGGCCCTCAGTGGATGTTATTACTGGAACTATAAAGGCTAACTTTCCCACTAGAATATCATTCCAAGTCACATCGAAAATAGACAGCCGAACGATTTTAGGCGAGATGGGAGCTGAACAACTGCTTGGTATGGGCGATATGCTCTATATGGCTGGTGGGTCTAAAATAACTCGCTGTCATGGCCCTTTTGTTTCTGATGAAGAAGTTGAGGAAATCGTTAATCATCTAAAGGCCTTTGGACCACCAGAGTATAAAAGTGGTGTGGTTGATGGCCCCACAGATGATAAGGTAGACGGAATAGATCAAGTTCTCGGTTTGGGTGGAAATACCGATGGTGAAGATGTGATTTATGATCAAGCAGTAGCAATTGTGGTCCAAGACCGTAAATGTTCCACCAGTTATATTCAGCGAAAATTAGCGATAGGGTATAATAAGGCTGCGCGCCTAGTGGAGCAAATGGAAGATCAAGGGCTGGTAAGTCCTGCCAATCATGTGGGTAAAAGAGAAATTTTGATTCCTGAATAGCTTAAAATCAAAATTATTTTGATTTTTAAAATTCCTAGAAAAAAGATAATTAGACCCTAATTGTATAAGTTAGTATGATTAAAAATTTTTTAAAACTTCCACTTTTTGTTGTTTTTTTGACAACTGCTTCAATTCTAAAGGCAGACCCGTATTCTTTGGCCAATATATCTCAATACTTAAAAAACCTAAAAATTTTAAAGGCTGATTTTTCACAAATCAACGCTGATGGTACTATTTCATCGGGCACTATTTTAATAAAACGTCCAGGCCGTATGCGGTTTGAATATTATAGACCAGATAAGACTTTAGTTTTGGTTTCTGCTGGTGCTTTGGCTATTTTTGACCCCAAAGGAGATGACGCCCCTATAACTTATCCCATCAAAAATAATCCGATTTCATTAATTCTGAAAGGTGAATTAGATTTGTTAAATTCGGGAATACTTGAAAATTATAAAATGAGTACCGGACAGGCAGTTGTTAAAATTAGAGACCCCGAGAAACCTGAGCATGGTAGTGTTGAACTGGTTTTTACAGGACCTAAACCAGAGTTAGAAAAATTTACTGTGCAAAATGAAAATGGCTTATCTACATCTATAACTCTAGAAGATATCGAGTATCCAGAGAAAATAAATGATACACTGTTTTCGATTCAGCTAGAGATCAACAAAAGTAAGAGAAAAAACTAAAACTTTTACTAGGCCCGACCACATCTTTTGAGCTGTTTTTTATAGGTATTGCTGCGTCTGGCCACTTTGTCTGATACGTTTAGTAACCATGATTTTTTTCTAAAGGACCGTCTTTCGAAGCCCCCATGCCCCTCGTGATAAGCTAGATATTGGTTTTTTGTATCTGACATTTTGATGCCCAACCGCCTTCTGGATTCTTGCATGTACCAGCCCATGAAATCAGTAGCATCATGAATATTCGAACGACTGGCAAAGCGCCTTCCCGAAGACTTCTTATAATCATCCCACGTTCCATCCAAAGCTTGGGCGTAGCCATAGGCTGAACTTTGACGACCCCAAGGGATAATGCCAAGAAAGTATTTCCTTGGTGTTTTTGCATTTGGGATAAACTTACTCTCTTGATGCAATATCGCCATTTGAACGTGAATGGGTGATCCCCATTTGCGTTTTGTTTTTTGAAAGGCGCGATCAAATGAGGGCCGTTGCTGCAGAATTGAGCATGCATTCTCCATATTTTGTGGAGCTTCAAAGTTGATAAAGCTGCACGAGCCAATGGCAAAGCACAGAAAAAAAATCTTTAAGTAACTGCTCATTTGGTTCTCTTTTTATTGACAAATAACCGAAAGATTAATTTTTCTAAAGTCTTAAAGAGCTATTTTGGAATATTATCTGAAATTTCCATATTTTAACAAGATGCTAGTCTAGACAATTTTAAAAGGAACAATTATCTATATTGGCAATATGTTTACTAAAAGTGCAAAATATCACTTGGGACAGATAGTCCGACATAAAAAGCACCCTTTTAGGGGTGTTGTTTTTGACGTTGACCCAGAATTTAGTAACACTGACGAGTGGTATGAATCTATTCCAGAAGACAGCAGACCTCATAAAGAACAGCCTTATTATCATCTGTTGGCGGAAAACGATCACAGTTTTTATGTTGCATACGTTTCAGAGCAAAACTTGATTAAAGACCATTCGGGTGAGCCTGTTGGACACCCAGATGTTCAGGACCTATTTGGGCCATTTCAGGATGGTCATTACTCTATTCATTTTCAAATGAACTAGTTGTAGGCCTAGTAACCTATCGCAGATCCATCTTTTCGAGGATCGGAAGCTCCTTCCAAGACGCCATTTTCATTTATTTTGATCGCTTGTGCACCGCCTATCGGGCCTATGTTTTGATCAATGTTATGACCTAAGCTGGATAGCTTTTGAACGGTGCTTTCATCATAACCGCGTTCAATTCTAAGAGAGCCATTTTCAAAGAAACTACGTGGTGCGTCGAGAGCGGTCTGGATATCCATTTCAAAGTCATAAATATTTGAAAGGACGCGGGCATGCCCGGCTGCTTGGTACTGCCCTCCCATTACACCAAAAGGCATTTTTAAAGTTCCTTTTTCTCTTACAATGGCGGGAATGATTGTGTGTAGAGGCCTTTTGTCCGCTCCATATTCATTAACGTGGCCTGGGATAAGGTTAAATCCAGCACCTCTATTTTGAAATAACACTCCAAATTTTTCACTCGCAATACCAGAACCAAAACCATGGAAAATTGAGTATATCAGCGATACAGCCATGCGATCTTTATCGACAACGGTGATATAAATAGTATCCTTGTGTACTTCTTCCGTAATGGAAGAGACTTCATTAACTACTTTCTTCAAATTAATTTTGGCTGCCAAGTCTTCAGCTAATTTATCAGAAGTCATTCTTGTTGTGGCATCAAAAACGGTTGGATCGGAAACTAATCTGTTTCGCGCATCGTAAGCCAGTTTAGCCGCTTCAGTTTCAATATGAGTGCGTTCAAACCCAAAAGGCTCCATTGAAGATATGGAGAAATGTTTCAGGATATTACATAACAAAATGGCCGTGGCCCCCTGGCCATTTGGTGGATGCTCAACGAGCTCAAATTTTGAAAAATTACCTGAGATAGGATTTGTGTAGAAGGCCTCCATACTAGAGAAATCATCCATCGTGTGGACTCCACCGAGTTTTTGAAGACTGTTTACCATGTCTTCAGCAACCTCTCCGGAATAAAACCCATCTCGACCGTATTTTGCAATTTCTTTCAATACTTTTACTTGGCCTGGGTGTGAAAACGATTCACCTACCTTTGGAGCTCTGCCCCACGGCAGATAAAATTCTTTGCCAGCGGGGTTCAGCTTCTCCGTAAGCTCGGCAAGGTCATATGCTACCCTTTCAGCAATTGGAACCCCATGTGTTGCATAGTGGATTGCTGGCTGTAAAATTATATCAAGTCCCAAAGTCCCCCAATCTTCGGATAGTTTGCAGAATGCATCAACGGCACATGGAATTGTGACTGCATGGGGGGAGTCCAAAGGTATAGATAATAAATCTCTATCTCTGAGATCATTAGCACTGGCCAGGCTAGGTGCCGATCCTGATCCATTCATAGACATTATTTCATTGGAACCACTTGGAGAAAATAGGATAAAACAATCGCCGCCTATCCCGGTCATTTGTGGTTCGCATATACCAAGAAGTACAGCACCAGCTATTGCTGCATCCATAGCGTTTCCACCGTTTTTTAAAATTTCTAGCGCTGCTTGAGCAGCTAACGGGTGAGAAGTGGCACACATGCCATTTTCAGCTAATACTGAGGACCGTCCTGGTAGATGTAAGTCTCGCATGCTAACTCCAAATCATAACTTGGTGTTGATATCTCTTATTTTTTATAAAGCAACTATTTCCTTAAAGAGAAGGCCGCCGTAATTCAACATGCACAATTATTGTCAGTCGCACTAAGACAGTGTAAATTATAAGAGCATTAAATTTTATTAGTTTATAGAAGGTAATATTTTATGGAAGACGTTGTAATTTCATCTGCAGTTAGAACACCTATGGGAGGTTTTCAGGGTGATCTGGATAGTTTTTCAGCTTCAGAGCTTGGTGGAAAGGCTATTGAAGGGGCTATGGAAAAGGCTGATATTGACCGTGTTGATGAGGTTATTATGGGAAATGTCCTAGGAGCTGGTCAAGGCCAAGCACCTGCGCGGCAGGCGAGTTTTGCAGCTGGTTTAGATGAAACTGTTCCAGCAACCACATTAAATAAAATGTGTGGCTCTGGAATGAAGGCTGCGATGATTGGTTTTGATCAAATCAAACTTGGACACAGCCAAATCCTAGCCGTTGGTGGGATGGAAAGTATGTCTAGAGCTCCCTATTTGCTTCCAAAAATGCGCAGTGGAGCTCGTTTAGGACATGGAAAAGTAGTTGATCACATGTTTCTGGATGGATTAGAGGATGCCTATGAACCTGGACGCTTAATGGGCACTTTTGCAGAGGATTGTGCTGAGAAATATCAATTCACAAGAGAAGCCCAGGATGACTATGCTCTGACTTCATTAGAAAACTCACTTTCTGCTCAAAAAGTTGGAGCATTTGAAAATGAGATAAGAGCTGTTGAAGTAACTGATCGAAAGGGAGCTAAAAGTCTTATTTTGTTGGATGAACAACCTCAAAATGCGCGACCTGATAAAATCCCATATTTAAAACCTGCTTTTAGAAAGAATGGCACTGTGACACCGGCGAATTCGTCGTCAATTTCTGATGGAGCAGCCGCACTAATTTTGGCCTCCAAAAGTTATTCTGAAAAGGAAGGCTTGCCTGTACGTGCTCGGATTTTGGGACATAGCAGTTATGCCCATGCGCCAAAATTATTTACAACGGCACCGGTATACGCAGTGAAAAATTTACTTAAATCGATAGACTGGTCGATTGAGATGGTGGACCTCTGGGAAGTCAACGAGGCGTTTGCAGTTGTCCCAATGGCGTTTATGCAAGAATTAGATATCTCGAGAAAGAAACTAAATGTCCATGGAGGTGCTTGTGCAATTGGACATCCAATTGGCGCATCAGGTGCAAGGATAATGGTTACACTTCTCAACGCGCTCGAAAGGTATGATCTAAAGCGTGGCGTCGCAGCAGTATGTATTGGTGGTGGAGAGGCTACCGCAATTGCAGTAGAGCGTGCACAGTAACGATTTACACTATCGTAATTAAGAAATCGAAAAAATTTTATTTTTTCTGGTTAAGCGGATACGACACATAAAGTTTTTGGAAATTTAAGTTCAGTTTTAATTTTTATTTATTTGTGACTCGTAGGTGAGCATATTTTTTTTGATGTTTAACCCCCAGTGATACCCGCCCAGATCACCGTTTGCTCTCAAAACGCGATGGCATGGTATAAGCCAGCATAACGGATTTTTGCCAATAGCTGTAGCAACAGTTCTAACGGCTTTTGGTTTTCCAATATGTTTTGCTAGGGTCGTGTAGCTTGTCACTTTTCCAGGTGAAATTTTTAATAAAGCTTTCCAGACATGAATCTGGAGTTTGCTCCCTATCAGACATAGCTCAACTTGTTTTGTTTGATCCAAAATGGCTTTGAACTCCTTATCTGAGAAAATTGTGTCTTTCTCGCAACTTGCTTTAGGCCACCTTGCTTTCATATCAGCTAAAACAGTATCTTTGCCTAAATGATCACAAAAAGCTAAGCCACAGAGCCCCATTTCGTTACTCATAATGAGTGTTTCGCCAAAGGACGAGGTTTTAAACTGGTAGGAGATTTTAGGGAAACTCATAGTGGTTTTATTGCAACTTTTTGAATAATATAATTCATGTACTTTGATATTTTGATTTTGTTTGGATTTATTCAAATCTGTTGTAAAAATTTTTGACATTTTGATATCGCTTAACTTGAGCTGTTTTCTTCACTAGGTATTTTGTCGTTAAAAATTTATCACTTTACCAAAATAGGCTAATTACTTGTTTAAGGGCTTCATTAGAGAGAAAAAAATATATAGTGCAAGCACTTGTATAATTATTCTTAAAAATGCATGAGACGATTACGGTCAAGCATAAAAGCTGTTTAATAAGACAACCTTAAATGCGAAGGAAAAGATCCATGAAAAAATACAATGTATTAGGCATTGGAAATGCTGTCGTTGATGTCATCAGTCAAAGTTCGGATATATTTCTTAAAAAAATGAACATTGAAAAAGGAATAATGCAGCTCGTAGACCGCAATCGAGGAGAGTTACTTTACAATTCAATGGACAACAGAAAACAAGCGCCAGGTGGTTCGGTTGCAAATACTATTGCGGGCATTGGAGAACTTGGACTGAAAACTGGCTTCATAGGTAAAGTGGGAAATGATGAATTAGGTAACTTTTACAAAAGCACCATGGAGGAAAAAGGAACTGATTTTGTAAGTGAAATTGTTGATCAGAGTGATCTGCCAACATCTCGTTCCATGATTTTTGTATCAGATGATGGTGAGAGGTCTATGAATACATATCTTGGTATTTCAGCTGAATTAGGCCCAGAGGATGTCAATTTAGAAGTGGCGTCGAATGCAGAAATAGTTTTTTTGGAAGGTTATCTGTTCGATAAAGATAAAGGTAAAGACGCCTTTATAAAATTAGCTAAAGAGTGCCGAATGGCAGGTGGATTGTCAGGAATAGCGATTTCTGATCCATTCTGTGTAGAAAGGCACAGGTCAGATTTTTTGAGTTTAATTAAAAATGAATTAGATTATGTGATTGGTAACAAAGAGGAAATAATGGCTCTATTCGAAACGGATAATTTTGAAAGCGCCCTATCAAAAGCTGCTAATATTTCGCCTCTCGTGGTATGCACGCGATCATCAGAAGGTGTAACAGCAATCCAAAATGGAAATCGTGTAGATTTTAAGGTCAAGCCTATTACTCCAGTTGATGCAACTGGGGCAGGTGATCAGTTTGCTGCAGGTTTTTTATATGGTTTAGCGAAGAATAGTGATTTAGAAATAGCCTGTTCGATGGGTTGTGTTTGTGCAGAAGAGGTAATAGGGCATGTGGGCCCCAGACCTGAGATAAGTTTAATGAGCAAGTTTTCAGAAATGGGCTTGATTTAGAAAAAATAAAATCCGTTAGTTAATATCAGTTAAGACCGTCCGAGGCGGCAGAAATTCTAAGGTAGAAAAAATGAGCTACGATTACGATGACAACAATATTTTTGCAAAGATTTTACGAGGAGAAATTCCTAACAAAACTGTTCTTGAGACGGCTCACAGTTTAGCCTTCGAGGATATAAGCCCTGCTGCCCCAGTTCATGTTCTGATAATACCTAAAGGACCGTATGTTTCTCTTGATCACTTCGCTATTGAGGCAACTGATGAAGAGATCATTGATTATACGAGGGCCATTGGTCAGGTCTGCAAAATTACCGGTGTTCAGCCCTCATCTGGCGGAACAGGGTTTCGTTCGATAGCAAATACTGGTTCAGATGCAATTCAAGAAGTTCCACATTTCCATACACATATAATTGGTGGACGCAATTTAGGTAGAATGATATCCCAAACCTAAAAAGCGTTTAGGCGAAAACTATTAAAACTAAACAAAAAGATTTAGAGAAATTAAATGTCACTAGAAGCGCCTGAGATAAAAATTGTTGATACCTACAGAGTGTCCTGTGACGGCGGTGAAGGAGCGCTAGGACATCCGAGAGTCTGGCTTCAAATTTCCAAAGAACAAGGATGGGTAGAATGCCCTTACTGCGATTGTAGGATACAACATAAAGATTTTGCTCTTGAAGACTAATCAATATGATAAATAAAAAATAGCCTGAATTAATTTTAAGACTAAAAGTGATAGTCACTGTTTACAGACTAGTCTATTCTATCTGGAATATTGGGAGTTAGTCATGGGTTTCGGAAAAGGGCATCATTTACACTTGATTGATGGGTCAGCCTTTATTTTTCGGGCATACCATGCACTTCCACCTCTCACAAGGAAATCAGATGGTTTGCCCATTGGTGCTGTTAGTGGTTTTTGTAATATGCTCAATCGCTACATAGAGGAAAATGATGGGCCTGATGCCCCCACGCATGTTGCAGTAATTTTTGATCATTCAAGTCACAGTTTTAGAAATGACATTTATGACGGTTATAAGGCAAATCGCCCGCCTGCTCCTGAAGATCTAGTTCCTCAATTTCCATTGACCCGAGAAGCCACGAAAGCGTTCAATATCGCCTGTGAAGAAATGGAAGGTTTTGAGGCAGATGACATGATCGCTACTCTAGCCTTCAGGGCTCGTGACGCAGGGGGTCGTGTTACAATTATAAGCTCTGATAAAGATTTGATGCAGCTAGTTGGTAATGGCATTGAAATGTATGATGCCATGAAAAATAAACGGATCGATCGAGAAGGTGTGTTTGAGAAATTTGGTGTGTATCCAGATCGAGTTATTGATGTTCAAGCGCTCGCAGGTGATAGTGTTGATAATGTGCCTGGTGCTCCTGGTATTGGCATTAAAACTGCTGCTACGTTAATTAATGAATTTGGTAGTCTTGACGAATTATTGCGTCGAGCAGATGAAATTAAGCAGCCTAAGAGGCGACAAACGCTTATAGATCATGCAGAGCAAATTAAATTGTCCCGAGAACTCGTCACACTAGATTGCAATACGCCGCTAAAATTTGAACTTGAAGATCTCGAATTTAACGCACCTGTTCCAAATCAGTTATTAGATTTTTTAGCAAAAATGGAATTCAGAACTCTGACGAAGCGCCTCTCACAAAAATTTGATTTAGAAATGCCAATATCCGATATTTTGGATCCTGATAATAAAATCAGTTACTCAGAGCAAATTGCATTTGATAATAAAAAATATGAACACATCAAGACTTCGGAGCAGCTCCAAACCTGGATTAATAAAATTTATGAAATTGGATATGTGGCTGTAGACACAGAAACGACTTCGTTAAATGATATGTTGGCTGAGTTGGTTGGTATCTCGTTAGCGTTAGAGATAGGTTCTGCTTGCTATATTCCTATTGGTCATAAAGACGGGCAAAATGATGATCTTTTCGAAAATTCTCAGTTGGTCAAAGGGCAGCTAGATTTAGAGTTTGTTTTGGCTCGGCTTAGGCCGATTTTAGAGGATGATAGTATCCTAAAAATTGGGCAAAATATTAAGTATGATGCAAAGGTTTTTAGCCGATACGGAGTAATGCTGAATACTTTTGATGACACAATGTTGTTGTCGTA
>CACGIS010000033.1 GCA_902573175.1 Paracoccaceae bacterium | reverse complement strand
TCCTAGGAAAGTGACAATCGAAAAACCAAAGGTCGGGGACAATGTCAAATTCAGCGATCACGTGGCCTTTCCCATGTTCACCTTTATCTGAGCTAATGTCTGTAATTCTATCCATCATGAGCATGGGGGGTTCAGGAAGTTGAGCATTCCCTGGACCAAATAATTCACCTCTGGCGCACTTTAGAAGATCCTCGCGACTAAAACTTAATGGAAACCCTGGCATTTTAGACTTTCTTTCCTGCTCTATTTTTTCCTATATTTGATGTTGTGTATCATTCCAAAAGACTAGCTTGCAAGCCTTAGAAAAAAATGATGAATTTGAAAATGTAAAAAGCGTTGAACTTTGAAGTAG
The DNA here is from genome assembly GCA_902573175.1 of Paracoccaceae bacterium. GTDB lineage: Bacteria > Pseudomonadota > Alphaproteobacteria > Rhodobacterales > Rhodobacteraceae > Salinivivens. The sequence goes on along the minus strand of CACGIS010000033.1, from coordinate 15,837 downwards.
TTTTGATTTAATATAACCAGTAGAGAAACAGAAAGAAGTCAAATATGACATCCACTCAGAGAGCGACAACTTGGCTTTTAGGTTCAAATTTGCGTCCAACAAGACAACGTTTGGTGCTAGCTGAGATTTTGGTTGGCGACGGCAAGCATCGGCATGTGACAGCTGAAAGTCTTTTTGAACAGGTCAATAAGCGAGCCGATAAAGTTTCGTTAGCGACGGTTTACAATACATTACATACATTTTGTGATGCCGGTCTAGTGCAGGAAATCACTGTAGATGGATCTAAAAGCTATTTTGACACGCGAACAAATGATCATCCTCATTTTTACTGGGAAGATGATCAAAAGCTTACAGACGCCCCAGCCGATCAATTAAAAATTTCAGAGCTTCCAAATGCGCCTAAGGGAGCAGAAATTGCTTCTGTTGATGTTATCATCCGTTTGCGTCGGAAATAATTCTTGAAAGCAATTGCTTACGACAAGTTTGGTCTAGCTACTGAAGTACTGAATCTGCAGGATGTAGAAATACAAAAACCCAAGCAAAAAGAAGTAATAATTAAATTAAAATATTCTGGAGCGAACCCTTCAGATGCAAAAGCTCGAGCTGGAAATAGACCAGGAGTTCTAAAGCCTGACTATAATTTAATTATACCTCATTCTGATGGTTCGGGTGTGATTGAGGAAGTCGGAATGGGGCTCGATCGATCTTTTATTGGTAAGCATGTTTGGATTAGAAATGGTCAGTGGAAGCGGCCATTTGGTACTGCAGCCGAGTATATTACTATACCTATCGAAAATACAGTTGAAATGCCTAACCAAATGACCTTTCAAGACGGTGAGCTAATTTATCAAGTGAAAGATATGAAAGTCGCTTTGTCTTCAAATTAATAATTGAATACTATTTTTTCTGTGATTTTTATTTACTAATGTGACGCTGGTATTGACCAGCCCAAAAAGGAGAAGACTATGCGCCGAGTGGTTATAACTGGATTAGGAATAGTCTCGTCTATAGGAAATAATGCAATCGAAGTATTAGATAGTCTAAAGGCTGGAAAGTCAGGAATTACTTCTAATGCAGATATGATTGAGCATGGCTTTAGAAGCCAAATAGCTGGAGATATCAAATTAGATGTCTCAGATTTTGTTGATAAGAGAACTTTAAGATTTATGGGTCCAGGAGCAGCATACGCTCACATAGCAATGGAACAAGCTATAAAAGATGCTGGTCTGGAAGAGCGTGAGATTTCTAATTACAGGACAGGTCTAGTCGCTGGCTCTGGAGGCCCTTCAACTTCAGCCATGCTGACTGCCCATCAAGTGGTTATGAAATCTGGTGCACCTAAACGAATTGGACCATTTGCTGTTCCGAAGTGTATGTCTTCAACAATTTCTGCAAACCTATCTACAGCATTTAAAATAAAAGGAGTTAATTACTCAATAACTTCGGCTTGTTCTACTTCTCTTCACTGTATTGGAAATGCCACAGAGCAAATTTCGATGGGAAAACAGGATATTATGTTCGCTGGTGGAGGAGAAGAGTTAGATTGGACTTTATCATGTCTTTTTGATGCGATGGGTGCGATGTCGTCAAAGTATAATGATACTCCTGAGAAAGCATCAAGAGCGTTTGATGTGGATAGAGACGGATTTGTTATAGGTGGCGGTGGAGCTATTTTGGTCTTAGAAAATCTAGAGCATGCCATAGCGCGCGGGGCAAAAATTTATGCTGAAGTGACTGGATTTGGTGCGACCTCAGATGGTCATGATATGGTGGCACCTTCTGGTGAGGGAGGAGAGCGGGCTATGCGTTTAGCTATAGAAACATTACCTAAAGAAAGAGTGGTTAGTTACATAAACGCTCACGGAACATCTACTCCCGTTGGAGATGTTGGTGAGATAGAGGCTGTAAGGCGGGTTTTCGGCGCGGGTTCAACGCCATTGGTGAGTTCAACCAAGTCTATGACAGGTCACAGTCAAGGAGCGACAGGTGCCCAAGAAGCGATATATTGCCTTCTTATGCTTGAAAATGACTTTATTGCACCTTCAATCAATATTGATAATCTCGATCCTGAGCTGAAACCTTTTGAAATTGCAAGTTCTCTAGTAAATAATGCAAAATTAGATACCGTTATGACTAACAGTTTTGGATTTGGTGGAACAAATGGATCAATGTTACTTTCAAATTATGAAGATTGAAGGCTAATAGACCGAGGTTAAGTATGTTACATCTCAGAGGTAAACGTGGGCTTATAATGGGCGTGGCTAATGAGCGTTCTATTGCTTGGGGTATAGCAAAAGCCATGTCCGATGCAGGAGCAGATCTTGCATTTACATATCAAGGTGATGCATTTGGTAAGAGATTGGAACCATTAGCACAGTCCGTTGGTTCTAATTTGATGATGGATGTTGATATAACTGATGATGCGTTGCTTGACAAAGCTTTTCAAACAATAGCGAGTAGCTGGGGCACATTAGATTTTGTTGTACACGCGGTTGCATATTCAGAAAAAAATGAACTGACCGGTAGATTTTTGAATACCACTAGAGATAACTTTAAAAACTCTCTCGATATTTCTTCTTATTCCTTTATTGAAATAGCCCGTCGGGCGCATCCGTTGATGATAGCTAATGGTGGCACGCTACTCACTTTAACTTATCAAGGTTCAAACCGAGTGACCCCATTTTATAATGTAATGGGGGTTGCAAAGGCGGCACTGGAGGCTACTACACGCTACTTGGCAAATGATCTTGGTCCTGATGGAATTCGAGTGAATGCTATTTCTCCAGGCCCTATGAAAACGTTGGCTGGCGCTGCTATTGGAGGTGCAAGAAAAACTTTCAAGCATACTGAGATCAATTCTCCTTTACGATCAAATGCCTCTCTGGAGGCCGTTGGCGGTACAGCTGTTTATCTTGCGTCTGACGCAGGTGCATACACGACTGGAGAAATAATATATGTTGATGGTGGATATCATATTTTGGGAATGCCACAGTCAGAAAATATATGAGGGCAGCGGTGTTGCACTGTGCTAGAAACTAGTTATGTAAGTTAGTAGAACTGTTCAAAACTTGGGCTTTCACTTCAATTCAAGACACGCTATTTGCATCATATAATATATTTGGATCACTTGAACATGGCACTTGATAAGTATTTTGACTCTGCAACGGTGGAAAGACGGGTTTCAGAGAAATGGATTGGTAATAAAGCGTTTCGGGCTGGTGCAAATGCCAAAGACGGACAACCCAGCTATACAATAATGATTCCCCCTCCGAATGTTACTGGCGTTTTACATATGGGACATGCCTTTAATAATACTCTTCAGGATATCTTAATTCGCTGGAAACGTATGCAAGGTTACAAAACTTTATGGCAACCGGGTACGGATCATGCTGGAATTGCAACTCAAATGGTTGTTGAGCGGCAGCTAGCGGAAGAGGGGAAAAAGCGTACTGACTTTTCCCGCAATGAGTTTCTTGAAAAAATCTGGAATTGGAAAAAAAAGTCTGGTGGAACAATAATAAGTCAGTTGCAACGCTTAGGTGCTTCTTGTGATTGGGATCGTGAAGCCTTTACTATGTCTGGCGCTCCAAATGCACCAAAAGATGAAGGTGGAAATTTTCATGATGCGGTAATAAAAGTCTTTGTGGATCTCTACAAAAAAGGTTTGATTTATAGGGGAAAAAGACTTGTTAATTGGGACCCTCATTTTGAAACGGCAATTTCAGATTTAGAAGTTGAAAATATTGAAGTGGCCGGACATATGTGGCACTTTAAATACCCCTTAAAAAGTGGAGAAACGTACACCTATATAGAAAAAGATGAAGAAGGCAATATCACTTTACAGGAAGAACGAGATTACATTTCTATAGCAACAACCCGTCCCGAAACAATGCTGGGAGATGGAGCTGTTGCAGTCCATCCATCGGATCAAAGATATAAACCTCTCATAGGAAAGTTTTGTGAAATACCCGTGGGGCCAAGGCAATATCGTCGCCTTATACCAATAATCACAGATGAGTACCCTGATCCTAATTTTGGTTCAGGGGCCGTAAAAATCACTGGCGCCCATGATTTTAATGATTATCAAGTAGCAAAAAGATCTAATATTCCGATGTATTCTCTGATGGATAAAAAAGGGGTAATGCGCGTTGATGGTTTACCTTATAAAGATGAAGTGGCAAAAGCCCAAGCCATTTTAAATGAGGAAATTACTTGGGATGAGGATCTAATTGCTTCTATGAATTTAGTTCCAGACGAGTATCGAGGACTGGACCGATTTGAAGCTCGAAAAAAAGTTGTTGCTGAAATTACTGCCGAAGGATTAGCGGTAATGACAGACTCAACAGATAATGATGGCAATTTTTCTACCAAGCCATTCGTTGAAAGTAAGTCTATTATGCAACCTTTTGGTGATAGATCTAAGGTTGTTATTGAACCAATGTTGACAGATCAGTGGTTCGTTGAGACTTCAAAAATTGTTAAGCCGGCTTTGGATGCAGTCAAAAATGGTGAGATTAAAATTATACCAGCGAGTGGTGAAAAAACTTATTATCACTGGTTAAATAATATTGAGCCCTGGTGTATTTCTCGTCAGCTATGGTGGGGTCATCAGGTTCCAGTGTGGTTTGATAAAGATGGAAATCAATATTGTGCTGTGACAGAGAGTGAAGCTCAAGAACAGGCAGGTTCAGATGTTCAACTTACGAGAGATCCTGATGTTTTAGATACATGGTTTTCATCGGGATTGTGGCCAATTGGAACTTTAGGATGGCCCGAAGACAGCAGCGCCTTAAATCAATATTTTCCAACATCTACTTTGGTAACTGGTCAGGATATTTTGTTCTTTTGGGTTGCCAGAATGATAATGATGCAACTTGCTGTTAGAAATGAAATTCCTTTTGATACGGTCTATTTACATGGATTGGTGAGGGACGCCAAAGGTAAAAAGATGTCCAAGTCCACAGGTAATGTTGTGGATCCAATTGACATTATTGATGAGTATGGAGCCGATGCTCTTCGTTTTACAAATGCGTCAATGGCTTCAATTGGTGGTGTTTTAAAATTGGATACTCAAAGGATTGCCGGTTATAGAAATTTTGGTACAAAACTTTGGAATGCAGCGAGATTTGCGTCACTTAATGAGGCAAAATTTGGGGTATCAGTTCCAACTGCAAAAGAAACAGTAAATCGTTGGATAGTGGGTGAAACTGTCAAAGCGCTTAATGAAGTAAATATTGCTTTTGATCAATTTAGGTTTAACGACGCTGCACAGGTTCTATATTCCTTTGTCTGGGGTACGGTTTGCGACTGGTTCGTGGAGCTTTCAAAGCCGCTTTTGAATTCTGCTGATTTTAAGATAAAAAGTGAAACTCAACAAACAATGGGGTGGGTTATAGACCAATGTCTAATATTACTGCATCCTATTATGCCTTTTATCACCGAAGAATTGTGGGAGACCCTCTCGCAAAGAAACGAGATGCTAGTTCATTGTGATTGGCCAGAATTTGATAGCGCACTCATTGATCATGCAGCGGATCTAGAAATGAATTGGGTTGTTAACCTTATAGAGTCTATTCGCTCTGCTCGAGCTCAATTGAGGGTTCCCGCTGGATTAAAGATACCAATGATTTTCTTGAAAATGGATTCTGACGCTAAACAAGCTTGGGAAAATAATAGTGAAATGATACAAAAGTTAGCCAGAATAACAGAACTTACAAGTGCTGAAGATATACCTAAAGGTAGCATTGCGATATCAGCTAAAGGAGCTAGTTTTGCCTTACCGCTTGAGGATATTATAGATGTAAATGAAGAAAAGAAACGTCTTAGTAAGTCGCTTGATAAGCTTCAAAAAGAAATTTCAGCGCTTAAAGGAAGACTTCAAAATTCAAAATTCATAGAAAGTGCTCCAGAAGAAGTAATTTTAGAGACACAAGAGAATTTAGTTTTGCGAGAGGAAGAAGAGGCCAAGTTGTCATCTGCGGCTTCACAGCTGTGAAACTTTCATAAGTAAATTTGAGATAATTCTTAAATTCACCTAAGTATTACTCCAGATTCCTTCCCTCCGGACCAGACATGTCAAATCCAAGATGGCGAGCAACTGTAAAAATATCTTTATCACCTCTTCCGCACATATTCATACAAATTATATGATCTGGAGGAAGACTAGGTGCAATCTTCATAACGTGTGCGAGGGCATGGCTAGGTTCTAAGGCAGGTATTATACCTTCAGTGGTGCAACTCAGTTGAAATGCTTCAAGAGCCTCTTTATCTGTAATTGAAACATATTTTGCTCGACCTATTTCATGAAGCCATGCATGTTCGGGACCTATTCCTGGATAATCAAGACCTGCGGATATAGAAAATCCCTCTAATATCTGGCCATCGTCATTTTGTAATAAGTAGGTACGGTTTCCATGTAAAACTCCTGGCCTGCCGCCGGTAAGAGAGGCACAGTGTTCCATCTTTGAGTTTACGCCTTTTCCGCCTGCTTCTACACCTATTATATTCACTGAACTATCGTCTAAAAAAGGAAAGAATAGACCCATTGCATTAGATCCGCCGCCAATGGCGGCTATCAATGTATCCGGAAGACGACCTTCAACGTCATTCATCTGTTCTTTTGTTTCTTTTCCGATTATTGATTGAAAGTCTCTTACCATAGCAGGGTAAGGATGAGGTCCTGCCACTGTCCCTATACAATAAAATGTATCACGAACGTTAGTTACCCAATCACGCAGTGCATCATTCATTGCATCTTTTAAGGTACCTCGGCCCGACGTAACAGGTATCACCTCAGCACCAAGAAGTTTCATACGAAAAACATTTGGAGCCTGTCTTTCGACATCGTGAGACCCCATATAAACAACACAATTTAATCCGAACTTTGCGCAGACGGTGGCTGTAGCTACTCCATGTTGGCCGGCTCCTGTTTCTGCAATTATTCGCGTTTTGCCCATTCTTCTGGCAAGAATTATTTGGCCAAGTACATTATTAATTTTGTGAGCACCCGTATGATTCAACTCATCCCTTTTAAAGTAAATTTTTGCACCACCCAAGTGATTTGTTAGACGTCCCGCGAAGTAAAGTGGGCTAGGTCTTCCCACGTAATTTGTCCACAAATCGTCCATTTCGGACCAGAAAGATTTATCATTCTTTGCTTTTTCATACTGCTTTTCCAGCTCAAGAATTAGCGGCATTAATGTTTCAGAAACAAACCTTCCACCAAACTTACCAAAACGGCCTTTATAATCAGGGCCATTCATAAAACTATTAAAAAGATCATTTGCCATATACTTAATATCTCCCAGAGACCGTTTAGCTTGCAGTCAAACAAACGTAAAGTGGATAGTCCAAGAAATTATATAGCAGACATAAACAAAGAAATTTTTTTGTTATCCTTGAGCCCAGGAGATTTTTCAACCCCAGATGATAAATCTAGTTGAGTTGCTCCTGTTAGTGAAATAGCTTCTGCTGCATTGTCACTATTGAGCCCTCCTGCAAGTAGCCACGGGCATTGAAATTTGAAGTTTTTTAGCAATTGCCAATCAAAATTTAGCCCATTTCCACCTGGTAAAACAGAAGATGAGGGAGATTTTGCGTCTATAAGTAATTGATCCGCCACATCTTTAAAAGGAGAAATAAAATCTAGGTCAGCAGGTTCTGAAATGCCAATTGCTTTGATAACTGGTAAGTTATATCTTGTTTTAATTTCCCGAACTCTTTTAGGTGTTTCGTTTCCGTGTAGTTGGATAAAATCTAATGGAACTTTTTTTACGATTTCATCTAATATTTGATTGTTCAAGTTTACAGTAACAGCCACTTTTTTAATTTTATTGCCTGCATGTAAACTAAGTTGTCTAGCAAGGTTTAGATTTACAAAACGTGGAGATTTTTCAAAAAACATTAAACCGGCGTAATGTGTCCCATATTTAATGGAAGCATCCATATCTGATATGTTTGTTATACCACAAATTTTGACACGAACTTTTAAGTGCATTTTCTAGTTTTTCATTTCAACTTTTTCCAAAAGTGTGAGGACGTCGTCTTTTTTGTTTTCTTTGGCATGTAATTCTGAAAGTTCAGTTTCAGCTCTGAAAAGCCTTTTCTGGTAATTATTTGCCTCAACCCGAAATTTATACTCCCGCAACCATTCCCATACAAAACCAATAACAAGTCCAATAAAAATGCCGGAAAAGAAAATTAAAAATAAAGGAATATTTATGGAAATTTTTATACCCAAGAGAGACGTTAAATTTTCTGGCAGAAAGTACGCGGTTACTTTTTCACTATTTGCTATTGAAAGTAAGAAAAGTAATGTTGCCAAGCACAATAAAAATAAGGTGCGTATTAAACGCATATTAATTAAGCTCTTCCGTTAAGACGATCTCTTAAAAGTTTGCCTGTTTTAAAAAAAGGAACTGCTTTACTTTCAACTTTTACTGCTTCACCTGTTCGCGGGTTTCGTCCCATTCTAGCATCTCTCGACTTAACAGAAAATGCGCCAAAGCCTCGGAGTTCAACTCTGTCTCCCTTAGCCAAAGCCTCGGTAATTTCACTAAAAACTGTATTCACAATACGCTCTACGTCACGCTGATAAAGATGTGGATTTTCATCAGCAATAATTTGAATTAGTTCAGAACGTATCATATGTTTAAACCCCCGAAGTTATATATGTCCCACAAACCAAGACTATAAACACAATAGCCATTGAGAAAAGACATTTGTTGTTCTGGTCTTTAATCTTACAGTATTTTTATAGATTTTTATCAAATATTTATAAAATTATTTAATTTTTAAATTTTTACTGGAGTAAAAATTTAGGGTATTTTGCTTCAAACAACGAATCGAAACTTTCTGCCCCCCCATAATTGGAGGGGCAATTTTCTTAAAAAATTTAATATTTAATCATCTGTCTTTAAAGCAGCGCCAAGAATATCGCCCAATGATGCGCCGCTATCTGAAGAACCATACTGCTCAACAGCCTCCTTTTCTTCAGCAATTTCTCTGGCTTTGATAGAAACACCTAGTTTTCGTGTCTTATTATCAATATTGGTTACTCTTACATCTACCTTATTACCAACACTGAATCTTTCTGGCCGCTGCTCGGCTCGGTCTCGTGATAGATCTGATTTACGAATAAAAGATTTCATACCTTCATATTCTACTTCGACCCCACCGTCTTCTATAGATTTTATCTCGACTGTGATAACTGAACCGCGTTTAACATTTCCGGTGGCTTCAGCAAACTTATCCCCACCTAAGGATTTAATAGATAAGCTAATTCGCTCTTTCTCAACGTCTACTTCTGATACAATTGCTTTAACCATATCTCCTTTTTTAAAGTTTTGTATTGCGTCTTCTCCACGTTCATTCCATGAAATATCACTCAAATGGACCATCCCATCTATATCTCCTTGAAGACCCACGAATAATCCGAACTCGGTTATATTTTTAACTTCCCCTTCAACTTCTTCTCCTTCAGGATGCGTCTCAGCGAAAACTTCCCACGGATTTCGCATTGTTTGCTTTAACCCAAGTGAAACACGCCGCTTAGCATCATCTATTTCGAGGACCATGACTTCAACTTCTTGGCTGGTTGACACAATTTTACCTGGATGAACATTTTTCTTTGTCCATGACATTTCTGAAACGTGGACTAAACCTTCAACGCCTGCCTCTAATTCAACAAATGCACCATAGTCAGTTATATTTGTAACAACGCCCTTGTGGGTAGACTCAAGTGGATACTTTGCTTCAACTATCGACCATGGATCTTCTTCAAGTTGTTTCATTCCAAGACTGATACGATGAGTGTCCTTATTTATTTTAATAACTTGTACTTTGATAGATTGACCAATTGTCAAAATCTCTGATGGATGATTAATCCGTCTCCAGGCCATATCTGTAACGTGGAGCAACCCATCTACACCACCTAAATCAACAAATGCGCCGTATTCAGTGATATTTTTCACAACTCCTTCGGCATCCATTCCTTCTGCAAGGTTACCAATAACTTCGGCGCGCTGCTCTGCTCTGCTTTCTTCCAATATTGAACGGCGGGATACAACGATATTACCTCTACGACGATCCATTTTGAGAATTTGAAAAGGTTGTTTCATTCCCATCAGTGGTCCGGCATCTCTAATTGGTCTAACATCTACTTGTGATCCTGGAAGAAAAGCGACTGCTCCCCCTAAATCAACGGTAAAGCCACCTTTCACTCTTCCAAAAATAGCACCATCAACTCTTTCGTCGTTAGAGTGAGCTTTTTCAAGCCTGTCCCATGCTTCCTCTCTCCGTGCCATTTCTCGCGAAACAACTGCCTCTCCCTTTGAATTTTCAACTTGGCGTAAAAATACTTCCACTTCATCACCAACTGCGACTTCAGGAGCTTCTCCAGGATTTGCAAACTCTTTAAGATCAACCCTTCCTTCCATTTTGTAGCCAACATCTACTATCGCGAAGCCCGCTTCAACGGCTATAATTTTCCCGTTTACTACCGAATTTTCCTGAGGTGTATCTATTTCAAAGCTTTCTTTTAGTAGAGCTTCGAATTCTTCCATTGATGCATTTTGAGCCATGAGGTCTCATCTTTCTTTTCTATTGTGGTGTTTCTGGCCGTGCGGTTGGTTCCGCTGGTCTTTGAATTAAATTACTAAAATTAAACGCGAAAAGGGCCGGTTTAATCCGACCCGCTAAAACGTTGCGCGGTTGTGCGCCTATCTCTAGTTTCAACATTGGTTTGCGATGTAATATGAATATATTCGATATTCAAGGTATATTTTTCGTTTTTCAATTTATCTTTATCGTCTTATACCATTTATTGAATTGGTAAGTTCAATTTCAACTAATTAAATTTTATTTTGAATATAACTTAACACTTTTTCTACTGCTTCGTTTACTGATAATTTTGAAGTATCAAATATTTTAGCATCTTTCGCCGCAACCATTGGTGAAGAACTGCGAGTTTGATCTCTCTCGTCTCTTTCTTTTATTTGCTTTAGGATTGTCTCGAAGCTTATTTTTTCATCATGTTTGTACAGTTCAAGATATCTTCGTTTAGCTCGTGCTTCTAGAGAGGCTGTGAGAAAGATTTTAATCTTTGCATCGGGACACACTATTGTTCCGATATCTCGTCCGTCTAAAACCGCGCCTGGCATTTTTTGCGAAAAATTTCGCTGAAACTCAAGAAGAGCGGCCCTAACTTCAGGAATCGAAGCTATTTCACTCGCGGCTTGGGCTATTTCCGGTTTTTGAAGATCATATTTGGCTAAGTCACTGCTTTCTAGGCTTTCAGCAGCAGCAATAGGTTGATATCCCTCTAAATACTTAGCCCCAATCGCTCTGTAAAGTTTACCAGTATCTAAATAGTTAAACCGCAATTTCTCTGATATAGCTTTTGATATCGTTCCCTTGCCCGAGGCAGCTGGGCCATCTATAGCTATTACTGTTTGGCTCATTGCTGTTGCTTCTGAAAATTTGCCCCAATTTGGGCCATCAAACTTTCAAAACTCGGAAAAGATGTAGTTATTGGACTACTATCATCTATGGTAACAGCACGTTTGCTAGCCATACCCATAACAAGAAATGACATTGCTATCCTATGATCTAAGAATGTTTCACAAAAACCGCCTCCGTTTACGCCATCTATTTCACGGCCTTCCACAGACCACCAATCTTCACCTTCTTCTATTTTTAGACCGTTTGACTTTAACCCCTTTGCCATCGCGTCTATCCGATCACTTTCCTTGACCCTCAACTCTCGGACGTCACGCATCATTGTTTTACCTTTTGCAAAGGCAGCAACAACTGAAAGAATAGGATATTCGTCTATCATGCTTGCAGCTCTTTCCGGTGGCACATCTATTCCCATCATATCAGGTGAAAACTTTGCTCGAATATCGGCCATTGGTTCACCTCCCTGAAAATTTTTATTTTCGAAGGTTATATTTGCATTCATTTCTTTAAGAGTATCGAACAAACCAGACCGGGTCGGATTAAGCCCTATATTAGGTATTAGGATATCAGACCCCTCGGTTATCAATGATGCACAAACGGGAAAAGCCGCGCTTGATGGATCTCTTGGGACTCTTATTTCTTGGGCGTTGAGCTCGGGATATCCCTCAAGCTTGATTATATTTCCCACACTTGTTTGTTCGGATGTAATATTAGCTCCAAAACCTCGAAGCATTCTTTCAGTATGGTCTCTGGTTTTTTCCTTCTCAATTACCGTTGTTGTCCCAGGCGAATTTAAGCCAGCAAATAGTATGGCCGATTTAATTTGGGCAGAGGCTACCGGAGTTTGATAGGTTATTGGAATAGGTGCCTCCGATCCAACCACAGTTATTGGAAGCTTGCCATTTCTTCGACTGAAAGTTTTCGCACCAAATAGATTTAGAGGTTCTGTTATTCTAGCCATTGGTCGTTTGTTAAGACTGGCGTCTCCTGTAAAAGTGGCTGTAACATCAGATGTTGACATTGCTCCCATTATTAGGCGGACGCCGGTTCCCGAATTTCCACAATCTATTACTTTTTCAGGCTCAGCAAATCCTCCAACACCAAAGCCATCAACTGTCCACTCTCCACTTTTATGTCTTTCAACTAATGCTCCAAATGATCTCATTGCTTTCGCAGTGTCGATAACATCTTGACCTTCAAGAAGGCCATGGATCTTAGTTTTTCCAATCGACAAAGCCCCTAGAATTAGTGATCGATGAGATATTGATTTATCACCAGGGACATTTGCGTGGCCGCGTAGATTAGTAACGCGTTTAGATGACATCCGGATAGGTTTTTCGAGACCTGACATACTTTAAACTCACCTTGTTCTTGCGACCTGATACCTGATGAAAACAAAAGCGTCTATTAACAAATCATTCTAATTAAATTTATCAAGAAATATTTTGGTATTGGCACTAGCATAAGTTTGAACATGAAAACTCAAACAATAAATGTTAGATAGTAAGGAGTTCTTTTCTCCTTTAACGCTTTTATCTCGTAGCGAGTTGAAACCCAGTCTTGCCATGGAGTTCGCCAGTCTGAGGCATCTTTTGCTAACCACTGAAATCCCGCACGTGGTAATTCTTGAAGAGCCTGCCTTACATAGTCTTCAATATCTGTCGCTATTCTTAGGATGCTCCCAGGTTTCATGGTTTCATATAGAGGAACAAGGAATTCCTGCGTTACAAATCTCCTACGATGGTGCCTTTTTTTAGGCCACGGATCTGGGTATAAAAGAAAAACTTTTGAAATAGAATTCTTAGCCAATACATCGAATATGTTTCTTACATCTCCATCATACAACTTAATATTTTGGCAAGGATTAGCATTTAATTTTCCCATTAATTTCGCTACACCATTTTGATACGGTTCACAGCCGATAAAGCCTATATCTGGATTAAGTCTGGCCTGATGCATAAGATGTTCTCCTCCACCAAAACCGATTTCTAACCAAACGGGTTTTTCATCAAATATTTCATATATTTTGACTTGCTTTCTTAGAGGGTTTTCTTCCCAAGAAATATTTTGAAGAGAATATTTTTCGAAATCAGTAAGCAAAGCTTTTGTCTGTGTGGCACTTAGACTTTTACCCTTAAAACGGCCATAGAAGTTTCTCCATTCCGTTCCATTTTTATGACGAATATTTTTACTACACATCAACAAGTTCTATTTAAGACTTTTGATACGGTTGTATTTTATTCTATCTACAGTTGGCTTTAAGTTCATCTGCCAAATCAATTTTTTCCCAACTAAATCCACCGTCTTGCTCAGGCTTACGGCCAAAATGTCCATAAGCTGCAGTTCTTTGATATATGGGTTTATTAAGCCCGAGGTGTGTTCTTATCCCCATCGGTGTTAAATCCATACAAGAAGCAATTGCTTTTTCTATTGCTTCCTCGGAAACAATGCCGGTACCGAATGTATCTGCATAAATAGAAAGGGGCTTTGCTACCCCAATTGCATAGCTTAACTGTATTGAACATTTTTTGGCAAGACCAGCACCAACTATATTTTTGGCCAAATATCGCGCAGCATAGGCTGCTGACCGGTCAACTTTCGTTGGATCCTTTCCTGAAAACGCCCCCCCTCCGTGTGGTGCTGCGCCTCCATATGTATCAACAATTATTTTCCGACCTGTTAAACCCGCATCTCCATCAGGGCCACCGATAACAAATTTTCCAGTTGGATTTACATGCCATTTAGTTTCATTTGATATCCAATTTTCCGGTAAAACTTCTCTGATATATGGTTCAACAACTGAACGAACGTCTGTAGATGTCATTTTTTCATCAAGGTGCTGCGTTGATAAAACAATAGATGTTACACTAGTTGGTATACCATTTTGATATTTTACTGATAACTGGGATTTAGCATCAGGCCCTAAAGTCGGCTCAGTTCCATTTTTTCTTACTTCTGCTAGACGTCGAAGCATTGCGTGGGAGTATTGGATAGGTGCAGGCATCAAGTCTTCAGTTTCGTCGGTAGCATATCCAAACATTATCCCTTGGTCGCCGGCGCCTTCGTCTTTATTCGCACCAGCGTTAACTCCTTGTGCTATATGCGCCGATTGCTCGTGCAATAGGTTTGTAACTTCTACAGTCTGATGATGGAATTTTTCCTGCTCGTATCCTATATCCTGGATACATGACCTAGCAATCTGATCAATCCTCCCCATATAGTCCTTTAAAATATTTTTATCAGAAAGACCGACTTCGCCTCCTATAACGACTCTATTGGTCGTTGCAAATGTTTCGCATGCCACTCTTGCTTCAGGTTCCTCTGAGATAAAAGCATCCAGCACGGCGTCAGATATTCGATCACAAACTTTATCTGGGTGTCCTTCAGATACAGACTCTGATGTAAACGTAAAATTAGTCCTGCTCAATTTTTATCTCCATACGGTAAGTATTAATACTCTGATTTAAAATTTTTTTGATTAATAAATTTTTTATTTAAAAATGCAATCGCTATAGCCAGAAGAAGTAATGATAAAAATGTCAAATCCCCATATAATCCATATATTGTATTGTGTTTGCGGGAGGGAACAAAAGAATCTAGGTGACCTGATTTGTTGACTGAAAGCTTTTCGACAAGTTTACCGTTAGCGTCAATAATCGCAGAAATTCCAGTATTAGCTACCCGGATCACAGGCAAGCCGTATTCTATCGCTCTAATACGCAGTTGCGCCAAATGTTGTTGTGGTCCAATTGATTTCCCAAACCATGCGTCATTTGTAATTTGTAAAATGAAATCAGCATTTTTGACTGAAGGTTTTAAGAAGTTTGAAAATATAGCTTCGTAACATATTAATGGAACAAAATTTAGTCCATTGGACAAATTTAACAGTTCAGATCCTTTTCCTCTTTTGAATCCCCACCCAAATAAGTTTGATCGTTCTGAAATTTTAAAATAACTTTTTAAATTTATAAAAGGTAAATATTCCCCAAAGGGAACGAGTTTAGCTTTATCGTAGAAAACCGTTTCCTGGTTTTTATTCTCAACAATAAGTGAATTATTTAAAAAGTTTCTTGAGTCAATTTTCAAAGCTCCAAATATCAGTATACTTTCCCCTGCAGCCTTTCTCATTTTATCTAATTCTTCAAAAGCTGAGTTATAAGTTAAATACAAAGAAGTTTCTGGCCATATAATTATATCAGTTTTTTGGCTGCTTAGCCGTCATTTCAATCATCTTTTCAAAATAAATGGGAGCAAACTCTTTTGACCATTTTTTTTCTTGAACCGCATTGGGTTGAATCAAACGGACGCTCACATTTAAGTTTTTTGAAGGCTCTTTCTCAAAAAAATGAGGAACAAAAAATAGAGTACAGATTGTAAAAA
>CACGIS010000032.1 GCA_902573175.1 Paracoccaceae bacterium | reverse complement strand
AGAAATATGTAAAAACAAACCACAACGATAAAATTGTAAAATAGGAATGATTTTTAATTTTATGGGAATAAGCGAATGAAAAATACACTAAAGATTGTGAGTTTATCCTTTTTAATTTTTGGTTACGGGGTGGCTATAGGTAGCTATCAGATTTTTCCATATCAACTTATGAAAAATATTAAAAATTATGTTACGGGTAACCCAAGTGGCTACCACACGAAAAAACAAGGTATTGCGCCAACACAAACTGTGACCATTCTGGAACCGGATAAAGTCCTAAATTCCAGAGCATTTGCATCAATAATTATACAAAAAAATAAATATCACATTTTTTATGCTGGTAGATCAAGAGAAAGCGGCCGCTATTCACTTTACACCCGATCTTCATTTGATTTGAAAGGACTGAGTAACGCAAAAGAAATGCTGCTTCTTGCTCCGGAAAGTGTCGATGCAGTAATGGTATGGATGCCTTACATTGTGAAATCTGGAGATCAGTACACTATTTTCTTTACGGTCCGGAAAGGAGACATATCATACTACGGCGATTTTAACGAATTTGTAATGCGATTAACCTCCAATGACCTTAAAAATTTCGAGGTGGATAGTGAAGTGATGGTATCGGCGAAGTTGGACTGGGAAGGTTCTGAAATAGAGAATTGGGGCGTCATTAAGATAGACGATATTTTTTATATGAGCCTAGAGAGTCGAGGAAAAAGTCAAAAACAAGAAGACCGTTCAATCGGGTACGCCTCTTCTAATGACCTTAAAAATTGGTCTCGTGTGGGAAGCCAACCAAGTATAACGGGGGGCGTCTGCTGCTCATCTTTTTTTGTTTTTGACGGATATATCTACTCAATTTCAGCTGCTGGAAATCGTTTTGCTTTACATCGAGCAAGAGATTTTTTGGATCTGACTGACAAAAAATTGATTGGTTATTTCTATCCTCACGGTGGAACATATGAAGGTTCAGTTGATACCCCAGAGGTACTAGGACTTAATAATCAAAAGTCTATTCTTAATGACGATGAATTTACTTTGATGTTTTCAAGCCTAAGAAAGGGAGAGTGGGTTACTGAGTACATAAGGTACGCAAATACAGCCAGCTTTTTATCAAACGTTTATGAGTAGTATCAAAAAGATCTTTTTGAAATCTTACTGTTTCCAAGTATTGTCTTAGCCCCCTAAAACTGTGCCAGTATTAAACTATGACAGGAGGCTCTAAGGATGCCAATACAATCGATACTCTTTTGGAAGAAGACCAATTTCCAGTTGATAACATGCGCCTTTTTAAGTCGTTTAAAATATTCCTCCATTTATATATGCCTTCACGTGTGCTCAATAATAAAACATTTAACAATCGTGCGATTTAGCAACAATCAAAAGCTAGTGTATCACTTTTCCAACCCTTATGAAGGAATTTTCAAGTTCCTAGGTGTTAAAAACCCCGCCCTTTCTTCATTGTTCTACCCGGCACAACAGCGATCACAACATACTGTTTCAGTAAACTAATACATTCTGCTCAGGGCGTTACTGCAATTGCAATTTTCTAACTCCTAGCATAGATATCTTCATAGCGAATGATATCATCTTCGCCCAAATAGGCGCCAGTTTGCACCTCGATAAGCACCATTGGTACTTTGCCAGGATTTTCTAATCTATGAACAGCTCCAAGCGGGATATATATGGATTGCCCCTCGGTCATAAGCGTCACTCTGTCGTCAACCGTGATCTTGGCTGTCCCCTCCACCACAACCCAGTGCTCTGATCGGTAGCGATGGCTTTGCAAGGACAACGCAGCGCCCGCCAGCACATAAATGCGCTTCACTTGAAAACGCTCACCCATTACAAGACTCTCAAACCATCCCCAGGGACGGTGATGCTTTGGGAAAGTTTCAGCCTGAGGCACGCCCTTGGCTTTGAGGGCAGACACAGCCAGATTGATATCCTGCGCACGTTCTTTATGGGCCACCAAAACAGCGTCTGGCATTGCAATGGCAATGACATTTTCTAGCCCCAAACCCACGAGGTGCAGGGCTTCATTTTCTGAGCGCAACAACACATTTTTGCATTCAATGGCCGTGGCATTTTCGCTGGTTATCACGCCTTCAACATCAGATCCTTGCTCCAACCAGACAGCATCCCATCCCCCAAGATCATTCCACGGTGCCGAATAAGAAACTACTGATAGTGTGTCAATTTTCTCCATAATTGCATAATCTATTGAGATATTTTCACATTTTCCCCATGGTTCAGCTGCAAGCCGGAAGAAGCCGAGGTCTACGTGGCCTTGCTCAATAGCACTACTCACGTGGTCCATCAACTCTGGCGCATGGGTCCTAAAGGCTGCAATCATATCTTTGGCGCGGAACAGAAAAATACCTGCGTTCCAAAGATAGGTCCCAGCGTCTAGCATCGCTTTGGCCGCTTCAGTATCAGGTTTTTCAACAAATCCTTTCAAGGGTACTGCGCTGCCAGATGGGACAGCTGACAAGTCCAAATATCCGTAACCCGTTTCAGGCCGCGTTGGGTTAATACCAAAGGTTACAATCCGACCGTTTTCTATTTCCTCCAAGCCCTCACAAATAGACGCATGGAAGGCCAAAGTGTCGGGGATAATATGGTCTGAAGGCGCAACTAAAATGGTAGCCTCAGGATCACTCCTGCTGGCGTAAATTGCCGCTGCCAAAACCGCCGGAGCAGTGTTGCGACCTGCCGGTTCGATCAAAACCGCACCAGGATCAATACCCACGCCTTGTAACTGCTCTAAAATAATAAAGCGAAAATCTGAATTGGTAATCGTAATAGGTGACTCAAACTTCACGACTGGGGATGAGACCACGCGTTTAGCACTTCTCTGAAATAAAGTCTCATCGCCCAAAAGTCTCGAGAATTGCTTTGGATAGCTTTTGCGCGACAGAGGCCAAAGTCTAGTGCCAGAACCACCTGCCAGCAAAATTGGCGTAATTCGCGTCATAAATTAACCTCTTATGCTTTGTTTATTTTGTAAAAACCAATTGTAGGTTTCAACCAAACCATCTTCCAGTGCAATCTTGGCCTTCCAACCCATGGATTGCATTCGGGTCACATCCATTAGCTTGCGCGGAGTCCCATCTGGTTTGGTTGCATCTGTCACAATCTGACCACTGTAACTGGTGATTTTAGCCACCATCTGCGCCAGCTTAAAAATTGAAATGTCTGTTCCTGAGCCAACATTAATATGGCTAAGCATGGGTTCGGTACCTGCATCATAATCAGATTTTGGTAAGTCCATTACAAACAAGGAGGCAGCAGCCATATCATCTACATGCAAAAATTCGCGCTGGGGCGTGCCACTACCCCAAATCACCACTTCATCTTGTCCAGATTGAGCAGCCTCATGAAATCTTCGTATCAGCGCAGGCAAAACATGACTATTTTCCGGATGGAAATTATCTCCTGGACCATAAAGATTGGTTGGCATAATGCTGCGGAAATCCACACCATGTTGTCGGTTATAGCTTTCGCAAAGTTTAATTCCAGCAATCTTTGCAATTGCATAGGGTTCATTTGTCGGCTCTAGGGTTCCAGTTAGTAATGCATCCTCACGCATGGGTTGCGGCGCGGCACGAGGATAGATGCAAGACGACCCAAGCAGCAACAAGCGCTTCACACCAGCCTCAAATGCCTGATGTATCACGTTGCATTCGATCATTAAGTTTTGATAAATGAAATCAGCAGGGTAGGTATTATTAGCATGAATACCGCCCACTTTTGCAGCAGCCAAAATAACAATATCTGGTTGTTCAGACCGCATAAAGTCGCGCACGGCCGTTTGTCTCGTTAAATCCAATTCTGCGTGGGTTCGAGTCACAGTTTGATATCGACCATGATATGCCAGCTGTCGCAAAATTGCAGAACCAACCATACCCCGGTGCCCTGCTATATATACTTTCGTCATCAGCTTTACCCCTAATCTTGAATAGAAGCTGGTAGATCCAATTCATTAGCCTTTAAAAGTGCATGCCTACGCGCAGTTTTAAGATCCTCAAGTACCATTTCAGCACACATTTCACGTGCGGTGATCTGCGGTTCCCATCCAAGTTGTTTTTTCGCTTTGCTCGGATCCCCAAGAAGTGTCTCAACTTCAGCTGGTCGGAAATAACGTGGATCGATGCGCATCACCACGTCCCCAATTTTTAAACCAGGTGCCTTATTACCTTTAATGGCTGCGACCGTAGCAATCTCATCAATACCTTTACCAGAAAACTCCAAGCTTATGCCAAGCTCTTGAGCTGTCCAATTAATGAATTCCCGCACAGAATGTTGCTTGCCAGTGGCAATCACATAATCCTCCGGCGTGTCTTGTTGCAGCATCATCCACTGCATTCGCACATAGTCTTTTGCGTGCCCCCAATCTCGCAAACTATCAATATTTCCCATGTAAAGACAGGTTTCGAGTTTTTGTGCGATGTTGGCAAGACCACGGGTAATTTTACGTGTAACAAATGTTTCACCACGGCGGGGGCTTTCATGATTGAATAAAATGCCATTGCATGCAAACATTTCATAAGCCTCTCGATAGTTGACAGTTATCCAGTAGGAATAGAGCTTAGCAACAGCATAAGGTGAACGCGGGTAGAAAGGAGTGGTCTCAGTTTGTGGAGTTTCCTGTACAAGACCGTAAAGCTCCGAGGTTGAGGCCTGATAAAATCGCGTTTTTTCTTGCAGACCCAAAAACCGAATGGCTTCAAGAATTCGTAATGCCCCCAAGGCATCCACATCCGCAGTATATTCTGGGCTTTCGAAACTGACAGCCACATGTGACTGTGCTCCAAGATTGTACACTTCATCAGGTTGAACTTCAGATATAACCCGAGTGAGGTTTGAAGTATCAGTCAGATCACCAAAATGCAGTTTAAAACGTGTATCGCTAACATGTGGATCTTCATATATATGATCAATGCGTTGCGTATTGAATGACGAGGCACGCCTTTTTACACCATGGACTTCATATCCTTTATTTAGCAGAAATTCAGCAAGATAAGAACCATCTTGTCCAGTGATACCAAATATCAAAGCACGAGCCATGAAGCACCTCTAAGATTTTTTGTACTTATCATTCAACCATTTCAAAAGTTGATGCCCTGAACATGTAATATGCTCCGTAATGAATGTCTACACCAACACTAAACCTGTAAATTGCAACAATTTGCCAGCAGTGCTCAAAAATCAAAATTTCTGACACTGATTTACTAGCATACTTAGTATCTTTTTATAACCAATTTTAATTATTTGGATGAAACTTAGTATCTATAAATCCCATAAAATATTTAAACTACCAGACTTATTTTACTGATTTTAAAAATAGCATTTTAAGAAATAATACTGCACTGGATAAACGAGGACTTACATGAGTCCAGTCGGTTGCTGCTCGAAAAGCCCATTCTAAACCAAATTTTTGGAAAAACCTAGGCGCCGACAGCTTTAATCCAAGCTCAAAATCAAGAACTGCTCCCAGATTAAATATCATCAGCGTTTTATTAGCTAACTCTGCTTTTAACTTTAGTTTATGTGAAAAAATTTCTTGTTTTGGAGCGGTCATGAATACCAAAACCACAACAGGGTCCTTAGAAATAATTTCCTCAAAAAGATCATATGAACATTCAACTTCGTCACTGTTAAAAAATGGTAACTCTAATGCATCAACATGAATGTCATAATTTTTTAAAATCCGGTCCTTGAGTGCCACAATTGAGTGACCCGTGCCACCTAAAAGAAGTAAGTTTAAGTTATGAAAGGCGCAAATCCTTAGCACTTCGGAATATATCTGTCTTCCGGGCAATCGCTTTGGCCAAAAACCATTTAGCAATCTATATCCTAGACTGTACCCGATACCATCACTGAAGAAAAAATCACCACCCAAATAAGCATTTCCAGTATGCCTTGATTTACAAGCCTCAATTACTGAATGAGGATTAAGTGTAATAAAACTTTTGGCTTTGCGTTTCCTGATACTATCTAATATTGACAATTCGATGTTTCGTTTATTGGTAAGTTGAAGACTTAATAGAGACGCGTAAACCCCTGAATCCAGAATCAAAGGAGGTTTAAATCTAAAAAATTTCATAATTTGTACCTATGCCTTAAAATCACAATGATAGTGAAGATACAAAATGACTGAAAAAATGACATAACAACCTCACTGTATGCACTTGTAACGAAAGCTGCAAATAATATACAGGCGCTTTTATTTCCATAATTTTTCTTACAAAAGGAGAATACAGTTCGCCAAAACTGCAATACCACTATTAAACCAAATAACCCAAACTGGTATTTTAAGGATCCAATTAAAGACTCACCACCAATTTCTGACTTTACCGCTGCAACCAGATTAGCATTAGCAATTTGCCCGACCGTTCCTCCCGAACCAAGGCCATTTCCAAAAAAATAATTAAAATTCAAATCGGCTTTAAACGGACCAATCAATCCCCATAAGTGCTGTATTGCTCCACTGGACGAAAGATAACTTCTTGGAATGATTTGAAGTAAGAGCAACAACGCTAGTGACCCAAATATAACCGATAAAAAAGTTAAAAGATAAAATTTTAAATATTTTTCAGGCAATATCAGCAAGGCTATATATACCCACAGAATCAACCAAGTTGCTTTTACATGAAAAATAAACAGTAACGGGAACCCAACTAATGCTAAAAATAAAGCCTCAATTATTTTATTGGGTATCTTTAAGACGTATAATGAAGAAAAGATAAAGGCCAACACCAAATAAGCCATCTTATCAGGGCTCGCAAACGCACCAAATATCCGCAGGATAGTTTCACCTGCAGTGTCGATTGTATAAAATCCAATCGGAACTCCATTGGTGACAGAAATGTTTCTACTGAGATAATAGCTGTCAAGACCAAATGCAGTGAAATAGTTTTCACTATTAAGGATTACAGCGTAGTGCCATATCAGATTTATAAAGAGGAAAAAAAATAATGAATAGAAGAAAGATTTATTAGTAAGTTTTGTGGTCGAGCTTGCAAATAAAAATATTAATAGAGGGAGTATTAGTAAAATACGTAAATTAGCTACTACCGAAGTTATCGTCGCATCCTTTAGAAGTCCTAAAAATACCGAAAAAATCAGATATATAAGGAAAGGAAAATAAATATTAACTTTTATTCGAATTGCGTACGTTATCAAGGCAGCGAGCCACCCTACTTGGAACGAATATTGTAAAATCACAGGGAAGTTTAAATTTATTAGAAGGATATTGTACCAGTCGAATAATATAAAGAGCAACGGCATAACGATAATTGCCAGCTCCATTTCAGATTGTGTGGTTTTTTTACTTGAAAAACCTGATAAAAATAATCCAATTCCTGGAATAATTCCATCTACACTACGAAATATCACTTTGCATCATTCCTTAATGAAGTTAATAGCTGGCGATAGGTATCAGATGAAGCTATTGCGTCATTTGCAATAAATTCTCTGTCCAGATAAACTGTGTTTTGCCAGTATTCGAACATCTCTTTTACGCAAAACTTATTAGTATTTTTGTAATATGGTTTGTCATTAAAACAGGCATCAACATGGCCAGAATATACGGGAATTCCATAGGAAAGGCTTTCTCTTACCTTGAGAGTCGACGCTTCCTTTAAATTTGCCTTATCCAAAGAAAATGCTGCTAGTGTTAATGAGCACGACCTATATAAGAATTCTAAATCTGTATTATCTGCAAAGTCGACGAATTCAATAAAAGGCAGATCCGTATAATTTTTACTTTTGCCCAAGGTATCACCGACTATAATAAATTTGATGTTTTTTTCTTTGATGAAGTATTCATTTAATTGTAGGTTTTCAAGTATATCGCCTAATCCATTCCACTCGTAATATTTTGAGGCGACCATTAAAGCTGTACACTGTTCATGTGAAGTTGCTTTATCTGAAAAAGTTTTTTTTTGGACCCGGTTTGGAGTGACAAAAAATTTATCAGTAGCTAGCGCGATATGATGAAAATACGCAACTTCATTTGTAACGCCGGAGCAATACTGCATCCTATGCC
Organism: Paracoccaceae bacterium; assembly: GCA_902573175.1. Lineage (GTDB taxonomy): Bacteria > Pseudomonadota > Alphaproteobacteria > Rhodobacterales > Rhodobacteraceae > Salinivivens. The sequence continues at coordinate 8,862 of CACGIS010000032.1, read as the reverse complement.
TAACGCATGCTGCAAAGACTTTAAAATATACCGAGTGTAACTTATTCAAAAATTGTTTATTTGAATACCCGGAAATGGTATGAAATTCGAAAATTAAACGCTTCGAATTCTTCCCAAATAATAACAAAAACAATAAAAGAATATTGAATGGCTGATATCTAAAAATCACATAATCATAACGTGTGAATAGCTCATTTAATATTTTAAATTGATCATAAAATAAAACAACCAAATGAAAAAATTTTCCTAGAAACCCCATAAATAATTTTGATTTAAATTTATGCATTTTTAAATCAATATCTGAACACGCAATTGCTTGTTCAAGTACACCTGATGATGATTTTTCATCAACCACACTGACAAGCTTACATATTTTCATTTGCTAAACCTCAGGTTTCTTGTAATTATATCCGAATAGTTTTTCTATAAGTATTATCTTAATGTGAAATGGTAAATTACCCTGTCTAGTTTGACTGGATCACAGTGGTTATTTGTCCGTGGTTGACTTATCTTCCATCGGTATGGCGGTTTCAAGTCCTGACATAAGACCCCTAACCTACTATACGGTTAATATTATTGTACCAGTTTTTTTCTAGATAATGATCTGCACTTGTTTATCCCATAGAGGGTCACTGTTTTGAGCAGCTGGTCTGTAAACCGTCTCTTGAACCTCTCACAGAGTCCGTTTTCTCAAGATCCACCAGGTGCGATATAGGCTTTTTTTATCTAATTGCGGAGATTAAATTTCTCAAATTTTGAATATTGAACTCAGGGCCGTTCTCTAGTTGAACTTACAAATTGGCATCCTAAAGTATAAAAAAGTCGGATAAAACATCAAGTACATTTGGAAAGTTTAGTTTCCACTCAAACTTGCTGCCAAGGTATTCCTAATTGAACTCATCAAGAATACTCAGCGCAGGAAATACGTTCGAACCATCTGTTTAATTATAAAGAAATAGCTAGATAGGCGGCATCACACTCACTATGAAACTGAACCAGTATAAAATAGACATGTATTTCTAGCTTCAAATCGCACAAATCGTGGGACTACCATTCAACCATCGCCATTTTTTTTTGCTTCATTGAGAAAACAGTGCTTTGATAAAGACAAGAGAGTTCAGCCCTTTAACTACTTCGAACTTATAGACCAAGCTTTTTATATTCTTATTCTAATGCCGCGATAGTTGTATTTTTAATTTTACCTCAAGTTTTTACCACCAGAAAAGAAATAGACTGGATCTGTCATAGACATCACTACTCCTTGATCGCCATCTTGTAAAATTCATAATACTCCTTCTTTTCAAAATAGGAATTATGCCAAAGGATATTAAAGTGTCCGTTATATGCTTTGCACATTTCTTTTAATTCATTAATTTTCTCTATTGCTTCGTTTAGATCTATAATTCCCATATAGCGAGGCGCTAAAAGGGTTGCATCCATTACATTCAGAGGTCGCTCTAGAACTGTTGTACTGCGTCTATTTTTGAGGTCATATAAAAAAAATTCTGAACACGTAGATGGCCTAAATCCAATATAATCGGCATACCCCATAGTAGTGTCTACTGTAACACCATTCTCCATCAATAATTCTGGTGTTCTGTAACTATCCCAACGCAAATAGTGTTGACGTGAGATAATCTCTCTAAGGTCTCCAAAATTCCTAACATGAAATTGTCGGAATTTTTCAACAGAACGCTTCATATTGCTAGAAGATGAACATGTAAGATATCCTGGGTGTACTCCAATTCTATGGCCCCGCATCTTTATAGATTTAAGAATGTGTAAAAATCGTTGAGATTCGATATTCTCTTCATTATCGAAGGATGTGTGCGTCCTGAGAGGTATTATAAAGAAGTCAACCTTTCGATTAAATTTTTCATTTTCAGAGGCAATAAATTCAATATTTTTTGCAAACGGGTCATCTAAAAAACTATTTTCCCTAATTTTTATATATTTTTTAAACCTTTGGTAACCTCCCCTAAAAGATCTTTGCTCTAAAGTATCCTTCAAATAACGTCTGACAAAACTCTTTACCGAATTTGGCGCCCAAAAGGGTATATCAATATCGCAACTTACATTTACTTTATAGTTATGAGTGGACCATTCTGATACTTCGACGCCAATGAAATGCCTTAATAAACCAATTAGTATCAAGGTATATGCATCAACTAAGGGTACAGACAAACAGTTAGCCTTAGCCACGAAAGAATCCTGAAAACTAAAACGGCCATGGTTGTCGCGGTTCTTTATTATAACCTCTTCATACCGACTAATTAGATAAAAGCAGGATCCAAACAAATCAAATTTACATTTGGTTTCCTCGCAGTAACTTTTATCACTGCACTCTCCGTGAAATAATATTGGGACATTATTACCTATCCCAGGCAATTTCAAACCTAGAAAGTCAACATCTATAGACTCTTGCGATACCAAGTGTAAGCAATCTACAAGCCAGTTTTTTCCTGCGAATTGGAAGAATATATCATCAAATACCAACTTTTTTCCAGTTGAGGGATTTGAGATTGTGATATCAGTTACTTCAGAGAGATTTATTTGGTAGTCGAGATTAATCCGTTTAAATAGAAAATCAAAAATATATTTTTTCTCATTTAGACAATTACCATTTGTATCTATAAAAATCATTTTAATACTAGAGCCTGTCTAAAATGTCATTTACGATAGTTTTTTCAACGTTCGATCCACCGCCACTAAGTTCTTGAACAAATGCAGAATAGTGTGTGTCAAATTGTGAATTGTTTTCATCAAATATAAACTGCCTTATTTGATCCTCATTTTCCAACAAAGTGTGAAATTCTAGGCACTTTTCTCCAAAACTATTTATAAAATTACGACGCGTTTTTGTTTTCTTTTGAAGATATCCAACTGGTTTATGCATCAGTAAATATTCAGCCATAAAAGAAACGCTATCATGTATCATGCAGTCAGAACCATGGAATAAGGGTACATAGGGTCCTTCATAAACATATCCGTTCGCCAAACCATTCCAAATATCAAAATATTTATTTGTTCGTTCCGTACCCCAGACTTTATTTAATTCGTGCCTAAGATTGGGATGAGGCTTAAAAATAATAAATATCTGCTCCTCGAGAGAACTTGCTAAAGACAAAAAATAATCGCAGTAAAGCATAAATGTAGAGTGGTTTGTATGAATTGTGCTTTCTTTAATTGTATGGTGTGGTGCCCAGATGACTTTTTTTCTATTTTTTGCCCTTGCCCACAAAGAATTTGATTTAATGATATCGGACCGACTTGGATTAGTCAGAGCACAATGTGTAATAAGCCCAGTTTTCTTTAAGTTATCTTTTCTGGCCCCATACCTTAAGCCATAGTTATAATGGTATTTAGTAGGCACGTAGTGTCGCCATAGTTTACTATGGAATATTTTATTATATTGGAGTTGTGGATTGTTATCGCAATAGGCTGAGTAAGGAATGTAACATTTTAGTGAATTTGGGTAATTACTTATCGTTCCACTTCTTCCATCATCGATGGGTTTAGTGAAAAAAACAATGTCTGCAATATCTTCTCGGTTCTCAGTTTCTAATGTGTAAATTGGAACCGTTCCTCGGTATTTATTTTTAAAATACGATTTAGCATACTCATAATCAGCTGACCAAGTATTTAAACTTTTGTCTGGATATACTAATATTTCAACTTCAAACCGGTCCATTTTTTTGAATTCGTCAATAAGCTGACTTAACTTCCACTGACTTACTTTGTAAGCAATAAATTTTATTTTTATTTTATCTTTAAGCTTTAATTCAGTTAGCTTTAAAAACTGTGTTTGTCTTTCGCTTCTGGCTTTTAATTGGATTTTTAGGCTTTTCTTAAAATAGGATGCCAATTTTCGGCAATTTATAAAAAAATGATAAATCGATCCTGTTCTAATAAAAGTTGGCAATATCGTTCCAAATTTACGTAACATTAGTTTTAATCTCGTAGATGTGCCATTTAGGAGCGTGGGGCGTAGACGCAGTCCCAAACGGTGGAGACGGATACAATGAACTTAAAAGATTTTTCCAATCTAACGTGGCTTTCACATTAATTTGATCACTATTTTCAAATTCCATATCTAACGGAGCTGTCTCATGCTCGTAACAGATTATGTACTTAGCATTAATTTTTTTTGCATTTTCTAAAGCTGTTTGATAATCACGACCCCAAACTTCTGTCGCCTTAATTGTGTTATTAGCAGCAATATAGTACCAGTCTGGTGTGACCAATATATCCCGAATGTTCGCGCAATAAATCAATACTTCGTAAACTTGTCTATATCCATCAAAAATCTTTTGGTATTCACCATTCGGGTTATTATAGCAAAACAATATTTTTTCCCCCGAAGGAATATTTTCTAGGAATTCGAACTGTTTATCCATAATATCAGTAACATAAACTGGTTTTCTTACTGGCAAGATATCAATAACTTTTGGGTCACCCAGAAATAGTCCAGCGTAGGGAATAGGATAACTAAACATAACCACTCCAAAAGTTGACCACAAAGAATAACTGAAATGAGCTTCATTCATTAATATGGCTAAAAGTGTGATTAAAAATGAATGGGGGTCAGCAATACGAACAATATTCGCTTCATTCAACATGAAAAAAATGCAGAATAATAGTCCACAATAATATGTTATGGACAATCCATTTCCGTCAATAAAGCTAAGCAAAAGAAAAGCACTAAAAAGGATACAATAATAAAAAGATATTAAATTAAATTCTTTTTTTCTTGAGTATAAAGCCTTACCTGCATCCGCGCCTATTAATAACACTATCTCATTGAAACCGCCCGCAGATAATCGTAGACGATTTGCTACAGCCATTATTACCGGAATTATGTAGATTATCGCTGTATAATTATCTTTTGCGACTATATTTATAAAGAAAATTATGGCACCAAAAACGACTGCCGTAAAGCATAATTGAAGTGATAATAACAAAACAATTGCCGCAAGAAAATAAAGTCCAGTATTAATTAAATATATAAATAACGGGAAAATAGCCCACCCAAGTGAACCGTAGTTCATCCTATCAATTGCTGAATAAATAATAGGACTGAAAAGAATAATAAACGGTAGAAATTTTAATATAAGTTCATCTTTACCGTATAGAAAGTACAATGGAGTTAATGAAAAAAATACAAAACTCATTAAAACCACTATGTTCCCATGCTTCCAAAATAAGTAGAGTGAGGTATGAGTTAGGTGAAACAAGGAGTTGATTTTAAATTCACCACTTTGCAAGTTAGGTGATACCCCATTTTTTCCGTATTTTTGGATGTTTAACGCTTGTGTCCAGTAAAAAAAGCAATTTAGACTTGGAATACCCGAAAATCTACTGAACTGGTCACCTTTATGTTTGGTGAGAACTGTTAATCTTACTAAAAAAATACAAAAGTTTATAGGACCAACAATTAGATTTGTGAGCGGTGATAAAATTAATCTCAGGATCTCTACTCTGGAAAAATTTTTTAATTTTCCCCAAATCTTTTTAAAATTTTTCATTGGCTATATTATACCTCAACTTCCCAGACTTTTGCGTAATCGGACAAAAGCCTCCGGAAGTAAAGTTTGACTGATAACAATAGTACAAACTACAAGTGCAGTAAACCACTTTAACAATACCACAGACATAAAATCAGTTAGAACAAGCCAGGCTATTAGGCTTCCACCTAGCAACAACTGAAATGCAAAAACTTTAACCGGAAAACTAATCAGCCAAAGCCTCTCACTCACCACCATCGAAGCAACCGTCCATACCAAAAATGTAATTACGGTTGCCAGCGCCGCACCAAGCCCACCAAAAGAAGGTACGAGCGCCCAATTAAGCAATAGTCCCAAAACTGCCGTGGCCAACATCATGTATAAATTCAAATAGGTCTTCTCCGCCTTCCAAATTCCGGCAGATGCTATTGAAAAAAACCCATAGAACAGCCCCTGCCAAGCAAGTATGCCCACCAGAGGCCAAGTTTCATGAAATTCTGGTGCAGTAAGCCATTTTACTAACCAAGGTGATAATAAAGTAAGGATAATGACTGCACATATTCCAATACTTACGTATAGCCTAGCAATCAAACGAAAGGTTTCTGGTCCATCATGGCTGTGCATTGCATCCATAGCGATCGGAAACCAAGCCTTGCGGAATACTTCCACGGTCAACGCCATCAGCATAGCGAATTTTGCTCCAATCGCAAAAAGGCCAAGGGCCTGTTCACCATGATAGTAAAGCACAAACCAACGATCTGTGGTGTTCATAAAATACATTGCAAATGCAGCTGGCAATAATGGCGCTCCAAAACGAATTAATTGCGGCCACAAATCCCAGTGGATTTTATCAAATACGATGTAATCACGGATTTGAAACCACCCCAAAAGCGAGACCAAAACGGAAGCAACTGCTGTGCCAAGGAAGAAACCTAGAATACTTTGCTCAAATACTAATATAAAGAGTAAAATCAGTCCCGCTGCTACTAGAGAGTGTGCTAAGGAAATCATGATGTAGCCCCAAGGGCGATAAAGTAACCGCATCACCTCTGCACTCTGGCTCATAATTTGAGTAAACAGGGTTCCTCCAAAAGCTATGGCAAAATACTCCCAGCTCAACCTCCCGTTAAAGAGAACCACATTTATTAAAGGAGCCGAAACAGTGGCAATTAAGATAATGGCGAAGCCCCAAATCAACCGCAATTGTAAGATGCTTGACACCACCCGTGCCTGCGCAACCCGCCCCTCCTTCTTATACTTAAAGAAATACATTGACTGCGCAGAAGACATACCCAACAGCAAAACGGTCCCTAAAAGGCTGCTAATCACAGTGAGCATTTCGATTGTGCCGTATTCGGCTGGCGTAAAGATCCGCGTATAGATAGGTAGCAAGAAAAAAGACACACTTTTAGCGAGAACACCACCAATGCCATAGATTATAGAATCTTTTCCTAGTTGTTTGAGACGATCAAATATCAATCGGTGTCTTTACCCAGATGCCCAATGGTTCTTGATAGCAGCCTAAGCCCAGCTCTATAAGCTTTATTTTCATTGAAACAATAGGACTTATTTAATTCTAACTCGTATGGCTCAAGGTCAAATACTTCGCCGTCATCGATTGTTTCGGTTACCCGATGGAGAGTGGCATTCTGTGATATAGCACGATCTTTTATTGCGCGTTGAATAGACCCCAATCCACCGTATTTGGGCACAATTGCACAGTGGATGTTCATTAATGGTATACCCTTTGAGATAACCTTCGTATTTATTACAAGACCAGCCCTGAACAATACAACTCTTTCAGGTTCATAATTTTGAATAATATCAAGCAAATCCGTATTTGTTTTTATTGTTGGAAAATTTGAAAATGAAACACGTGAAACAGGGCGTTTACATTCACAAAACAGCATTTTAATTACAACAAAAAGAGCTAGACGTCCTTTTAAAATTAATCTTGTAACACGTTTAATGCTTGTAGATTTATCTATCACCACTAATAATTCATCTGTAGGCTCTAAATCCTTTAAAGCGCTTCGTCCGATGCTATCCCCACCAAGAATTAACAACGTCCTCATTTATGAACCTCTGCATATTTTTTTAACTGTTTTTGGTGTTTCCGTTAATGGAAAATTAATTGTGCATAGACTAGCTTCAGCCGAATAAGGAAAGGCGTCATTTTCTTCCATAAGATACTCTGGTGTTAATGGAATGCTGTATTGGATCAATTCACCCAAATGCGTTCCCTTGGCAGCCCATTCAGTCACTACTGGTTTTCGTTCAGGTACCCGCACTACATAGTGTGAATAGGTAGCACCCTCAATAATTGGTGGAAAAACCCAACCTGCTTTACGCTTAAGATGTTGATCATACCAAACTGAATTAGCTCTGCGCCGAGCTATGATATTGTCATACTTATCCAATTGGGCCAGTCCCACTGCCGCTTCAACCTCTAGCATCTGATCTAGAAAATCTGGTGGAAAATGGATCTTACCATCTAGGTGGTAAGACTTGGTGAACCGGTTTAACAAGGATGTTTTTTCTTGTAACCACCAAGTCAATCCGTAGGCTATTTTATTGAACGCAACATAGACCGCTATCATATAAATGCGTCGCTGAATGCCTTTCATCCATCCCGCTTTTCTGAAATTAGCATCGCGCCAAGCACGGACCTTGTTGGCTAGTGCTTGGTCCTGGAACGTGAGCATGCCTCCAAAAATTGAAGTTATCATTTTACTGATATTGAATGCATAAACTGCTACATCGCCCGCCGTTCCGACCATTCGACCGTTTTCCTCAGCTCCAAATGCGTGGCAGCAATCCTGTATCAGCCATACCTTGTGACCATACTTTTCTTCTGCAAACCGGACTATTTTCTCTAGTCTTTCTAGGTCCTGTGGATAGCCAAAGGTATGAGTTGCAATAATAGCACGCGTTTTTTTACTGATCGCTAACTCCAAATCGTCCAGGTTCATGTTAAAGTTGTCTGGTAAAATATCAACAAATTGCGGCCTATTACCACTCAAAGTTACTGCATGGGCTACAACTGAACATGTATAAGCAGGTAAAATTATTTCTTCATCTTCTAATCCTATAGCCTTCAAAAAGGCCCACTGTGCTGAGCGGCCATAAGGAAAAGAAACAGCATCTACAGCTCTAAATTTTTTTGCAAAGGCTTGTTCAAATTCCTCCACTTTACCTGTGTTTGATTTGAGCATAGCATAAAATTCAGACCAACCTAGAGACGGTTTAAAACGCGGAACCATTGCTATTCTCCTTCATCTTGGACTTGCCAGTACCCCTGACTGGCCATATGAATAGGAACAAACTTGTCAACTTTTTCAACCACCTGATAACCCGT
>CACGIS010000031.1 GCA_902573175.1 Paracoccaceae bacterium | reverse complement strand
ATCTGATCTTACCGGCCTAGAAATCGCTAATGCTTCACTCTTAGACGAAGCTACAGCTTGTGCTGAAGCAATGACAATGGCTGAAAGAGTTGCCAAGTCAAAATCTAAAACCTTTTTCATTGATGAGAATTGTCATCCGCAAAATATTGCAGTTATGAAAACCAGAGCGCGTCCTTTGGGTATAGAAATTGTTACTGGCGATCCTGACAAACTTAATCCAGCAGACGTATTTGGAGCAATTTTTCAGTACCCAGGTACTTTTGGTCATGTAAGAGATTTTACAAACCATATTGAAAAACTCCATGAAAACAAAGCTATTGCAGTGATCGCTGCCGATCCGCTTTCACTTACTTTACTAAAAGAGCCAGGAGCTATGGGAGCCGATATTGCAATAGGTAGCACACAAAGATTTGGCGTGCCCATTGGCTATGGAGGCCCTCACGCAGCTTATATGGCAACAAAGGATGCTTACAAAAGATCCATGCCTGGGCGGCTGGTTGGAGTTTCTGTTGATGCTCAAAATAAAGCCGCCTACAGGCTGTCCTTACAAACACGGGAACAGCATATTAGACGTGAAAAAGCGACTTCTAATGTTTGTACCGCGCAAGCGCTTTTAGCAGTTATGGCCTCTTTCTATGCCGTATTTCATGGTCCAGAAGGCCTGAAAGCCATAGCACAAAGAATCCATAGAAAAACAGTAAGACTAGCGAAAGGCTTAGAGTCCGCCGGATTTAAAGTTGAGCCAGATGCATTTTTTGACACGATTACTGTCGAAGTTGGTCTAATGCAGAAAACAGTTATGGATGCCGCTGTGCGTGAAGGCATTAATCTTCGTGCTGTTGGCAAAACAAAAATTGGTATCAATTTGGATGAGCGCTCACGACGAAAAGTTACAGAAGCGGTTTGGCGCGCATTTGGAATAACTCGCAGTGACGATGATCTCTCCCACGATTACCGTGTACCTGATAGCCTACATCGTAAGTCGAAATATCTTGAACATGACGTATTTCATATGAATCGGGCTGAAACCGAAATGATGCGCTATATGCGCAGACTAGCAGATCGAGATTTAGCTTTAGATCGAGCAATGATCCCGCTTGGCTCATGTACTATGAAGTTAAACTCTGCTGCTGAAATGATGCCCGTTAGTTGGCGTGAATTTTCACTTCTTCATCCTTTTGCACCAAAAGATCAAGCTCTAGGGTATGAGGAAATGATTTCAGATCTTTCATCAAAGCTATGTGACATAACAGGCTATGATGCTATTTCCATGCAACCTAATTCGGGTGCACAGGGTGAATATGCAGGATTGTTAACAATAGCAGAATACCATAGAGCTAAGGGAGAAGAGCATAGAAATGTCTGCTTAATTCCTACTTCTGCCCATGGAACCAACCCAGCAAGTGCACAAATGGTCGGTTGGAAGGTAATACCTGTCCAGTCAGCTGAAAACGGAGATATTGATGTAGCAGATTTTAGAGAAAAGGCTGAACTGCACAAAAATGATTTAGCGGGATGTATGATTACATACCCTTCCACTCACGGCGTATTCGAAGAGACAGTTCATGAAGTTTGCGCAATTACTCATGAATATGGAGGGCAGGTCTATATTGATGGAGCCAATATGAATGCGATGGTCGGCTTAAGCCGACCCAGCGATATTGGGGGTGATGTTAGCCATCTAAACTTACATAAAACATTCTGTATTCCTCACGGTGGTGGTGGACCAGGAATGGGGCCTATTGGTGTGAAAGCCCACCTGACACCTCATTTACCAGGACACCCAGAGTTTGGGGATAATACCGGGCCAGTATCAGCCGCACCTTTTGGTTCACCCTCATTACTACCTATATCGTGGGCCTATTGTCTAATGATGGGTGGAGAAGGACTTACTCAAGCCACCCGAGTGGCAATTCTAAATGCAAATTACATCGCTAAACGCTTAGAGGGATCATTTGATGTTCTTTATCGTGGAGCGAATGGAAGAGTTGCTCACGAATGTATTATTGATACACGCCCATTCGCCGAAACAGCTGGTGTAAGTGTGGACGATATAGCAAAGCGTCTCATTGATAGTGGTTTCCATGCTCCGACAATGAGCTGGCCAGTCGCAGGGACTTTAATGATTGAGCCAACCGAGTCAGAGACTAAAGCAGAATTAGACCGTTTCTGTGATGCTATGCTGTCGATCCGAGAAGAGATTAGACTTATTGAAAATGGTAAATATCCTAAAGATAATAATCCGCTTTGTAATGCACCGCACACTGTACAAGACCTGGTTGGTACTTGGGAGCGACCTTATTCACGAGATCAGGGGTGTTTTCCTCCAGGGGCTTTTAAAGTTGATAAATATTGGCCGCCAGTGAACAGAATTGATAACGTCTATGGTGATCGTCATCTTGTTTGCACTTGCCCGCCGATGTCAGAATATGCTGAGGCCGCAGAGTGAATTTTAGCTCGAGGCAATCTCCTCGAGCATAAAAAAGGGAATACAGTTCTTCTGGTATACCTTTTAGAGAGCTAATTGGGCTCCTTGGGAAAGAGCATCCAATTTTGCGTAGGCTATTTCTGGATCGACTGCTCCAAAACCCGCAAATGTTCCAAAACCACAATCACTTCCAGCAATAACTCGATTTTCACCAACTATATCAATAAAATTTCTTATTCTTTGCGCAACTAATTCAGGATGCTCTACAAAATTTGTAGTGGTATCAACAACTCCAGGCACCAGAATTTTATCACCCGGTATATCTGATTTTCGATCCCTAAAGACAGTCCACTCATGTCCATGACGAGGGTTCGACGTTTCAAACAAAACATACCTGGCCTTTGCCGCCATGAGAGTATCAAACATTTTTGACATGGGTATATCGCAGACATGGGGGCCCTCATAATTACCCCAGCAAATATGTATCCTGACTTTTTCTGAAGGAATTTCAGATAAAGCAAAATTTAATGCATCAATATGCAAGCCGGCGATTTTAATAAAGTCTTCATCACTTAAGTCATTGAATAGCATATGTCGTGAAAGAGCTAAGTCAGGGCAGTCAAGCTGAAGGTCTAATCCAGAAGAAACTATTGTTTCGTATTCATCTTTCATAGCGTGAGCTAAAGCTTCAAGGTACTGTTCCCTAGTTTTGTAAAAATCATTTTGAAGAAAAAGCGATATAACTCCAGGTGATGCAGCGTTCATAAAACCGCGGTCAATCCCATGTTGGGCCATTGCTGATTTCAGGTTTTTAATATCCTTTTCTAGTTCACCCTGCCCCTTAGACTTCACTTCCCCGATGCACATTGGTCTTGAATATGTTGGCGTACCTCCATCATTTGCCAAACGTTCAAGAAAACTTGGGAATTTTTTTAAATCTGCGGGAGCATTTCTGGGGCTGTCACCGTCGAACCCAGTGTATCTATCCTTAACGTAAGTAGCGTAGCTTATCTTAGATGTTTCGCCGTCACTGACAATATCTACGCCAACTTCTTTTTGACGCCTAACAGTTTGAGAAACTGACCGGGTCATACAGTCGTCAAATGCAGCTTGATCGAACTCATTTCCTTTCTCACGTGCAAATATAAAATCTACAACCTCTTGCGAACGTGGCAAGGACCCAACATGTGAAGTTAGTATTTTACCCATTTGAAGGCTTCCTCTCTAATAAAAAATGCTAGCCTTTCCATGTATGACCAGCTGGATCTGCATTTCCTTTGATCTGATATAGTGCTGCTTCTCCAGTCACCGCAGGAGTTATGGAATGATTTAATTCAGCCGGCACTGACATTGTATCTCCAGGAGCTAGCACCTCTGAACCACCGTCCCATGAAATACGCCAATGACCACGCACAGGCATTAATACCGATGGGAACCGATGACTTTCTAAATTTTCGACTGCAGAACCCCGAGTAATGAAATCAACTTCAAAACCTGGCTTGTCTCTCAATAGACCATTTTCGCCTATTACATTCACTGGTCTGTTATCTGACAAAGCGAACATATCCCAAAATCGAGCTACGTGATTTGGAACTACATCCATCGTTGTTAACTCTGGCCTCTTAGCAAGTTCGTCACTTTGCATGACGGGCATAGGACCTATGCCGTCTGGTAAGCTTTGACCTTTCTTTTGATCATATAGTTTTCCGTTTTCACCAAGAATTAAACCATGGTCAGCAGCATCTTCTACAACTTGTGGAGCCCAGTGAACCCCACCACCGGCATCATCTCCACCAAGAATAGCCATGATCATTCCATATTCGGTGCCAATATTTTCAAAGCCTCGGAATATACCTGTAGGTATATTAATGATATCGCCCTGCTCAAGCACAACTTCGCCTGCATTACCCCACCTTCCCCAAAAAAACCGCCAACGACCTGACAGTACGAAGAAAACCTCAGCAGTATTGTGGTCGTGGAGAGAATTTCGACATTTTGGAGGTTGACCCGCCGCACCAATATTGAAGCCATGCGGAATAGCAATGTGAACATGTTGATCAGGGCTTTCTGAAACGCCCCCACCAATGATAGTAAAATTTTCTTTTTGATCACTTCCTGGCGTATGCGCATCAATAAATGCGGTTTTGCATGGAACTAATTCACCATAGCGTACGATGCGATCAGCCATTGTGTGTTGCGTCATTTATATACTCCCAGATCTAAGGTTATGACAAAAAATTTAAGACCCATGTTTTATAAGGATTTGTTTCCAAATTGCAGTTTCATCAAATAAAGTCCATTCGCGACGGATTTTTGGGATATCGCCTGAAACAGCTCCAAATTCGACGTGTGTTGCTCCAAAGATATAAACATCAGCACCAGTTGGGGCACCATAACTACCCCAGCCGGTATGTTTGCCATTTAAAGACCATCGAAGTGCTGCACGGGGTGGCATAAATGGGTCTTCTCTGCCAATTTGATGATGTATTTTAAACTTCGCATCAGGGAATGAAGCACGAAGCCCCATCCAAAATTGATCGGCCCCATCATGAGACAAAGTGCTTATGCCTCCCGGATATTCCAAATTCGCCGCCCGATCGTATTCGCTGGGGATGGCTGCAAAATCTGCATTCATAATTCGAGTAAGAATATCAGCAAATTTTTGACCCCATACATTATCATTCCCTGTTCCAACATAAGGACCTATTACATCATCCTTTGGCGAAAATGGCTTAACACAATTTTCTGCACCACCTTCTTTTTCAATCAAATCTCGAGCATAATCTTGCGGTGACATGCCGAGTTGGCGTACGATTGCACCCTGATCCCGGATTAACCATTCATCATCAATTTGGTTATTGCGTGCATGGCAATCTGCAATAATTCTGTAATCAAGCTTTTTACCCGTCGGCTCTCCATAAACTCCCGGCCGTGAGTGAGTAGCCGTTGAATGTAATCTATGAGAGCTCAACATGCCTTCTTCTGGTGTACCTGACCAGATTACATCCTCACCATAAAGAGTACGATCTGGAAATTCGGCCAAGGTCGCCATGGTCGCAGCAATTACTTTTTCATTCCCAATTACAATCGATCCAGGTGACCTTACAATAATATCTGGTGCGTAGTACTCGTGGAGTGTGGAAATACCACGCTCCTCCCAGATTTCTTTAGTAATTCCAATAATATATTCGGGAAAACTTTTATATTTATTGCTAAAACCATGCATTAAAATTCTCCTAGATCTTTTTCTGGCATGTGGTTGACCTAATAACTAAAGGGCTATCAATTTGAAGTTTGACAGGATTAGAGGAATTTGGATGCTCTATCCGATTTAAAATCGTATTCACAGTTTCTTGAACCATCAAGTTGGCACGCTGCCTAACTGTTGTAAGATCATAAGACCTCCATGAAGCCGGTGGGACGTCATCATATCCAATAACGGATACGTCCTGAGGAATACTTAGTCCAAGTTCATATCTTAAAATATCCATGACAATGAAGGCCATATGATCATTGGCAACAAAAACTGCGTCAGGCCGGTCAACCTTAGGTTTGTCAAACATTTCGAAAGTAGCAGCCTTGGTTTTTTCAGCTCTGAAGTTTCCAACCTTTCGAGAAAAAACTGAAAGGCCGCTGTCTGAAATTTCTTTGTTAAAGCCTGCTTCCCTATCTCGCTGGGTCGATGCACCTTCCCAGCCAGCTATGTAGCCGATCTTCTGATAACCTAAATCAATTAACAGCCGAGCAGCCTTTCGTCCCCCCTCAAAATTATTTGACGTAATCGACGAAATATCATCCATATCTTGTGAACGATTAAAAAGAACGACAGGGACTCCAGCTGCTTGACAACGTGACCCAACCTCTGACGAAAGTGCTACAGAGGCCATCACAATACCGTCAACTTGATAATCTAAGATTTCCTCAACCACTGAGCTAACATTGCCAGCCGTTTGTGAAGCCATAAAAATTAAAACGTGATAGCCGCGTTCTTGAAATGCATTAGAAAGTTTTTCTAATGCTTCGGGATAAAAGTAGTTTTCCAGATACGCTACAACTAAACCAATTATTCGGCTTTTTCCCGAGACCATTGCACGAGCTAAAATATTTGGTCGGTACCCGAGTTCACTCGCTGCTATTTTCACCTTTTCAGCTGTTTTTGCAGAAACGGACGCTCCTGGCGTATAAAATCGGCTAACCGCCGACTGCGATACGCCAGCCCTCTTTGCCACTTGAGATGAAGTTATTCGGTCAACCATTCTATAAAACCGCCTCCGGAGGAGAAATTCTGCCAAGAATACGAGCCTTGTTAAACTCCTTAAGCCGTTTAAAAACATCAACGCCCAATTGGTAGTAAACATCAAGCAAATCTAGCAAAACCCAATTTTCCCGGATTAACCCATCTTCAATTCGCCAAAAATCTAAGGAACACATCGTTATTTTCTTACCAGCTGGCGATATACCCATCCACCCGTCGTTGGTGACAGTTTGAATCATATCAGGCCAACCAGTCACGGCCGCGTATTGATCGTCACCAAAAAAATGAAAAGCAATTTCGTCATTATACCTACCACGATCGGGCATAGCGTTTAAAAATGGAATTTGATGCCAGTTTCTAAAACCTGCGATACCACGCCCAGTACCAATTCCCGCAGGCCCATACCAGTTCATTCTAGGGTGCCAAAACTTTGGCATTTTCATAACTTCAGCCTCACCTTTGCTTGGGTGAAGTTTCATGTGATCCAGCATTTCCATAACTAAATCACATGATTTTTTCGACTGCTCTTCATTCCAGGGTCCGTTAACTTGTCCATCGAGCGTCGCCGGGCCAGGGACATGATATTCTAACCCAAGAGAAGGAGCCATAGGCCAGGCATTTGCCTGCATCATGAGCTCCGGAATATCCCATAAAGCTTGTACTTCTACAATCTTTCCTTCTTCAAACCTGAAAAATTCATGGAACCGCATGTGAGCAAGGTGTCCAGTGGCTGGGATATCTAGCCATGGCGCAACGAATGTTCCCGAGTAATGACCACCACATCCAACCCAGTGATTACCCTCTTCTGTCTCTCCCCCTATTACAATCCAATCTCTTCTTTCCAGATCTGGGAAAGCATCAAACAAAGGAGCATAGCAAGTTGTAAAAAAAGCTTGTGGGCCAATTAAATCTTTAAATGGAAATGGCATTTTGATTTTTGCGTCAGGATCAATCAGTTTTCCTAATTCTAACCTTACTAACTCTTCATCAAAATTGTACATTGCAGCCCGAAGGGGAGTAAGTAGCTCCTTATTTTTTGAATGGACACAATTCATTTTTAACCCATTTTGATTTACTTACAAAACTACTCTGCAGCTGTTCCATAGGGAACATTTTTGCCTCCATAACGTCGAACGCGCAGATTGCACTGTTCAGCATGGCCAACAAAGCCCTCAAGCATGCATAATCGAGAACCGTATTCACCAACTAACTTCGCGGCTTCGTCCGTTTCAATACGCTGATAGCTATGCGTTTTTAAGAACTTGCCTACCCAAAGACCACCAGTATATCGGCCCGCTTTTTTAGTTGGTAGTGTATGGTTTGTGCCTATGACTTTATCACCATTTGCAACATTGGTCCGCGGCCCGAGAAATAAAGCTCCGTAAGAATGCATATTTTCAAGGTACCAATCATCACGATCAGTCATAATTTGTACATGCTCATATGCCATATCGTTTGCAACAGAAAGCATCTCTTCGTGTGTATCGCAAAGTATCATATCGCCATAATTCTCCCAACTTGCAGATGCTGTTTCAGAGGTAGGAAGAATTTCCAGTATTCGCTCTATTTCAACTAATGTTTCTCGGGCTAATTTTTCACAACACGTTATCATGGCGGCAGGTGAATTATAGCCGTGTTCTGCTTGACCCAATAAATCTGTTGCACATAATTCAGCATCAACTGTTTCATCTGCGATAACCATTGTTTCGGTAGGTCCAGCAAAGAGATCTATACCAACGCGTCCAAAAAGCTGACGTTTCGCCTCAGCAACAAACGCGTTTCCAGGGCCTACCAGCATGTGAACCGGGTCAATAGTTTCTGTTCCAATTGCCATAGCGCCAACCGCTTGAATTCCGCCAATAACATAAATTTCGTGTGCACCACCTAGATGCATTGCAGCCACAATAGCAGGATGAGGCTCTCCATTTACTGGTGGGGCTGATGCAATTATGCGGGGAACACCAGCGACAGACGCCGTCAAAACCGACATGTGGGCAGAAGCAACCATTGGAAATTTTCCCCCGGGCACATAGCACCCAACAGATTGAACAGGTATATTCCGATGACCTAGGATAACACCAGGCATAGTTTCAATTTCAATATCAGTCATGGAGGCACGCTGCGCCTCGGCAAAGTTTTTAATCTGCTGCTGTGCAAATTTGATATCATCCATATCGCGTGCAGAAACCTTCTGCATGGCTGCATCAATTTCGCTTTTAGTTAATTTAAATTTATTAGGAGCATAATTATCGAATTTTTTACTTAATTCACGAACAGCCGCATCTCCATTTTTTTCAATTTCATCAAGTGTTGCTTCAACAACTTCCCGAACTTTGGCATCCTCTGCAGCTTTTTCGATTTCTGTTTTTGATTTCTTAAGAACATAAATAGCCATATCAACCACTCCTCGTATCTGGCCGAGGTGCATTTTTCTCACCCCGATCATAAACTTCCCAACCGTGTCCATCGAACAAATCCACACCCAGTTGCGCCGCAACATAGGCAAAATCAACGTTGACCCAATTATCTACTATTTTTCCGTCGATAACTTTCCAAAAATCCATATACCGAATTTCTACTCGCTTACCCGTAGCAGCTATTCCAAGGAATTCGCCACTGTGGGTCGCCTCTTGGCGCCCAAACGCTGCCGCCCACTCACCCATGTAAAGTCGAGCTTCATCGATGCATACCTTATTTGAAAAGGCAGCTTGAAAAGGCCTTTGCCAATTATCTTGAAATTCTTTTAAACCAACTTTCGTTCCACAACCTTGGTTGCCAATCCAACGGAAACCTTCCGAGAAGAATTCACCAATATCATCAATCCTATGGTCATTTAATCCATCTACCATATCCTCAATGACCCGACGAGTTTCATCAGTTTTTGAAGGATCGGTATTCCTTGTAAGCACAGCTTGTTCTGGGCGAGATCCCTTCATTTGTTAAACCTCCCCAGAAAAAGAACTTTCAAAAATTGGCCACTCATCCTTTTACTGCTCCCGCCGTAAGACCACTAACTATTTGTCGTTGAAAAAACATGACTAAAATGAATAAAGGCGCTGCGGCTGAAACAACTGCTGCGACGGCAAACATTACGTTACCTTCAGTATAGGTCGTACCCAAAAAGGCAGCGATTTGCGGTACCATGGTACGGTTATCCTCTGACAATAACATGGACGTTATTGCAAAGTCATTATAAGCCAACAAAAAGCTAAAAAGACCCGTCGTTATCACGCCAGGCCACATCACCGGAATTATCACAAGACGAAATGCCTTGAACTGGGAGCAACCATCCACTTTTGCACTTTCATCAAGTTCCTTTGGTATATTTTGAAAAAAGGAATGTAACATCCAGAGGGTGAAGGGCTGGTTTATTGCAACCAAAACGATTATAGTAGTTGGTAAAATACCCCAAACATTCCATTCAAAAAAGGGTAGCATATAACCAGAAACTAATGTGATCGGTGGCATCGCTCGAAAAATTAAGGCTGCAATGAGCAAAATGAGCGTATATCGGTAACCTGAACGCGATAATGCATAACCACCCAATGTTCCAATCGTGAGAGATGTACAAACAACGAAAAAACAGACAATAAATGTGTTTATCACATTTCGCCAAAATTCCTCTTTAATCCAAGCGCCCTCATAACCCGCATCTGTAAAAGGCTGCCCATATTCAGCGATTGTCCGCTCGCCTGTCAAAGCATCAGTCCAATTAGCCACTGAGAAAAAATCAAGTTCTACTTTAAAACTGCCCCAAAATGTCCAAACAAAAGGGAAAGCCGCAATCAATAACCAAAGAGCAGCAAAGATATAAATAATAATTCGAAGACTTAAAGACCTTCTTTTAGAGGCAAGTGTCATGTGGATTTCTCCATGAAATCTCGCCATGTTCTTCGCAAGACAGGAAGTAGCAAAATTGTTACGCCAATTATTGTCAGTACTGATGTTGCAGATGCTGAAGAAAATTGGCGAGTCTCACCGCCCAGATCGTTAAAAATAAACCAACTAAGACTTTGTGCATGAGCATCTGCGTTAAATCCCACTATTGGCTCAAAAACACGGAAATTATCCATCAATTGAATAAGGGCCACAAAGGAAACCAGAGGCATTAAGTGAGGAAGAACCACATACCTCACTTGTTGAGTACGTGTTGCCCCATCGATCTGAGCAGCCTCTAGTTGATCCGCAGGCAAAGTTTGCAAACCAGCATAGAAAATCACGAATGCAAAAGGCGCTGCATGCCAAACACCATAAACTATAAGAGAAATCCACATTAGGCCTGTAGAGGCTTTCAGGGACAAATTGGGATCAGCAAAAATCCACTGTATTGCTGACCCTAAAATCCCACGACTATCTATCATCCAGAATAAAACAAGAGCGCCTATTAAAGGAGTTATTACAAAAGGTAAAAGGGAAAAGAATACAACTACGCCTTTAAGCCGTTCATGGAGAGCATTTACGTTGAGTGCCACCAAGAACCCGACAATTACAACAAGCGGTGTAACGATGAAGGTAAACGTTAGAGTAAACGCCATTGCTCTATAAAATGGCAAATTACCAATCTTCTTAAAAAATTCATTGAAATTTTCAGAGCCAGACCAGATTTCTTTAACTTCCGATATTGCTAGGTGGCCTCGGTCAGTAAAGATCTCTAAGCCAATAAATCGACCTATCGGTTTCTTTTCTCGTAACTCTCTCGTAGCCTCTTGATCAATTGAAGTTTCTTTTGTGCACCCAACCAAAGGAGTGCAAGTTTCAACTTCGATCAAAACAGCTTTGTGGGGCGCGTGAACAGACTGAACCAGTACGGAGACAATTGGAAACGCAATAAATAAAAGCATTGCAAGCGCTGTAGGAGAGAAAAACCATATAAAAGTCGAATGTTTCATTTAAAGAGGCTCTATTTAAAAAAAGGGGCGCGCGGACGCGCGCCCCAAATAATTTTAACTAGTTCAAATAGCCTTTTTCCTTTGCTGCAGCTACATAAGCTGCCTCTACATCAGCTAGAGCCTGCTCAGCAGTTTCCTTGCCCTGCATGAAGTCAGGTAGTTCAGCTCCTAATGCAGTATGCATTAAACCCATGTAGGGTAGCATTGGATATGGTGTTGTTCCCATTTTAGCAGCTTCGAAAACACCAATGGCTGCGTCAGTTGGCTTATAACCATCGATCAACCAAACAGCTTGTGTTCGAATATTTTCATCGCTCATCATAGATGGGCTGATCCCGTTCATCATTGCGATAAATGTTGCTTCTGCTTCTGCATCTGAAATGTTTTTAGCAACAGTCCAACCGTCCCACCAAAGAGTAGAAGCCGCAGTTGATCCACCACCAACTGTCATTGGTCCTGCAATTGCGTGACCATTTTTTACAGCATCTGTAACACCTTCAGCAGTTGTTTGAGATGAAGCTCTTGAACCCCACATGTTTAACAACGCTATATTTCCCGCTCTATATTCTGCATTTGTTACGTTAGAGTCATGGGTTAAAAAGTCGGGATTCATGTACTCAGAAAGAGCTTTCATCATATTAAGTGCATTAACCCCAGCTTCTGAATTCACTGAAGGGTTAGCTGAACCAGCTTCAAAATGTGAACCACCATATCCTAAGAACATATTATTGAATTCCTGAGCTAAGTTCCAACCTGCTTTATAAGCGCCACCGACGGGGTTACTCATTTTACCCGATGCACGAATTTTTTCAGCAGCAGCTAACATTTCTTCATAAGTTTTTGGAACGCTGATACCTAAGTCTGCAAGAACGTCTTTACGGTACATCAAGTGTTGAGCATTAGCCATAAATGCAACTGCCATGACTTTACCATTCACTTTTATCAGCTGACTAGACTTTAGATCACCGCCATGTTTCGCCACTAAATCGTCCAGTGGACGAATGACATCTTCATTCATCAAAGCAACGATTGATGAATTCGCAACAATTGCTGATGTGTATTCTGCTGGATTGCCTTGCATCCCAGGAACATTAATTTTTTGGTGATCAGCAGTGAGGTTAGTTGAAACCTCAGCACCTTTACATGCTGCAGCGCCCGCCCCTACTGTTTGAATAGCTGGAAACTCATTTCCAACCACGCTCACGCGAGCACTAATTTCACAAGCCTGCGCAGCACTGAATGCCGTAAGAGAAAGTGCGCCTACTATCGATAATATTTTTGAGTTCATATTTAAGGTCTCCCTAGTTTGAGTGATGTTTTTAAGTTACATCGAGTGATCCACACGAGTGGTTTTGTCCGGGTCATCCCGAAAGTCTTGCCCCTGTATTTGCATCAAATAGGTGGCAAATTTGCGCAGGAATTGAAAAACTTATTTCATCTCCAATTTCTGCACGAAAATTTTTATCAGCCTTTACACTAACCAATTTATCTTTGATTTTGACGGTTACCATTGTGGCGTCGCCAAGCAATTCCATCGCATAAACAGTTGACCCAATTTCTGATTTGCGTTTTGAAATTTCCGCATCTTCTGCCCTGAAACCAAGCGTTACTGGACCATCTTCGATTTTTAGCCCACTAATTTTTGTATTTTGAGCCTCAAAACATCCATTAGATATCGTACCCTCAAGTAGGTTCATAGCTGGACTACCAATGAAACCTGCAACAAAAGTATTTAGTGGCGAATTATAGATCTCAGTTGGTGTTCCAACTTGCTGGACCACACCATGGTTCATCACAACAACTCTGTCGGCAAGCGTCATCGCTTCAACTTGATCGTGGGTAACATATATAGTGGTCACAGCTAGTTCGTGCGAAAGGTTTTTAATTTGCGCTCGGGTCGATATTCTAAGTTTAGCATCCAAATTGGATAAAGGCTCATCCATTAAAAAAACATTAGGCTCGCGTACTATCGCTCTAGCCAGTGCAACTCTTTGTCTTTGGCCACCTGAGAGCTCTGAAGGTTTTCGATGCAGAAAATCATCGAGTTCAACCATAGAAGATGCACGCTTTACTTTAGCATCATGGGTCTCACTTGGTGTGCCCCTGACTTTCAAAGGAAAACGAATATTTTCGTAGACATTCATATTTGGGTAAAGTGCGTAACTCTGAAAGACCATCGCGACATCACGATCTTTAGGTTCAACGTCATTCACGACATTACCATCAATCACAACATTACCTTCGGTTGGATCCTCGAGGCCAGCAATCATTCTCATCGTAGTGGTTTTTCCACACCCGGAAGGGCCTAGAAGTACGAGGAACTCTTTATCTGGGATCGTAATATTGAAATTATCAACGCCAACAAAACTACCCCAACGCTTCGATACGTTGTTAAGCTCTACTTCCGCCATCAAACCCCCCGCGGCTTCATTTTTGCATACGCATGCAAAAAATAGTAGACTCGGTTTAATCTATTTGGCAAGTATTTTTTGAGGATTAAAGAAAGAAAATTTTAGATGAATCAACATGACCTGCAAAATGCAAAGGAGCTTATCTGGAATTTTCACCAAAAGCTTGATGGTGCCCAAATTTCTGAGATTGGAGATATCATTGCAGCACATACAGATGAAAATTATATATGGCGTGGCTATCATCCATTTAATGAGATCAGAGGTAGTAAAGAAATTGCAAATTTATTTTGGGCTCCATTTCGCACTGCAGTAAGTAAATTACAAAGACGCGTCGATATTTTTCTAGCTGGAAAAAATGAAATCGATAATTTCAAATCCACTTGGGTCATTTCTATGGGCCATCTTATTGGGCTCTTCGACAATGCGTGGCTTGGGATAAAACCCACCAGAAAAATGATTTTTTTGCGATATTGCGAATTCAACAGAATAGAAAACGGAAAAATTGCCGCGACTGCAATGTTCTTTGATATTCCCCATTTTATGATCCAGGCTGCTTATGATCCTTTTCCAAATGCTACCGCCGCGAATATTGTACAACCGGGACCCATCACACATGACGGTTTACTATTTGATCCACAAGACCCCAAAGAAGGGAAAAAAACTCTGCATTTAATGAATTCAATGATTAGTGATCTGGGCCAATGGAATAGTGGTTTACCTTTAGAGGATGAACTGAGGCAAACATGGTGCGAAAATATGATTTGGTGGGGGCCATCTGGAATAGGCGCGACTATAACTATTGAACGATATGCCAAACAACATTCTGGACCATTTCGCGCAGCATTTTCGGAAAGAAGTAAAACCAATCATATCTGCCGCCTAGCCGAGGGACAGTTTGGAGGGTTTTTTGGTTGGCCAAACTTTACTGCCAAGCTTTCAAATGACTTCATGGGATTTCCCGCAACACATAAAATTGGCGAATTTCGCGTTATTGATATTTATCGCAGGTCAAAAAATAAATTGGCGGAGAACTGGATCTTTATTGATCTTTTGCATTTTTGGAAACAACAAGGATTTGATGTTTTGGCTCAAATAACCAACAATGGGAATTTAAAATGATCGATGCGCACCATCACTTATGGGACTTAAACGCAGTAGACTATCCTTGGCTGATGGAAAAAGGAAAGAAACGCTTTTTTGGCGATCCCACTCCAATACAGCGCAACTATCTGATTGATGAACACATAAAACTGGCTGCCTCTCTTGGCTTTAAGGCCTCAGTTCATATTCAAGTTGGAGCGACGGACGGATTAGAAGAAGCGAAGTGGGTCAATAAAATAGTAAGTGAAAATCAATCTTGGCCCATGGCGCAAGTCGCTTTTTGTGATTTATCGTCAGATCAAAGAGAAATCCGATTAGACGAACTTCAGAGACTTTCTTCTGTCGTGGGCGTAAGGCAAATAGTTGGTAGGTCGCCTGCAGAAGACGCAAATAGCAAAACAAATGAGCTTTTAACGTCCGATAACTTTATGCAAGGCCTGCAGTCTATTTCTGACAGAGGCCTTTCATTCGATCTGCAAATTATACCGGAATTATCAGAAACCTGTGCTGCTGTTTTCTCACAGTTTCCAAACCTGCAAGTGATTTTATGCCACGCTGGTTCCCCTTACAACAGGACTGAAGAAGGAATTACATCTTGGTCCTCCGACCTAAATCATTTATCAAAGCTATCAAATGTCAGTTGTAAATTATCTGGACTTGGAATGTTTGACCACAACTGGACACAAGCAACTGTTGCTCCAATTGTAGCAACGGTAATGGAGCAATTTGGTTCCGCGCGAGTAATGTTCGGATCTAATTTCCCAGTAGATAGTTTATCAAGTTCTTTCAAAGCTCTCTTTGAAAGATTAACTAGTATTATTGATGAAAAATATTTTGAAGATGTGTTTTTTAAAACGGCTCAGAATATTTATTTTCCAAATTTTTCAAGTGGTTAAATTCATCACTATTTTTGTTTCCAAAACTGCATAATTTTGGCCTTGAACCTCAACAAAGAATCAGTATGTTAGCGATAACATTTCTGGGGAGGAATAGCGCGGTATGATCAGGGTTGGCCTGCTTGGAACCGGTAGGATAGGAAGTCTACACGCGGAAAACATTGCTTCACACCGTGAAAGCACTCTGGATGCAGTTGCAGACATTGATAATGAATCCGCCAACAACCTAGCAGCACAATTTGGTGCTATTGTAAAATCAGCAGACGAAGTTATTTCAGATCCAAACATTGATGCAATTTTGATCGCAACGTCTACCGATACTCATTCAGATTTCATTGAAAAGGCATCATCTGCGGGTAAAGCTATTCTTTGCGAAAAACCAGTCGATCTTAATCTAACAAGAGCTAAGAAATGCATGGATAAAGTAAGTGCTGCAAAAAATCCTATCATGGTTGGTTTTAATAGACGTTTTGACCCAAACTTTGCCCAACTAAAAAAATCATTAGATAATGGTGATATAGGGAACCGTGAATTGTTGACTATAACATCATTTGACCCTGCTCCCCCTCCAATTTCGTATGTCAAAAGGTCTGGCGGACTTTATCGGGACATGATGATACACGATTTTGATCTGTCTAACTATATTATGGGTGAGCTGCCAATTACTATCTCTGCAGTTGGCCATTCGTTGGTTGATCCAGAGATTGGCGCAGCAGGTGATGTTGACACTGCAGTCGTTACAATGGTTTACGCTGATGGTAAAATTGCTGTCATAAAAAATTCGCGAAGAGCGGCATATGGATACGATCAAAGAATTGAAATATTAGGCTCTGAAGGTTTATTACAAGCTGAAAATATTTTAGAAAATAGTGTGGTTAAATCCAATAACGATGGCATTATAAGTGCCAAACCTAAGTACTTTTTTCTAGAACGTTATTTGAGTGCTTTCAAAGCAGAGTGGAATGCTTTCGTAAAATCTATAAATGATGATGAACAAATAGCTGTCACTTTAGAAGACGGGGTTGCTGCACTTGCTATGGCTGAAGCAGCAACTCAATCACAAAGTACAGGAAATTCAATTCAACTAAAGGAGGTGCTTTAAATTAAAAAGTTTATAAAATTTTAGGCTTTAATAATTATACTTGCACTGCTAGACAAATGGAAATTTAATATCCGAGATAGCTGTGGGGGTGAACATTGCTAAACTGGTTTAAATCAGTGTGCTTCAAATTCATCAATACAGTCTTACTTGCGGAGTAGTTCCGCGCAAACCTAGCCACTTTGGCTTAAACTCTTTGGGAGAAAAATATGAAGAAACTATTGGCTACAGTTGCAGCACTAGCAACAATGTCAACAATGGCATTTGCTGAACGCTATGTCATGATCACGCACACACAAGGTACTGACCCTTTCTGGCCTGTTGTTGAAAAAGGCGGCCGCGACGCAGCAGCTGCTATCGGAGCTGACTTTGAATATAACTTTGACCCTTCAGGCGACATGTCTGGTATGGCAAAGCTAATCGAAGCAGCCGCCGCATCTAACCCAGACGGAATAGTTGTTTCTCTGCCTGACCCAGATGCATTAGGTGGAGCAATCCGCGCAGCTGCAGACGCTGGCATTCCAGTAATCACAATGAATTCAGGCCTAGAGAATTCAGCTAGTGTTGGCGCTTTAATGCACGTTGGTCAGCCAGAGCTTTTAGCGGGACAAAAAGCCGGCGAGCGTGCCAAAGCTGAAGGCGTAACAAATGGTCTTTGCTTAAACCAAGAAGCCTGGAATACAGCTCTTTCAGACAGATGCGAAGGATATTTCTCAGGTCTTGGCGGATCATTGAATATGATCGACGTATCTAACGATGTACAGCAAATTGAAACCAGAACAGCAGCTGCATTGTCGGCAGACCCGTCAATTGATGGTATACTTGCAGCTGGCCCACATGTTTGTGATGCAGCTAACAAAGCGATTAAAGATGTTGGCGCAGATGTACATTTAGCATGCTTCGACATGTCAGATGCTGTAACTGCAATGCTAAGATCAGGTGACGCAGCGTTCACAATCGATCAGCAGCAGCGTTTGCAAGGCTACATGCCAATTATTGTGTTGCATCTGTATAACACAAATGCCGGAATGTTGCCTGGAGCTAACATACCATCAGGCCCTGGTTTCGTAGACGCTTCAAACATTGATAGTGTTGCTTCTCAGGCAGGTGTAAACCGATAAGTTTTGTTTGCAAAACGCAAAAAGTTACAGGCGGGGCATCCCCGCCTGTTCCTTAATTAAAACTTCATAATCTTATAGCGAGATAGATATGACAGATCGAAGTGAATCTGACAGACTCCAGCAAGAAAACTGGTTTCAACGAACAGTGCGAAGGCCTGAAATCGGAGCTTTCATCGTAATGATGATTATCATTGTAGCACTTGCCATGG
>CACGIS010000030.1 GCA_902573175.1 Paracoccaceae bacterium | reverse complement strand
TGGTTAGCTGAGGGCAACATCTCTTTTACTTTTTTTATGCCAATTTCAATGGTTTTTCCTAGGCCCGCAACATTTTGAATATTCATTGTTTGAAATAGAGGGCCCTGCTGAAGTCCATAAGCCTCAAGTAGCCAATCGATCTGGTTCATTTCGCAACCTAATCCAACCATTAATACTCCCGCATGATTTGGATGTCGGGCGTAACCCCACATAACGCGTTGGAGAGCTTCAAATCCTTCACCATCGCCAGCCATGCCGCAACCCGTTCCATGAACGAATGCTACAACTCCATCAACATTTGGGTACTCACTTAATTCACTTGGTCCAAAAGCATCAGCAATGCGCCTTGCTGCGGTAGCCGAACAATTAACCGACGTCACTACGGCAATATAGTTTCTAGTCCCTATATTTCCGTTAGCACGGCGAAATCCCATAAAGCTATCAACGGCATCATTAACAACCAATTTAACTGGATCATTATCTGTACAAAATTCGTATTCGGTCTGCGTATTTCGAAACTCCACGTTGTGTGTGTGCACATGCTCACCAGCTTTGATTTCGGCAGAAGCAAAACCAATACATTGACCGTATTTTGTAACCTGATGCCCCTTGTTTATATTACATGACGCAATCTTGTGCCCCGTCGGAATATTTTGTAGAGTGTTGATTTCTTCAAAAGACATACCAGCGTTAACTGCTTTAGTCGCAGTTACTACATTATCAACTTTGCTCAATCTTACGAAAGACATCATTTCTTTTCCAAAAAGCCAATGAGGTTTAAAAATTGATAGCCACTCATTAAACTTGCACGAGTAATCTTTATTCTAATCAACCCTCAAAAATCTTTGGTTATAACAGGACTTCTATTATTGGCGGCCATATCAACAGCACGGTTAATGCAAGAATTTGAATTCCTATAAAAGGTAAAAAACCTTTAAATATATCTGTGAGTGATATGTGAGCCGGCGCGACAGATTTTAGGTAGAAAGCTGCGGGCCCGAATGGCGGCGATAGAAAACTCACCTGCATATTCATACAAAAGAGTACCCCAAACCAAACCGCCAAGTATTTAGGCTGTAACTCACCGATCAAACCAATTTCTTCAATAGGAAGACGCTGTACGATAGGAAGAAAAACAGGAATTATCAAAAGGACAATTCCAACCCAGTCCATAAACGCACCCATGAAAAGTAATATAACCATCATAAGAAGAAGTATTCCCATTGTGGGAACGTCTAGGCCAACAATTAAATCTGCAACATATTGCGGTCCTCCGGCAATTGTATAAGCACCAGCAAGTGCTGCAGCACCAATTGTTACCCAAATAATTGTTCCAGTGGACTTCAAAGTACGCATCAAGCTTTCCCAGACGAGGTCAAAACTAGCTTCACCCCGAAACACAGCAATAATGAGCACGGCAACGACTCCCATTCCCGCTGCTTCAGTAATTCCAGAAATTCCGCCGTATATTGATCCGAGAACTACGCCTATCACTACGATCGGGGCCACTAAGCCCTTACCCATTTCCCAACCAATCTTTGCTCTTTCTATACCGAAAGCAAAGAATATTAGGGCGAGTGATATTGCGGTATATGCACCAAACCAAGGTATATAATCCGCAGTGCCATAAGCGATCAAGTCAACGCCCTCTTCGTAAACGTTTTGACCAGTAGCCGTAAAGAACAGCACACGAAGCAATAAAGCTGCAGAGAAACCACCCACAATTATTGACATAAACGCTCCGAACAGTTTCCACTTTTCTGCGCCCTGTGGGTCCCCTGGCTGTGGTTCCGGCAAAGGCGCCTGTTCAGGATTTAATTGGGTGCGAATAATAATGTAGACTATGAAAAAAGAGGCAAGCATAAACCCAGGCAAAAAGGCAGCCGTAAACAACGCTTTGATTGAAGTCTCAGTGATCAAGCCGAATATAATGAGAACGATTGATGGTGGTATCATTGTACCTAACGAACCGGATGCGCAAATTGTTCCAATAGCCAAGTTCTGATTATACCCAAGCTTAAGCATTTGCGGCAGTGCAATTAGACCCAATAACACGACTTCACCGCCAATAATTCCAGACATTGCAGCCATGATCACAGCCATAATTGAAGTCACAATGGCAATTCCGCCCCTGGCACTCGAAAGCCAAACGTTAAGTGAGGCATACATATCCTTTGCAATACCTGATCTCTCGAGCAGAGCCGCCATAAAAATAAAAAGTGGCACCGATATGAGCACATAGTCCGTCAGGAGCCCATATATTTTTTGGGCCAATATATTGAGAGGCCCCGTTCCAAATTTTCGGGTCAGTAAGCCATCACCAAAAGTGGTGGGGTCCAGTAGGAGCATTGGCTCAAACTTCATAACCAATACAAGGACGGCTAAAATAGCCGAAGCCATACCGAGCGGCATGCCAATAGCTAGCAATAACATCAACCCTAATAGCAGGACTAGCGAAATAGTTCCAATATCCATTACTTTTCTCCTACTGACTTTTTGAGTCTTTCAATTTCATCCTTGTCAATGTCGTCGGCAGCGGTGTGCACCTCAGGTTCTTTATTCCAATCATTAATTAAATTGAGTAACGACTGAGCTGCAACTAAAGATACAACCAATAATACTAGAGGTTTCAAAGTTGAAGGTATCGGTGGGTCAAATATCGTTCCAAAAGTTTCCCAACGCAAAAACTTAGCTTTAGCCTCACCAAAACCACCGTAAATGAGAAAAAATGCAAAGGTTATTATTAAAAATGTCGAAATGCAGTCACAGGTTCTTTGAAGATTACGAGGTAGCATATCGTATAGCAGAAAAATACGGATGTGGCTTCGCTGTTGCATCGCGTAGAAGCCTGAAAGAATAAATACAAATCCCGCCATCCATAATGATAATTCATTTGCCCACAAAGTTGGCCGTTCGAAAACATATCGTAAAACAACCTCCCACATCATTACTCCTACCAACAAAGCAACGAGGAGCATTGTAACTCTTCCAACAAACATAGCTATCCGGTCTGTTGAAGTGTAGTCTTCGATCTCCATTGGTGCTCGTTTGACTGTCAACGTCCCAAGAACAAAGAAGATTGGTATCCCTATTAATGCTAGATAGTCCAAAAAGATTATTTCACGATATCTAGCCGCAAGAGCATCTGTATAACCACCAAAGGCCATAATATAAGTGGCACCATGCCAAATTGCCCAGCCTGAGCAACCGATGAATAACAGAGGAAAAATCCACTGAGTGAAAGCATTATCAGACGTCTTCATTGCCAAACCTTTTTAGAAAAAAATAGACAAGCCCAGAAATGGGCTTGTCATTAAATTGCTTTAATTATTTTACCAGACCAAGCTGATCTAAATATGCAATATGGCTTGCAACCAACGCCTTTGCTTCTGGTGTAGTCGCAAATTCTGGCCAAGACGCTTGCGCAGCGGCGCGAAACGCTCCCAAGTCCTCATCAGACCACTGCCAAAGAGTAACGCCCTCAGCCCGCAATTTGGCTGCTGCTTCAGCATTCTTTGTTTCGAATGTCAAAGCTGTTCGCAGCGCAAGAGCCTCCATTCCGACCAACATAATTTGTCTGTGGTGCGCTGGCATAGCGTCCCAAACAGCCTTGTTACATGTCAAGTGGTCTGATGGCATAGAGTGAAACCCTGGGAAGTTAGTATGTTTAACGATGTCATAAAGTCCCAAACCAACGTTGTTTGCTAAGCCTGAAGCATCAGCACCGTCGATGATACCAGTTTCAAGAGCAGTAAAAATCTCTGTGAAGTCCATAACAATCGGCTTTGCGCCCAACTTTTCAAATATTTTTGTTGCCAAACCAGGTGGTGATCTAAATTTAAAATTCCTAAGTGAATCTGGGCCGTCTAAAGGTTGAGAAGAAGCTAAGCTCTCCTGTCCATAAACCCACCAACCAATCAGCTGCATGTCATAAGCATTGTATAATGCTTGAGCGTCTTCTAGCCCACCACTGTAGAGCCAGCTTAGCTGCTGGTATGGCGTTGCATAACCACCCATGATGTCACCAACAAATTGGAAAGCTGGGTTCTTACCAACTTGATAACCAGCGCCGGTCATATCACAATCTAAAATTCCTGTCGCAGCAGCATCAAATGTTTCAACTGATTTAACGACAGATGAAGAATAAAACATCTCAACTGTTATCTCACCATTAGACATGGTTTCGATATCTTTCATATATTGAGCTGCTAATTTACCTGAAACAGTTTCAGGCGCATAATGCGTTTGAATACGCAGATTTGTTGCAGTAACTGCTGTAGCCATCAGTGCTGCTGCACCAATAGCCGTAGCTACGGTTTTAACTAAACTCATTTGAGTCCTCCCTTAAAGTGTTCGGTCTAAATTAAATAAATGACCTTGGGATAAAATTACCTTGATAAAATTATCTGGCAAGGGAAAAATAAATTTAACGTAAAAAACCCTACGATAATAAGCCAACTCTTGGATTTTTTATAATCATTGTATAAAAAATCGTGCAAAAACCGATACTTCAGAATCGATTAGCTCAGTTTTCAATCCCATTTCTTTTTAAATCGTCTTCAATATAGATTTGAATAATATCTTCGAATGAGCTTTCAGCAGCGAATCCAAGTTTTAAAGCTATTTTTGTATCAAAGTTCCGAGGCCAGCCCTTAACAATTTCAATAATTTTCTCGTCGGGCTCCGTCTCAATTAACTTAACAACTTCATTTCCTGCGACTGATCGAAGTGCTTCAATTTGTTCTTCTACGGTGCAGCTTAAACCAGGCATATTTAGTGCAGCATTAAAAGTCATATCACTCCAACGTAAATTTTCAGCATGCCTAAGAAATCCAACAGCTGATCGTGGAGAAGCATGCCAATGCCGGACATCTGGCGATACCGGCAAATTAGCTTTTAACCCGTTTAGCGGCTCTCGGATTATTCCAGAAAAGAAGGAAGACGCTGCCAAGTTAGGCTTGCCAGGTCGAACACATATTGTTGGAAGGCGGATGGACAAACCTTCGCAAAAGCCTTTCCTTATAAAATCGTTAAGCATTAATTCGCAACAAGCTTTTTGTGCACCATAAGAAGTACGAGGAGCAGTTAAAAAATCATCAGTTATCTTATTTGGAAATGGTGAACCAAACACTGCTATGGAAGAAGTGAATATAATCTTAGGCCGATACAGACCTTCCGACTTTAAATTCTTATCTCTTACTTGAGCTAAAAAAGACCAAAATGCATGTATATTTACATCCCAGCCTTTTGAAAAATCTGCCTCCGCCTCTCCTGAAACAACAGATGCGAGATAGAAAATTGTATTAGGAAGGTCACTGAGTATTGTTTCAACAATGCTGGTATCAGTCACTGAACCCAGGATCTTTTTTGCATTTAAATTACTGTTTTCAGGAAAAGCCATATCGAGTAGTGAAACCGTTTCGCTTTCTGTATAAGATGAAGCGAGCTTTTGACCTATCATTCCGCCGCCGCCAATTATCAAAACAGAAGTCATGTTTTTCTCCCATTAATATCTAGCAATTCTAGAAATAAAGCTGAATGATCTAATTCTGAGCCTTCTAAAGACCCCACCAACCTACCGTATCTATTATAGACAGATTGAGAAAAAGGCAGATTAATTTTCAAAGCTTTTGCCTCTAATAAAATATTTTGCAGATCTTTAAGGTGTAAACGACTTGGCCCCCCTGGAACAAAATTCCTGTCACTCATCCGCTTTCCGTGTTGCTGCAAAATTGTGCTGTCTGCAAATCCACCAAGCAAGGCATCTCGCACAGCTCCAACATCGGCACCTCCCTCCTCAAGTAATAAAGTAGCCTCCGCTACAGCTCCTATTGTAATCGCAACGATAGCTTGATTTGCCAATTTAGCTAATTGTCCAGAACCCGTTGGCCCAACAAAAACTGCTCGACCAAGAGGTTTGAACGCATTTTCCACTTTTGTGAAAACCGAACTATTGCCCCCAACCATAATTGCGAGCGAACCGTTCTCCGCGCCTTTAGTACCACCTGATACTGGAGCATCTAGATACTCTACTTTTAATTCACCTAGGTTTCTCGAATGAGCTTTAGACTCATCTGGCTTTATTGAACCCATTTCTATCCAAGTAGAATTTGGAGATAAATTTACCCGTAATTTTTCATCATTTTGAATTTCCTGACTGGCATTACCATCAGAAAGCATTGAAATAATCACATCAGCATTTTGAACTGCTTCAGAAGGCATGGTTTTAACTTCAACTTTAAAATCTTTTAGAAAAGCTGCCTTTGAAGGGGTTCTATTCCAAGCTGAGACTTTAAATCCAGCAACTGCTAAATTTTTAGCCATCGGACCACCCATCAAACCAGTGCCTAAAAATGCAATTTTCATCTAAATTCCAACCCTATACATTTTCACTAGAAACAGCCTAAAGTTAAAAAATTATTTTTCAACCGCATCAATTTTTAAATTTTTTACTAATTAGACTAAATATTTTCCACTTAAGTCTTGGCACCACTCAAAGCCATTGCTACTGTTTTCTGAAACTGAGGAAGACGCTCACCTGTATCAGTTGTCTTGCAGCAAATAAAGTTTGGCTTTAGGCCATCAAAATTCTTGGGGGTTAGGAAATGACAAAACGCCTACATGGTAAAAGTGCCTTAATTACTGCAGCCGGACAGGGAATTGGTAAAGCAACTGCTTTAGCAATGGCAGCCGAAGGGGCACATGTTTTTGCAACCGATGTAAATACAAAAACCTTGGACGAACTAGCAAATGAAGCAGTAGATGTTGGAACTTTAGAGATATTTGAATTAGACGTTTTGAGTAAAGACTCAATCGATAACGGTATTGCTAAATCAAATCCTAATATCTTGTTTAACTGTGCTGGCTTTGTTCATAATGGGACAATCCTGGAGGCCACTTCAAAAGAATGGGATAACGCTTGGAACCTAAATGTTTCTTCGATGTTTAAAACAATTCGAGCAGCGCTACCCGGTATGATAGAGCGTGGTTCCGGGTCGATCATCAATATGTCATCAGTGGCATCTTCTATTAAAGGTGCACCAAATCGTTTGATTTACGGTACGACTAAGGCTGCAGTAATAGGCCTGACCAAAGCAGTAGCCACTGACTACATAACCCAAGGCATTAGATGTAATTGCATTTGTCCAGGGACTGTAGACAGCCCATCCTTACATCAGCGCCTCGAGGCAACTGGCGATTATAACAAAGCAATGAAAGATTTTATTGCCCGGCAACCAATGGGTCGTATTGGATATGCAGAAGAAATAGCCGCACTGGCTGTTTACTTAGGTTCAGATGAGAGTAACTTCACAACCGGCCACGCTCATGTAATCGATGGCGGCTGGTCCAATTAATCGGGAATAAAAAATGAAAAATAAAATGCTCCGATCGCGTAAATGGTTCGATAACCCGGATGATAGGGAAATGACGGCGTTATATTTGGAACGCTATCTAAATTATGGACTCACTAGAGAAGAACTACAGTCCGATCGGCCGATAATCGGCATTGCACAAACAGGCAGTGACCTCAGCCCGTGCAATAGACATCACATAGAATTATCAAAAAGAGTAAGAGATGGTATTAATGCTGCCGGCGGGACAGTAATCGAAATCCCTGTTCACCCAATTCAAGAAACAGGTAAAAGGCCAACGGCTATGTTGGATAGAAACCTTGCATATCTTTCACTTGTTGAAACTCTTTTTGGATATCCTATCGATGGGGTTGTTCTAAATATCGGCTGCGATAAAACAACACCTGCTCTTCTTATGGCAGCAGCAACGGTTAATATCCCAGCAATAGCCTTGTCAGTTGGACCGATGCTTAATGGATATTACAGGGGCGAAAGAACTGGGTCTGGAACGATCGTTTGGAAAGCACGTGAGCTACTGGCAACCGGTGAGATTGATGATGATGGATTTATGGAGCTGGTCGCATCTTCTGCACCGTCGACTGGATATTGCAACACCATGGGTACAGCGACAACCATGAATTCACTTGCTGAGGCATTGGGTATGCAACTACCTGGCTCAGCCGCTATACCTGCCCCTTATCGCGAGCGAGGCCAAATTTCATATGCAACTGGCAAAAGAATCGTAGAAATGGTTTCCGAGGATCTGAAGCCTGCGGATATTATGACCCGGGAGGCTTTTGAAAATGCTATTGTGGTCAACTCAGCTATTGGTGGTTCAACTAACGCTCCAATTCACTTGAATGGTATTGCCAAACATTTAGGCATAGAGTTGAATAATGATGACTGGCAAAAAATTGGGCTCGACATACCCCTATTAGTTAATTTGCAACCAGCTGGAGATTATTTGGGGGAAGACTATCACCGAGCTGGTGGTGTGCCAGCAGTCGTGAACCAACTTCTGTCTAAGAATCTGTTACCTCATCCTAATGCCATAACGGTAAATGGTAAATCTATGGGTGAGAATTGTAAAAATAAAGAGACTATAAATAAGGATGTTATCAAGCCAATCGAAGAACCAATGCTAGCAAACGCTGGATTTATAAATATGAAAGGTAACCTATTCGACAGCGCTATAATGAAGACAAGTGTTATTAGCGAAGAATTCAGGCAAAGGTATCTATCAAACCCTCAGGATCCCAATGCTTTTGAGGGACGCGCGATTGTTTTTACCGGTCCAGAGGAATTCCATAAAACCATTGATGATCCTTCTCTGAACATTGATGAAAATTGTGTTTTAATTATGCGGGGAGCTGGACCAATAGGATATCCCGGTGGGGCTGAGGTAGTAAATATGCGGCCACCTTCTTATTTATTGGAAAAAGGTATTCATTCATTGCCTTGCATAGGTGACGGACGCCAGTCTGGTACTTCTGGCTCGCCATCAATTCTCAATGCATCCCCAGAAGCTGCCGACGGTGGAGGTTTAGCATTGCTTAAAAATAATGATATAATTCGGGTTGATCTGAATAAGTTCACAGTGGATGTCTTAATTGATGACGCAGAATTAAAAACCAGAAAAGAGAACCTAGACGACTCATTCTTAAAACCTGAAAGCCAAACTCCATGGCAGGATATATTCAGAGAAAAAGTAAATCCTTTCAGTCAAGGTATGACATTGAAAGGCGCTGATAAACACAAAAATATAGCGGCTCACCATTTGCCGCGCGACAACCATTAAAAGGAATAGCAAATGAAACTCTTACGTTTTGGAGAATTCGGAAAAGAACGCCCAGGTGTTCTGGATAAAAACGGACAGATTAGAGATCTCTCCGGCCATATAGAGGATATATCAGGATCTGTTTTAAATGCGAATTCCATTAATAAGCTAAAGGAAGTAAATGTTGAAAATCTCCCAGCTGTTGAAGGAACGCCAAGACTAGGCACCTGTGTGTCTGGTTTCGGCAAGTTTATGTGTATTGGCTTAAATTACGCAGACCATGCCGCTGAGACAGGAGCAGATATTCCTGACCACCCTATTTTGTTTATGAAAGCTAATTCAGCAATCGTCGGGCCAAATGATGATGTTGTTATGCCCAGGGGATCTACAAATACGGATTGGGAAGTTGAACTTGGTGTCATCATAGGCGATACCGCCAAATACGTTACCGAAGACGATGCCTTAGATTATGTGGCGGGATATTGTGTGTGTAACGACGTTAGCGAAAGACATTTTCAAGCTAAGTTAACTGGGCAATGGACCAAAGGAAAATCCTGTGACACTTTTGGGCCAACTGGACCATACCTAGTGACAAAAGATGAAATCTCTGATCCTCAAAATTTGGATATGTGGTTGGACGTTAATGGAAAGCGAATGCAAACAGGTAATACAAAGACAATGATTTTTACCGTTTCACAAATTATTTCTCATCTATCCACCTTATTTACATTGCACCCAGGCGATGTCATTTCTACCGGTACTCCGCCAGGAGTTGGAATGGGAATGAAACCTGAGCCTGTATATTTGAAAGAAGGTGACGTAATGGAAGTTTGGATTGAGGGGTTAGGAAAACAAAGACAAGTTGTTCTTCAGGATGCCTAAACGTAAACTCTTACAAATAGGCAATATAACTTCCAGAATGGCTGATAGGCTTGAAGCTGACTTTCATATTATCGAATATTTCAAATTTCAAAATAAAGAAAAATTAATTTCTGACCACGCAAAAGAGATTGTTTGTGTGCTTACGGATGGGCACTGGGGTGTCCCTGATAACCTAATGGAACGACTTACAAACTTAGAAATCGTTTCAAGCTATGGGGTCGGATATGACGCAATTGATGCTGATTTTGCATCATCTAAAAATATAGTAGTAACCCACACCCCAGAAGTTTTAAATAATGAAGTTGCAGATACTGCAATTATGCTTTGGTTGGCTGTTTACAGAAAACTAATTCAAGCCGATAGATGGGTAAGGCAAGGAGCCTGGGAAAAAGAGGGGTCTTTCCCACTATCAAGAAGCGTACAAAATCAAAAAGTTGGCATCTTAGGCTTAGGTCGAATAGGTGAAACTATCGCAAAGCGGGTTAAAGCTTTCGAGGCAGAAATTCATTACCACTCACGATCACAAAAAAATAATGACTACAACTTTCATGTTTCGCCAAAAGAATTGGCTGAAAATGTTGATGTACTATTCGTTATAACTCCCGGAGGAAGTGCCACGAGGCATTTAGTAGATGAAAGTGTTTTGAAAGCACTCGGAAAATCAGGAACTTTAATAAATGTATCTAGAGGAAGCGTTGTCGACGAAAAGGCTTTAATAAAAGCTCTTCAAACAGGCACCCTAGGGTCTGCTGGATTAGATGTTTTCGAGGCGGAGCCTTGTGTACCTAGTGAATTAAAAAACATGGTCAATGTAGTCCTCACTCCACACATAGGAAGTGCAACTACGCAAACACGTCAGGCTATGGGTGATTTGACCTGCGATAACTTATTATCTTATTTCAAGTCAGGCAAAGTTTTCACCCCTGTACCTGAGTGTTCAAACTTGAATGTTTTATAATGGCAAAAATAACAACGCTGAAAACTCATTATTATAAATTACCTCTAGATGAAATACTCGTTGATGCTAAACATGGAAATCACTCCCACTTTGAACTGATAATTGTCCAAGTTTTTGATGAAGGTGGCGAATTTGGTACTGGCTACACTTACACCGGCGGCAGAGGAGGGAAAGCTATATTATCGATGCTCCAGGAAGATTTAGTTCCATTGGTTCAAGGAATGCAGTCAGAAAAAGTAGAAGAAATTTATGACGAGATGCAATGGCACCTGCACTACGTGGGTAGAGGAGGAATATCCAGCTTTGCTATATCGGCTGTTGATATTGCGCTTTGGGACTTACGAGGCAAGAAAATTAACCAATCTTTAGTACAGATGGCAGGGGCAAAGGATTTTTCCTGTAAGGCCTATAGGGGTGGGATAGATTTAGGATATAGTGAAAGCAAGTTGGTTGAGAGTGTGGAGTCCTACATCGAAGAAGGCTTTAACGCTGTAAAAATAAAGGTCGGGCATCCGGAGCTTTCAACAGATCTAGCACGAATAAGAGCCGTTCGCGAAGCCATTGGTCCGAAAACAACCTTTATGGTCGATGCAAATTATTCCTACACCGTAAAACAGGCTATAAGTGCAGGGAAAAGTTTTGAAGAGCACGATATTTACTGGTTCGAGGAGCCAATTATACCAGATGATTTTCAAGGTTATGCTGACGTTTCTAAATCTATCAATATACCTATAGCGATGGGGGAAAATTTACATACGGAGCAAGAATTCATACATGCATTTGAAATATCAGATCTGAGGTTTATTCAACCTGATGCTTCAAATTGTGGTGGCATCACTGCCTGGTTACGAGTGGCAGAAATGTCCAGAAAGCATGGCATTTCAATATGTAGCCACGGCATGCAGGAGCTTCATGTAAGTTTAGTATCGGCTCAGTCAAATGCAGGGTGGCTTGAAGTGCACTCTTTCCCAATAGATAAATATACATTCCGTCCTCTCAGGCTCGAAAGCAAGTTAGCTATAGCCCCTAAAAATCCAGGAATAGGTGTTGAATTTGATTATAAGAAATTAAATTTCTATAACGAAAATTAATTTTAGTGAATTATTAGAGATCAAAGTAGTTTTGAATTTAATTTTTCAGCTTAAGCACTTATTTTTTTTCGATCATGGGTCTTCAATTGCTCTAACACTGATAAAAATCGACTGCTCCAGTTAACCTCATGAGCTTCCTGAAGTTTAGCAGCTTCAACTAAAAAATTTGTTTGCTGTAATGGCTTTGCGAATACTGTTGCAGGAGCTGGTAGCATCATACTAGCTAGCGATTGCACAGCCGAAAATGTCAAAAGCTTTGTTTTAGTAAATTTATTAGTTCTGGCTCGATAATTGATGTTATCGTAATTATTGTTTTTGATTTCAGTTCCAATAGCGGAATAAATATGTCTGGCCGCAAACATTGCAGGCCTTACTTTTGGAGGTAGATAGGCTATTCCCGCCTCTGAACGATGGTAGAGAGTTGCAGCTTTACCCAACAATTTCTTTGTAAATAGGACTGTACTTTCAGACTTATCTGGTTTGCGTAAAAATTCTTCTGGGTCTAAACCTTCTTGTTGAAACCATTCATGGGGAACATATAAACGGCCCTCTTTTGCATCCTCTCCGATATCCCGTGCTATGTTTGTAAGTTGCATAGCCACACCAAGATCGCATGCACGCGAGAGAACTTCCGCCCTTCGTTCTCCCATAATCACGCAAAGCATTACACCAACTGATGATGCAACTCTTGCAGAGTAGGATATTAATTCATCAAAAGTTTTGTATTGTTTCGACATTGCATCCCAAACAAATCCTTCAAATAAAGCTTCAGGAAGTGCTCTTGGCATATCAAACTTCTCGACCATATTTGCAAAAGCACGATCCATGGGATGGTTTCTTGGTGTACCCGCATAAACTAGATCCAATCTTTGAACCAAATCATAAATCGACGCCGACTTATCTTGTTTTAGATCCACTTCATCATCGGCTAGACGACAAAATGCATAAAGAGCTAGACACGGTGTTCTAACGGTCTCGGGCAAGGCCAATGACGCAGCATGAAAAGATAAAGATCCATGAAGTATTGCCTTTTTACAGTATTCAATATCACTTTCTATGGTCTTCATAATTTCGTCCTTATACTCGATGCATCAGGTATTAACTTGGCCATAACCTCAGCAGACGTGACAACACTCGGAATTCCTGCTCCTGGATGAGTTCCAGCACCTACTAGAAATAAATTCTCCACCTCTTCGCTGACATTATGTGGCCGAAACCAAGCAGACTGAAAAATTCTTGGCTCAAGCGAAAAGCCTGCACCATAAGGACTAAGATATCTCGATAGAAAATCTTCCGGGTTTAAAACAAACTCAGTTTCTATGGTTTCTGAAAAACCTGGAATGACGTCACTTAGTACTTTCCGAAGTTTTTCTTTATATATTTTTCCCATCTCCTCCCAATTCACCGGATTACTAGTCTTGAGATTTGGCACTGGAGAAAGAGCATAAAAGGTATCTGATCCATCGGGCGCAACTGTTTTATCGGAACTGGATGGACGATGTAAATAAACAGACATATCTTCAGCCAGATATTTTTTGTCAAAAATATCTTTTAGTAAACCTCTATAACGAGGACCGTTTATGATCGTATGATGGCCTACATCCTTCCAATAATCTTTTGTACCTTTGGTCCCAAAATACCAAACAAATAGACCCATTGACCATTTTGATTGAGATAATCTTTTATCTGTCCAACGAGATTTGGCTGGTTTTTTAATGAGGTTTTTGTAAGTCCAACCTGGATCTGCATTTGATACAACGATATCGGATTTGATAGCTCGACCGTCAGATAATTTCACTCCAGAGGCCTTTCCTTTGTCGACTAAGATTTCCTCCACACTCTGATTAAGAAAAACGCTGCCGCCCAGCCGCTTTACAACATTCCCCATTGCGTCAGCTAATGCTTGAACACCTCCTTGGACATAATGAACACCAAAAGCTTTTTCCAAATGACTAACCAGAATATACATAGAGGTCACTCGCCGAGGATCTCCGCCAATAAATAGAGGATGGAACGATAACGCCATTCTAAATCGCGGATCTTTTACCCGGGATGCCGCATGACCGTAGACGGACTTATCAGCTCGAAGCCGAACAAATCCTGGAATTTCTTTTAGCAAATCCCACAGTTTATTCATCGGCTTTCTACCCAATCCTTCAAACCCAAAAAGATAACGCTTTTCACAATCTTTCAGAAATTTAATGTAACCGCCATAATCTTGAGGGAATTTACTTTTTACTTCAGCAAACATATCTTTTTCGTCTTTAAAAACACGAAAATTTGTCCCATCTTGCCACCTGATTTCATAGAATGGATCCAAAGCTTGGAGGTGTACATCGTTTTCAAAAGTATAACCACAATCTTTCCATAGCGTTTGAAAAACTTCTGGAACAGTAAGAATTGTAGGCCCAAGATCAAACCTGTAACCATCTTTTGATAAAGATGAACCTCGGCCTCCAAGTCTATCTAATTTGTCGATTATTTGGACTTGGTATCCTTTAGAACCTAACCGCATAGCCGCTGACAAACCACCCAATCCAGCACCGATAACCACGGCTTTCGGTCTTGGCTTACCGGGGTCAGTCAATCCCGGATCTGGAACAATTGGTTTATAAGAATATGTCATATTATTCACACACTATAGGTGTCTATTTTATTTTACAATAAAAGTATTTTATGCTTGAATGCAGCCATGCCCTATAGAAACAGCCCAAGCGGAGGCACAAAATTCAAATTGTGACTTTAAATTTATTTCGCTTTGAGAAAGCAACCGACAAAATCTGGGCTTTTTTAATGATGGGCCTTGCACGTCTTGGTTTACAGAAAATGGAAAACCTTGAATTCTGGAAGCTTTTTGGATCGGGTACAGGAGAGGGTTTCACACCTATTCCAAATTTTAGCGTTTATGGCCTGCTCTGCGTTTGGGAAAGTGAAACAGATGCTCGCAAAGCTCTATTGAATGAAAAAATATTCAAAAAGTACATGTCACGAGCGTCACATACATCTACAATATTTATGAGCCCAGTCTCTTCTCGAGGTTACTGGTCAGGTGCTCAACCATTTATTGCAAAAAAGGATACTCCTAAAGATTTTGTTGCTGTTTTAACTCGGGCAACTGTCCGGTGGAGTAAATTGAAAAGTTTTTGGAAAGAAGCACCCGGAATAAGCAATAGGATAGGAACTGATAAAAACGTTATGTTTAAGATCGGTTTGGGAGAGGTCCCCATTCGGCAGCAACTCACATTCTCAATTTGGAAAAATTTATCACACATGGAAAAGTTTGCGCACCAAGCAGGCTCACATAAAGATGCAATCCTAAAAGTAAGAGAAGGTGATTGGTTTTCAGAAGAACTCTACGCACGTTTCAATGTGATTGAGGTCAAGGGAAATTTTAGTGAATTTAATCAAAAGAAACAGGAACTAATTAATGAATAATGCTTTCCCATTTGCAGCAATAGTGGGCCAAGAAGATATGAAACTTGCGATGATTATGACTGCAATAGACCCAAAGATTGGTGGTGTGCTGGTCTTTGGAGATCGGGGTACTGGAAAATCTACCGCTGTCAGGGGTTTGGCCAATTTATTACCACCAATAAAATCAGTTGAAGGATGCCCCGTAAACTCAAGATCATCAGATGAAGTGCCTTCTTGGTCAGAAAACACTTCAAAAAAAATTGTAGAAATACCAATGCCAGTTGTAGATTTACCCTTAGGCATAGGCTCAGATCGCGTTACTGGAGCATTAGATATCGAAAAGGCACTCGTTGATGGAGTAAAATCGTTTCAACCTGGTCTTCTGGCAAAAGCAAACCGTGGGTATTTATATATTGATGAAGTCAATCTGCTAGAAGACCATATAGTTGATTTATTACTCGACGTCTCGCAATCGGGAGAAAATGTTATTGAGAGGGAAGGTTTATCAATTCGTCACGCCTCAGATTTTATTTTGATAGGGTCCGGAAACCCAGAAGAAGGGGAGCTTCGCCCTCAATTATTAGACCGATTTGGTTTATCAGTTGAAGTCATAACCCCACAGACTATTCAAGAACGAATTGAGGTAATAAAGCGGCGTGATCTCTTTGATCAAGGTCCTGAAGATTTCCAGAAAAATTGGGAAAAAGAGGACAAAAAAATTTGCAAAAAAATTATAGCCGCTAGAAAAAGTATTAATAAAATACAAACTTCAGAAAGCATTCTGGAGTTATGTGCGGAAATTTGTATTGAATTGGGGAGCGATGGGCTCCGCGGCGAATTAACACTTCTGCGAGCCGCAAGAGCTTTAGCAGCATATCGAAATTCAAAACAGGTATCTAAAACGCACGTTAAAAGTGTGGCCTCTATGTGCTTAAGCCACCGACTACGCCGCGATCCGTTAGATGAAACAGGGTCCGCAGCTCGTGTTGAAAGAGCTTTACATGCTGTTTGTGGATAAGTCATGGAAATTGACACTAACAGAAAGACAACTCTAGCTTTTAGGCTCTTGGCCATCAATCCTTCGGCTTTTGGTGGAATTATTTTTAAGGGAGCCACCCCTGAACATACAGAGAGCATACTAAATTTTTTCAAGATATCAGACGTGAGTTTAAATAAAATATTTTCAAATTTTTCTGTCACAGATTTGACTGGTGGCATCGATCCACTAGAAAGCCTCCAAAAAGGTTATTTAGTCTACCGAAAAGGTATTCTGAGTAGGCCGGGTTGGTTTTCGTGCACTTCAATGAATGATATGCCAAAGTCCCTACAATCCATGCTAACCTACCAAATGGATAATATAAATTTAAGCCCTATCATCGCCTTTGATGATGGATCTAGGAAGGATGAGGTTGCTCCCCCCAAACTCTGCGACAGGTTAGCATTTTCCATCGATTTAACAGAAGTCAGGTTCAACCAATTTAACCCAGATTTTTTTCCAATCACTAGCTCAGAAACCACTAAAGCAGAAATTACTGAAGCTCAAATTCAGTCTGTTATTGTAAGCGCAATTAAGTTCGGAATAGACGAAATTCGCCCAGCTTATATGACAATAAACGCAGCACAATATTTAGCCACTTCAGATGATCGCGTCGCAGTGGAACAAAAAGATCTAAATTTGGCAGCAACATTGATTTTGGCACATAGGGCTTTAATAATTCCACAAGAAATCGAAAATGATCAGAAGGACGAGCCTCAAAAAGAAAATGAAGAAAATGCTAATGAAAGAACTGATCAGCCAATAAATGATGAAATTAATCTACCCACCGAGGTCTTAATAGAAGCAATAAAAGCTTCTTTGCCTGATAATATTTATGAACATCTAAAAAATAATATTCGACAGAAAGCAAAAGCTGGCAGTGGCTTTGGCAACCGCCAAAAATCGAAAATAAGGGGTCGCCCCAAACCATCAAGAAATATGCCTCCTGGTG
The DNA here is from genome assembly GCA_902573175.1 of Paracoccaceae bacterium. Taxonomy (GTDB): domain Bacteria; phylum Pseudomonadota; class Alphaproteobacteria; order Rhodobacterales; family Rhodobacteraceae; genus Salinivivens. The sequence continues at coordinate 1,313 of CACGIS010000030.1, read as the reverse complement.
ATCAAGAAAGAATAGATATTGTTTCTACTCTAAGATCAGCTGCCCCATGGCAAAAATTACGCAAGAAGCAGCTTAAGTTATCAAAAAATATAATTATTCTGCCTAATGACCTTCATACTTTTAATTTTGAAGACCGATCAGAACGAGTCATTATTTTTCTTGTTGACGCTTCCGGTTCGGCAGCGATGAATAGATTGGGAGAAAGCAAGGGGGCAATTGAATTAATGTTAGCAGATTCATATGCCAAGCGTGATTTTGTAAGTTTAATTTCTTTTAGAGATACCAGTGCCGAAATTTTACTCCCTCCTACCAGATCACTCGTCCAAACTAAAAAAAGATTGGGCTCGTTAATGGCTGGCGGGGGCACACCATTAGCCACTGGTCTTGATGCTGGTATTAAACTCGCTCAAAACTGCCAGCGATCAGGGAAAATGCCAAGCCTAGCAATTTTGACTGATGGGAAAGCAAACATAGACCTAAATGGTCTTCCAAATAGAGAAAAAGCTCTGTCCGATTCAGTGTTAGTAGGTGCGATAGGAAAAAAGTTGGATATGAAATCCGTTTTTATTGATTGCGGGAAGCGGCCAAACAATAACTTGAAAGAAATAGCGACTTCGATGGGCGCAAACTATGTTAGTCTCCCAAGAACAAACGCAACAAAAATATCTAATTTAGTACAAACAAACTTAGGGATCTAATGCAACACTCTGTGCCATCCACTTGGCCTTTTAGTGAATATTCCGAATACGTCGAAACTAGTCTGCATGCATGGCATATCCAAAGATTAGGTAAAAGTGGAGGAAAAAAAATATTGTTTATCCACGGCACCGGCTCTTCCTGTCATACGTGGTCCAACACAGTTAAGTATTTGCTAGATGAATTTGAAGTCCTATTAGTAGACTTACCTGGACATGGATTTTCCAATATTCCCGAACCAAACCAAAGTTCATTGCAATCAGTATTTGACGGATCAATGGAATTAATTAAAAAAATTCCTTTCGTGCCAGATCTTATTGTCGGTCATTCTGCAGGAGCCGCAATTGCCGTTTTATTATCAGAGAAGATAAAGGCAAAGAATGGAGTTATATGCATAAATGCAGCCTTTGGAGAATTCCCCGGACTGGCTGGCGTGATGTTTCCTATTTTTGCCAAAATCATTTCAGTGGTTCCTTTTTCATCAGATGTACTAGCCGGCCTGTCCCGAAATAAAGAGAGAACAGAAAAATTGATAGCTAATACTGGTTCGAAAATCACAAAGGACAGTCTCAACCATTACAAAGTGCTTTTTTCAAAGCCTAATCATGTTAAAGGAA
>CACGIS010000029.1 GCA_902573175.1 Paracoccaceae bacterium | reverse complement strand
AAGCCGTGCTCAAAAAATGGATGCGCTATCGTCTATGGCTAATATAGCTGGTTACAGAGCAGTAATAGAAGCAGGAAATAATTTTGGTCGATTTTTTACAGGTCAGGTGACAGCTGCTGGTAAGGTTCCGCCGGCAAAAGTATTAATCGTTGGCGCGGGTGTCGCAGGTTTGGCTGCGATTGGAACCTCTACATCACTCGGTGCGATTACTTACGCATTCGACGTGCGCCCCGAGGTTGCAGAACAGGTTGAGTCTATGGGAGCCGAGTTCGTCTACCTAGATTTTAAAGAGGAACAGAAAGATGGTGCAGAGACTGGGGGTTATGCCGCAGTTTCAAGTCCTGAGTTCAGAGAGGCGCAACTAGCGAAATTTAGAGAACTTGCTCCCGAAATGGATATTGTTATTACCACGGCTCTCATTCCCAACAGGGAGGCTCCAAAACTGTGGCTAAAGGATATGGTAAAGGCAATGAAGCCGGGATCTGTTATTGTTGATTTAGCGGCCCCTGCGGGTGGCAATGTTGAGGGTACCGTCCAAGATGAAAAAGTGGTTAGCGATAATGGCGTGACAATTGTTGGTTACACTGACTTTGCGAGCCGTATGGCAGCTCAAGCGTCATCTCTTTATTCGACTAACATACGGCATATGATGACTGATCTGACGCCAGAAAAGGATGGAGTAGTCGTTCACAATATGGAAGATGATGTTATTCGCGGTGCGACTGTGACTTTTAACAAAGAAGTAACGTTCCCACCTCCACCTCCTAAGGTCCAAGCTATCGCGGCTAAATCCCAAGAAAAGCCAAAGGAACTAACTCCGGAAGAGATTAGGGCTCAAGAAGTGGAAGCTTTTAAAGAACAAACAAAACAACAGGTAACTTTGCTAGCGGCAGGTGCCTTACTGACTTTAGGTCTTGGCCTTATTGCACCAGTTAGCTTTATGCAGCATTTTATTGTTTTTGTTCTATCGGTTTTTGTTGGGTTCCAAGTTATTTGGAACGTAAGCCACTCATTGCATACACCTTTAATGGCGGTCACTAATGCAATTTCTTCTATAATAATACTGGGAGCCTTGATGCAAATAGGATCGGGATCATTTCTCGTTATAATATTAGCTGCATTTTCGGTTTTCATGGCAGGAATTAATATTTTTGGCGGGTTTTTAGTTACGCGACGCATGCTAGCCATGTTTCAGAAGTCTTAAAGGGAAGGCAAGAAGATGGATTTAGGTTTTACAACTGCTGCTTACGTTGTCGCGGCTATTCTTTTCATTCTTTCTTTAGGCGGATTATCTGGGCAAGAGAGCGCGAAACGAGCTGTATGGTACGGTATAGTAGGAATGGCTCTAGCTGTTTTTGCTACATTAATTGGGCCCGGTTCTGGTCTGTGGTTCTTCTCCATAATTCTCATAGCTGGTGGTGGTGTTATTGGATACATGCTGGCATCCAGGGTTGAAATGACGCAAATGCCTGAGCTTGTGGCTGGCATGCACGCCCTCGTAGGTCTGGCGGCTGTTTTTGTAGGATTTATAGCCGACTTTGAAATGGGTAACGTTGCAATAGCTAAGGAAGCAGGCACTGTAAAAGAGCTTACTGGTTTTGCAGCTTTAATAGCCAAAAAATCTGCCATTGAACTGAGTATCCTCAGAGTAGAGTTGTTTTTAGGTGTGTTTATTGGTGCAATAACATTTACCGGGTCAGTAATCGCGTATGGGAAATTGTCTGGAAAAGTTACATCTGCTGCTACTAAGCTTCCAGGTGGTCACGCTCTTAACGCAAGTGCTGCTATAATTTCTGTTTTATGTTTGATCTGGTATCTTCAGTCCGGAAGCCTTCTTCCGGTGGTTATTATGACACTCATGGCGTTCTTTATTGGGTACCACCTCATCATGGGCATAGGTGGAGCTGATATGCCTGTTGTTGTCTCAATGCTAAACAGTTATTCAGGTTGGGCGGCTGCAGCTATTGGATTTAGCTTGGGCAATGACCTTCTTATCGTAGTTGGGGCTTTAGTTGGATCTTCTGGGGCCATTTTGAGTTACATAATGTGTAAAGCGATGAACAGGTCTTTTGTGTCTGTTATTTTGGGAGGCTTTGGAGGAACTTCTGGCCCGGCCATGGAAGTTGAAGGCGAACAAATCGCTATAGATGCAGACGGAGTTGCTACTGCCTTGAATGATGCGGATAGTGTTATCATTATACCGGGTTATGGTATGGCTGTCGCTCAAGCTCAGCAAGCGGTTTCAGAGTTAACGAAAAGACTTCGAGGTCAAGGAAAAGAAGTTAGGTTCGCAATTCACCCTGTGGCTGGCCGGTTGCCCGGTCATATGAATGTTTTGTTGGCTGAGGCAAAAGTTCCATATGATATTGTTTTGGAAATGGATGAAATAAATGAAGATTTCCCGTCAACAGATGTGGCAATTGTAATTGGATCAAATGATATTGTTAATCCAGCTGCCCAGGATGATCCAAACAGTCCTATTGCAGGTATGCCTGTGCTTGAATGTTGGAAATCAAAACAGGTCTTTGTCTCTAAAAGAGGTCAGGGAACGGGTTATTCTGGTATTGAAAACCCACTTTTCTTTAAAGAAAATACCCGCATGTTTTATGGTGATGCCAAAGAAAGCTTAAATAAATTATTAACATTGATCAGTTAAGCCTATTTCTCACTTTCGGTTTTTCAATATGAAAAGGTGAGATCATTATGAATAGGGTAAATAATTAGATAATTTGTTGTCTAAAGTACGATATTTTTGTTAAAGTTTTTAGGTGTTATTGTACTTTTTAATTATTTGGTCTTAGGGTTTTTTGAAGTGACTAACTTTTTATTTTAATGTTTTTTAATTTATCAAGCCTTATGGAGAAATTATGCCTGTAAAAAATCGATTTGCTGAACTTCAGAAAGAAATCGCTGAGTGGCGGCACGATATTCATCAACATCCAGAAATTTTGTTTGAAACGCACCGAACTTCCGCTTTAGTGAGGGATAAGCTTAAAGAGTTTGGTTGTGATGAAGTAATTGAAGGCATTGGTAAAACTGGCGTTGTAGGAGTAATAAATGGTCAGACAAATCAGTCCAACAAGGTTATAGGTTTGCGCGCTGACATGGATGCGCTCCCTATTAATGAAGAGACAGGTTTGGATTATAGTTCAAAAATTCCAGGTGCTATGCATGCATGTGGTCATGATGGTCATACTAGTATGCTGCTTGGCGCAGCAAAATACCTATGTGAAACAAGAAATTTCGATGGTCAAGCTGTAGTAATTTTTCAGCCAGCAGAAGAAGGTGGCGGCGGTGGCCTGGAAATGTGCAAAGATGGCATGATGGAAAACTTTAAAATTGATGAAGTCTACGGTATGCATAATTGGCCAGGCGTTGAACTGGGTAAGTTTGCAATTAGAAGTGGCCCGTTCTTTGCGGCCTCAGATTTTATAGAAGCCACAATTTCGGGCAAGGGCGGGCATGCAGCCAAGCCGCACGAGACCGTTGATCCAACGGTTATTGCAAGTCAAATTGTTGTTGCACTTCAAACAATAGCTTCCCGGAGAGCAGATCCGGTAGAACAAGTCGTGGTTTCCATCACTTCATTTGAAACATCTTCAACCGCGTTTAATGTGATACCGCAAGAAGTAAAAATAAAAGGCACTGTAAGAACTTTAGATCCAGATGTAAGAGATTTAGCTGAGAAAGAATACTTACGAATTACCGAGCTTACGGCAGAAGCTATGGGCGGTTCAGCAGATGCAAAATTCACCAGAGGTTACCCTGTCATGTCAAATAGCAGTGAACAGACTGAATTTGCTGCTAAGGTTGCGCGTGATGTTGCTGGTGAATGTGCAGAAGCACCTCTAGTAATGGGAGGTGAAGATTTTGCTTATATGCTAGAAGAAAGACCTGGGGCATATATACTGTTGGGTAACGGCGATAGTTCGCCAGTTCATCACCCTGAATATAATTTTAACGATGATGCTATACCTTTTGGCTGCAGTTGGTTAGTTGAGCTAGTTGAGCAGAAAATGCCAGTTTAAGTTCCAGCTAATAACAAGCTGTAAACAAACTTATATTTTAACCACCAGTATGGCTCATGTGCCTGCTCATTTTGCCTTTAATATCGGTCCTAGAATAATCAAAATCGTGACCTTTAGGTTTATTATCTATAGCTGATCTAATGGCAATTTCTAATCGTTCTGGATTATTTGGGTATTTTCGTATCGTATCGCGCAGGTTAGCATTATTTTCTTGCCCTAAACACATGAAAAGTTCCCCGGTGCATGTTACTCTTACTCGATTACAAGATTCACAAAAATTGTGGGTGAGGGGAGTTATAAATCCAATTTTTTGTTGTGTTTCTTTGACCTTTACGTACCGAGCTGGGCCTCCTGTATTTTCCTCGAGATCATGAAGTGAATAATTTTCTTCTAGTTTGCTTCGTAAATCTTTAAGCGACCAATACTGACTTTTTCTGTCTTCTTGTTCAAGTTCCCCCATCGGCATAACTTCTATAAAAGTTAAGTCTAAATTCTTGGATGAGCACCAATCTGTAATAGAAAACAATTCATCTTCATTGAAGTTTTTCAAAGCCACAGTGTTTATTTTGACGCGTAAGCCTGCATCCTGCGCTGCCTGAATTCCGTCTAAGACTTGCGACAATCGACCCCATCTAGTGATCTTGTTAAACTTTTCCTCGTTTAAAGTATCGAGGGAAACATTTATTCGACGAACGCCCATTTTGTACAAATCATTAGAAAAGCGTCTAAGTTGAGAACCATTTGTTGTTAGTGTTAATTCTTCAAGTAAATCGGTTTGCAGGTGGCGTGATATCCGTTCAAAAAATTTCATAATATCTCGTCTGACAAGAGGCTCACCGCCCGTAACACGAAGCTTTTTCACTCCCAATTTAATAAAAGTTGAACACATATAGTCGAGCTCTTCCAATGTTAATAAATCTTTTTTGGGAAGAAACTGCATATTTTCCGACATACAATAACGGCATCGAAAGTCGCAACGATCAGTTACTGAAAGTCGAAGATAATTGATCTCTCGAGCAAATGGATCAATTAATTTTGACTTAACTTCAAAGTGATCCTGATGGTGCTGCGCTTCTAAATTCATTCTTAAATTATCTTAACAATTTTCTAATTTTTCTTCATGTAAATTTTAACGTTTATTCTCATACAATCCGGCAATTCTTATACAGTAATTAATTTTGTTAAACAAAGTAAATCTAACCTAAAAGAAGTTCCTTACCAATTGGAAAGAAATTAGAGGTGCTATTTTTTAAAGAGATAGCAGTCAAGTTTGCGACACCATATATTTCTGTATCACTGTTGTATAAAGTTTTTATTCGATCCATTAATATATCGAAATCACCGTCCCCAGATGCTAAAACAATAATATCCGATTTACTTGCATATTCCATTATATCAATGGTAATTCCTACATCCCAATCACCTTTTGAAGACCCATCAGAACGACTAATGAATGGTTTTAGTTTTACTTCAAACCCGATGGCTCTAAGAATATTTTGAAACTGGATTTGTTTTGCGTCACCCCTGTCTGTCGCATAAGCAAATGCTCCGATGACTTGTCTTTGGTTGGTTACCTTTTCCCAAAATTTGTTATAATCAAAATTAGCATTAAACGTCTGTTTTGTTGTGTAATAAATATTTTGAACGTCGACGAAAATGGAAACTTTTTGCATGATCAAACCAGATTAAACTTAAACGTCATTCAACAGTAACGGAATAGTTTGAGAAAAATATATGCATTTTTTTTAAGTCACTCTTTTTCTTTTAATTTAATCATCATACTCAAATATGATGACTGCTCCTTCATAGACATAAAATCCTTTGTTTGAACCCTCTACGGTCACAAAAGGATACATGACCTTTCGCTCGCTAACTTTTTTTCCATTACATGTTATTCGATGGACAAAAACTTCTGTGTTTTTATCAGTTAAACCACTAGCGGCAAACACATTAGTAAATGCTTTTTCTTGGTTAACTAAAAAGAACTCTCTATTATCTAAAAATTCTCTGACTGTATAAGAATTATAGGTCGCTGATTGTCCACCATAATTACATGAATAAAAAATACCATCTGCCCAACCTTTAAAAAACTCTTGTTGCTTACCAAGAATGTCTTCTTCTTCAGCAAACCATAACTCTCCCAAATATCCAGTAACTGTCCACTTAGTATCTATAAAATTTGCATATAAGAGCGAAGGAAATACAAGAAAGACGATTGAAAAAATGTATCTTGGAAAAAATTTATAATAAAAACTCAATTTTTTACTCAACAGTCACAGACTTGGCTAAATTTCTAGGTTGATCCACGTCTGTGCCTTTTGCAACAGCTGTATAGTAGGCAATCAGTTGAACTGCGACGGCGTAAAGTAACGGGTTTAGCGTATCGATTGTTTTTGGTACTTCAATAGTACTCCAAAATTCCTCATCTGTATTCTCAAAACCTGATTTGTCTGAGAGTAAAACCACCTTGCCACCTCTAGCGGCCACCTCTTGAACATTTGAAATGTTTTTATCGAATAGCTTATCTTTAGGGGCTAGAATTATTACTGGAACCGATTTGTCAATTAATGCAATTGGCCCATGTTTTAACTCACCAGACGCATAAGCTTCAGCATGTATATAGCTGATTTCTTTTAATTTTAATGATCCTTCAAGCGCTAATGGATAAACAAGGCCTCTGCCAAGAAACAGAATATCACGTGCCTCTGATAATTTGTTTGCAAGTGCAATGAACTTATCTTTTTTCCCCAGGATTTGATTGATCATGGAAGGTATTTTCAAGAAATGAGAGTATATATATTTTTGCTCTTTTTCTGAAATTTTTTGTACGTCAGCAGCTGCTTTGATTGATAATGCAAACAGAACAGAAAGCTGACAAGTGAACGCTTTTGTGGATGCAACTCCAATTTCCACACCGGCCAGTATTGGTAAAGAATGATCACTTTCGCGCGAAATAGAGCTCTCTGCTACATTAGTAATCGATAATATTTTTTTAGCCTTTCCAGAACAATATCTGAGGGCTGCTAAAGTATCAGCTGTTTCTCCTGATTGACTGACAAAAATGGCCAAAGTGTTTCCTTTGATTGGAGGCTCTCGATATCTAAACTCTGATGCGATATCAATTTCGACCGGAATCCGCGCAATTTCCTCAAACCAGTACTTTGCGACATGACAAGCGTAAAAAGCCGTACCGCATGCAACTAAAGAAATTTGTTCAAAATCATTAAAGTTTAAATTTAAGTTATCGGGAAGAGTTACTTTTCCTGTCTTTTGATCAAAATAATATTCTAGGGCTAAACTTATAACGCGGGGTTGCTCGTGAATTTCTTTCTCCATGAAATGTTGATAGCCATCTTTTTGAATTTGAGCATTTTCAGTGTTAATTTCTTTTATTTCTCGTTTGACTGAATTTTTAGATTGATCCCATATATCGACAGTTTTTCGAGTAAGAACAGCAAAGTCCCCTTCGTCTAAATATGAAATTTTATTAGTCATGGGAGATAATGCAATGGCATCTGACCCTACGAACATCTCTCCTTTGCCATATCCTATGGCTAAAGGTGAACCTTTACGCGCAGCAATCATCAAATCGTTTTGACCTTGGAACAAGAAACATAGTGCAAAAGCACCTGTAAGCTTTTCAATTGTTTTTTGGGCAGCCTCGACAGGCTCATTTCCCTCTTCGATCATTGCTTGCGTGAGAAGGGCGATCGTCTCGGTATCGGTATCTGTAGTGTGTTTGATACCCTTTTTTTCTAAATACTTTCGAAGTTCTTGAAAATTTTCTATGATACCGTTGTGAACGACTGCTACCTGTTCTGTCATATGTGGGTGAGCGTTGTTTACACTTGGTTTGCCGTGTGTGGCCCAACGAGTGTGTCCAATGCCAGATTTTCCTTGTATTGGGTCGCGCACTAAAAGATCACTTAACTCTGCTAATTTGCCAAGCGATCTTCGTCGTCCCAGTTTCCCATCATTAAGGGTCGCGATACCAGCGCTATCGTATCCTCTATATTCAAGTCTTTTCAGAGCATTAACCAACAGTGGTCCAACTTCGTGATCACCTAAAATTCCAACAATACCGCACATATGATCCTCAAGATTTATTTTTTTGTTTGCGAAGGAGGTTCATTAATTTCTTACCCATTCCAATTTTATTTTCTTGGCGGGATCTAGCAAAAGCTAAAGCTTCATCCGGTATGTCTTTCGTAATCACAGAGCCGCTGGCCGTCACTGACCTTTTTCCCACTTTTACTGGGGCAATTAGCATAGTATTGGAGCCAATAAACGCACCATCCTCAATGTTGGTGTTGTGTTTGCTTACGCCATCATAATTGCATGTTATCGTACCAGCACCAACATTTACCTTTTCCCCAATTTTAGCATCGCCAATATAAGATAAGTGATTAATTTTACTTTTCGGGCCAACGATAGATTTTTTAACTTCCACGAAATTACCGACATTGGCCCCTTCGGAAACTATCGAGCCGGGCCTAATGCGCGCGTAAGGCCCTATTTTGGAATTAGGAAAAATACGACATCCCTCTAAATGAGAAAAGGCGCGTATAGTCACATTTTCCTCAATCGTCACAGCCGGGGCTATTACAACATTTTGCTCGATAACTGTGCCTTTGCCAATTTCTGTATCAAAAGAGAAAAAAACTGTTTCTGGAGACGTCAATTGAACACCTTTTTCCATAAATTCTATTCTCTTTGCTTTTTGGAATAATTCTTCTGCTCGAGCTAGTTCTTCAAGGGAATTAATTCCAATAGTTTCTTCTTCGTCACAGAAAACAAGGGAAGACTTAAACCCACCTTTAGCGGCAAGCCCTATACAGTCAGTGAGGTAAAACTCTTCAGATGCGTTATCGCTACCTATTTTTGCAATTAAATCAAAAATTATGTCTGCTCTTCCTAAAATTACTCCACTATTGCAAAGTGATATATTAAGCTGTTCCTGAGTTGCATCTTTAGCCTCTACAATTTCGATAATATTTTCGCCATTGGAAACTAGTCTTCCATACATTCCAGGGTGTTTTGTATCAAAGCCTAAAATAGCAATGTCACAAGTTTTTCTCGCTTTTATCAATTTAGAAATAGTCTCAGACTTTATCAAAGGAGTGTCCCCATAAAGGATGAGGATATCTTTTCCACTTTTTCCAAGTAGTCTTTCAGCCTGTTTTACAGCATGCCCTGTTCCTAATTGTTTTTCTTGTATGACGATTTGAGCATCTGGAGATTTTATATTTGCAGCTTCACTGATTAATTCTGCTTGGTGCCCAGCTACGATAACTGTTTCTTCCGCTCCAGCTCTTTTTGCTACTTCCATAACATGATGCAACATGCTCGCATTACCGACTGTATGCAGCACTTTAGGTTTTTCGGACTTCATCCGAGTACCTTTACCAGCAGCTAAAATTACAACTGAAAAACTCATTAATCGACACCTTGATCTTTTGCGAGGTAATATCTTACCATGAGACCAAAGCAAGTTAAATTCTTTAACAAATCGTTGCTTTTTGTTACAAAGCTTCGTGTTTCATCTTTCGCAGGAAGTTAAATGATATCAATCGTTTTTGATTTGGATGGTACGCTGGCAGATACCAGCAGAGATATGCTTAAGGCGGCTAATTTATGTTTTGAGGAAATGGGCTATTCCGATGTTCTTTCTGAAGAAATGCATAGAGGTACGGCTCTTCATGGAGGGAGAGCCATGCTTACTAAAGGTTTAACCTTGTTAAAAGAACCTGATTTAGCCAATGTTGTTTCAGAATATTATCCTAAATTTTTGAAATATTATCGCGAAAACCTCTATGAAAAAACTGTCTTTTATGATGGAGCCATTACTTGTGTAGAAAAAATGGCTGGACAGGGCTGGAATGTAGGTATTTGTACAAATAAACCTGAAGACTTAGCTGACGCGTTACTAAGCAAAATGTCTGCCCAAAATTATTTTAATGCTCTTGTAGGCGCAGATACGCTTTCTGTCCGTAAGCCAGATCCGGCTCCATTTTTTGAAACGGTGCGACGGTTAAATGGAAAGCCCAGTCTTTCTTGCTTGGTTGGCGACAGTATTACAGATTATAAAACCGCAAAAGCCGCTGATGTTCCGATAATTTTGGTTGATTTCCCGCCTAATGACACAGACATAAGCTCTCTCAAGCCAGATGCAATAATTGGCCATTTTGATGAACTGGTTCCCACTATAGAAAATATGTTTCTCAATATAAATTGAACCTTTGATCCGAATTAGTACCAGCATTTAAGATTTATAATATTTAAAATTAAAAATATGTTAGTGGATATTCATGTGTATAAATTGAATATACATAGAGAACATTGACCATTCTATAAAATTTAATCATCAATGCATTATGGACAACAAATTTCACGGTAACTTCACGCAACAAGATGGGCTTCCTGAAATTGCAATCGAACGGGCCACAAGAGTTTTGCGTTCAGGTCGATTGCACCGATACAACTTAGGTAAAGATGAAATTGGTGAAGTTGGTTCCCTCGAGCTTGAATTTGCAAAATTTATTAATGTAAAATATTGCTTAGCCGTTGCATCTGGTGGCTATACTTTGTCGACTGCACTTAGGGCATTGGGAGTGGGCCATGGCGACAATGTTTTAACGAATGCCTTTACACTTGCTCCAGTGCCTGGTGCAATTGCCTCTGTTGGTGCTACGCCGATTTTTGTTGGTGTAACTGAAAATTTGGTAATTGACTTTGATGATTTAGAGGCAAAGTCCCAAAACGCCAAAGTGCTTATGTTAAGTCACATGCGAGGCCATATTTGCGATATGGATAGACTGCTAAGCATTTGTGCCTCAAATAATATACAATTGATAGAAGATTGCGCGCATACTATGGGCGCGAAATGGGGAGACCGATGGTCTGGGACTGACGGTGTTATTGGTTGCTATTCAACGCAAACATACAAGCATATTAATTCGGGAGAGGGCGGATTGCTGGTAACGAACAATCCGGATATAATGGCCAAAGCTACGATGTTATCTGGATCCTATATGTTATATGATAGGCATCCTGCAGGGCCTGAAAAGAAATACTACGATTTAATCAAGTATGAAACTCCGAATATTTCGGGAAGAATGGATCACTTAAGGGCTTCAATTTTAAGGCCGCAATTAGATGATCTCATGGAGCGTGTTGCGAAATGGAATGAACTTTACCAAATATTAGAAGAAGGTTTGCGAGCTACGTCAGGTTTGACGATAGTGGAAAGGCCCAAGAGTGAAAAATACGTTGGGAGTTCATTTCAGTTTTTATTACTAGACTGGTCTTCAGAACAAATAAAAAGAGTTGTCGCCGACTGTTTTTCAAGCGGTGTTGAATTGAAATGGTTCGGAGAAGCTAGTCCGCATGGATTTACTTCTCGATATGACAGTTGGAAATATGTTCAGACCGAACCCATGGCTAAAACTGATAGGGTTTTGTCAGGATTACTTGATTTGCGGTTGCCGCTTTCATTTACAAAAAAATGACTGTACAGTGGTTGCTTCAATTATTAACAATGTGGTGCAAAAATTATTCGAAACATCAAGGACTAGTGATATTTAGATTAGTTTTGATTAGAATATAATTTTTTAATTTCCGTCAAATTTTTTTTTAACAAATCAGTAGTCACTACTATCTTGACACGCGCGATCATTTTATTTTAAATGAACAAGTGTTCAATAAAGGTAATCATTATGTTTATGTCTTCAATGGAATTTGATCTAGGTGATGATGTAAAAGCTATGCGTGAGGCTGTGCACCGGTGGTCCCAAGACAGTCTTAAACCTTTGGCTGCTAAAATTGATAAGGATAATTATTTTCCGGATCACCTTTGGCGAGAAATGGGTGATCTGGGCATCTTGGGTGTAACGGTCGAGGGATATGGTGGTGCAGGTATGGGTTATCTCGCACACACTGTGGCAGTTGAGGAAGTTGCAAGAGCTAGCGCATCTGTAAGTTTATCGTATGGGGCACACTCAAATCTTTGTGTAAATCAAATCAATCTCAACGGTAATGATGAGCAAAAGAGTAAATTTCTTCCAAAACTAATAAGTGGTGAGCATGTAGGAGCTCTTGCGATGTCAGAGCCAAGTGCGGGATCCGATGTGGTATCAATGCAGCTTAGTGCAGAAAAACGAAATGGATACTACCGTTTAAATGGAAATAAGTATTGGATAACTAATGGTCCTGATGCAAGCGTCTTGGTCGTTTATGCTAAGACTGACAAGGACGCCGGGTCAAAAGGAATAACTGCATTCATTATAGAGAAAGATATGGCGGGTTTCTCCACCAGTAAACATTTCGATAAATTGGGAATGAGGGGATCAAATACGGCTGAACTCGTTTTTGAAGATGTCGAAGTGCCATTTGAAAATGTGCTTGGAGAAGAGGGTAAAGGTGTCGAGGTTCTCATGTCGGGTTTAGATTATGAGAGAGTGGTTCTTTCCGGTATTGGAACTGGGATCATGGCTGCCTGCCTCGATGAGGTCTTGCCGTATGTGCTTGAGCGAAAACAGTTTGGCCAGAGTATTGGTGATTTCCAGCTCATGCAGGGAAAGATTGCTGATATGTACACAGCAATGAATTCCTCTCGCGCCTATGTATATGAAGTTGCAAAAGCCTGCGACAGAGGAAATGTAACACGACAGGATGCAGCGGCATGCGTTTTATATGCATCAGAGGAAGCCATGAAAGTAGCCCACCAAGCAGTTCAGGCTCTGGGTGGAGCGGGTTATTTGAGCGATAATCCGGTTGGGCGGATTTTTAGAGATGCTAAATTAATGGAAATAGGAGCTGGTACATCTGAAATTAGGCGAATGCTTATCGGCCGTGAACTTGTTTCTTTAATGCGGTAAAATGAGTTTTCCATGGGCTATTTTAAGTATGCTAAGTGTGGCTGCTTTGGTATTTGGCCTATTATTAGGCATTAAAAGTATAAGAATAACCGAAACTGAAATTATAGATTTCTATGCGGATGAATTTGTACGGAAAATGAATAAAAAAGGAGTTTCGATCGATCGGTCGGCTTGTTATGCCACGGTTTCCGAAAGTTTCTGGGAAAGAATGATTGTAATATGTGATATCGATGCCTCCTCTTTTTTAGAGTATCCTATTGGGGCTTGGGGACAACTCTTGGTTAAAGAACCTCTCGTTGGTTTGAGAGAGGGTATCTGATGAAAAACCTCCCATATCTTAAGCAAAAAAATGGAAATTGGATTTGGGATTTTCCCAGTGAATTGAACATGGCAGTTCAAGCATGTGATTATTGGGTGAATAAGTCTCCTGAAAAAGTATGTTTGAAAGACTTTACCAATATAGATCAACCTATCTTATACACATACAGGGAATTGAGAGGTTTTGCAGATAGCATTGCGCTTGAATTAACCAAGCGTGGGGTTGGATTTGGCGATCGTGTCGGAGTTTTGCTTTCGCAGGGTATTGGGTGTGCAGCGAGCCATATCGCAATATGGAAATTAGGGGCAATTTCTATCCCTTTATTTAAATTATTTGGACCTGATGCCCTCAAGATGAGGCTAAATGATGCACAGGCGAAGTGTACGATTACAGATTTTGAAGGGTCAAACGGTCTCCTGCCTAACGAATTTGACCGATTAGTATTCGACGATATCGAAAATACTGGCGAGCCTTTCAAAACCCAATCTACAAAAGCGGAAACACCTGCCGTTCTTATTTACACGTCGGGCACCACTGGATCGCCCAAAGGAGCCTTACACTCACAACAGATTTTAACTGGCCATTTACCAGGAGTGTCAATGAGCCACAATTATCTGGGTCATGATCGGGATTGTCTCTGGACGCCGGCAGACTGGGCATGGATTGGTGGTCTTTTCGATGTTCTGATGCCGGGCTTAGCCTTAGGTGTTCCAGTGGTTGCTGCAAAAATGAAGAAATTTTCTCCCAAAGATACTTTGGAAATAATATCTAGAGGAAAGGTGCGAAATATTTTTTTCCCACCAACAGCTTTGAGAATTTTAAAGGCATCTGATGTGAAAATAAATGGCTTAAGGTCGGTCGCTTGTGGGGGTGAGCCTTTAGGTGCAGAAATGTTGGCGTGGGGCAAGAAAAATTTAAAAACAACAATCAATGAATTTTATGGTCAGACAGAATGTAACATGGTCGTAAGTAGTTGTAATGCTGATAAGGAGCCAATTTCGGGTTTAATGGGCACACCTGTTCCTGGCCATGAGGTAAATATATTAGACTCAGATGGTGCCCCGACTGATGAAGAAGGAGAAATAGCTATTAAGCGCGGCTCTGCAAGTATGATGCTGGAATATTGGCGCCAGCCTGATCAAACAGAAGAAAAGTTCAAAGGTGATTGGTTGCTCACAGGTGATAGGGGGCGTTTTCATGCTGAAGGTATCGAATTTATTGGCAGGGATGATGACGTAATTAATTCTGCTGGTTATAGAATTGGACCATCTGAAATTGAGGACTGCCTTTTGATGCATCCAGCGGTTGCTACGGTTGGTGTGGTCGGCAAGCCCGATCGGTCACGTGGTGAAATAGTTAAAGCTTATGTAGTTGTTAAGCCTGATCACAAAGCCAGTAGTCATCTAAGTGCTTCCTTGCAAGATTTTGTTAAAAAGCGGTTGGCTAAGCATCTTTACCCAAGAGAGATAAGTTTTTTAGATGAATTGCCAATGACTGTTACGGGCAAAGTGATTAGAAAAAAATTGCGTGAAAAAGCGATTTTGGAGAGTAAATAGGAACAATAATGAAACTCAAATCTCAAATTTTGACATCAAGTAATTCTTTCAAAGAAAACATTAAAAAACACTTAAAAGATATTGAAAAAATTAATAAAATAGCAAAATTAAATTCCTTGGGAGGACCAGAATCATCGCGGGCAAGGCACATAAAGCGTGGGAAGATGCTACCAAGGGATAGAGTATCCGGGTTGTTGGATGTTGGCTCTTATTTTCTCGAAATTGGGAGCTTCGCGGCACAAGATTTATATGAGGGTGCTGCACCAGGTGCTGGTCTCATTGCAGGCATTGGAATAATTCAGGGTCAGGCATGTATGATTGTATGTAATGATGCGACTGTCAAAGGTGGAACATATTTCCCCTTGTCCGTTAAAAAGCATTTAAGGGCACAAGAAATAGCCGAAAGATGTCAGCTACCTTGCATATACTTAGTCGATAGTGGCGGAGCAAATTTACCAAATCAAGATGAGGTGTTCCCCGACCGAGATCATTTTGGAAGAATTTTTTATAATCAAGCAAGAATGTCTGCAAAAGGTATTCCGCAAATTGCAGTTGTAATGGGTTCTTGCACTGCTGGTGGAGCCTATGTGCCCGCGATGTCGGATGTAACCATAATCGTCAAAAATCAGGGAACTATTTTTTTGGCAGGACCGCCACTTGTAAAGGCTGCCACGGGTGAGGTTGTGAATGCAGAGGATTTAGGTGGAGGTGATATTCATACCAAATCTTCTGGTGTTGCGGATTATCTAGCTGATGATGATTCTCAAGCATTGGCTATGGCCCGGAGGGCAATTAAAAATCTAAACAGAAAGCATCCGGAGCCTGTCAAATTGATAGAGGCTAAGGAGCCTGACTACGACCCCAACGAAATCATTGGGATTGTACCGCACGATTTACGAACAATCTATGATGTGCGTGAGATTATTGCCAGGCTGGTTGATGAATCTGAATTTGATGAATTTAAATCCCGTTTTGGCGAAACGCTTGTTACTGGTTTCGCTCATATTATGGGATGTCCTGTGGGAATAATTGCTAATAATGGGGTTCTTTTTTCTGAGTCAGCTCAAAAAGGTGCACATTTTATTGAGCTATGCTCACAAAGAAAAATCCCTTTAATTTTTCTGCAAAATATCAGTGGCTTTATGGTGGGCAAAAAGTATGAAAATGAAGGTATAGCGCGGCATGGAGCAAAGATGGTGACAGCAGTTGCTACAACTGAGGTGCCCAAAATAACATTAATTATTGGTGGTAGTTTCGGGGCGGGTAACTACGGGATGGCTGGCAGAGCGTACGATCCGTGTTTTGTTTGGACTTGGCCAAATTCTCGTATTTCTGTCATGGGGGGAACCCAGGCAGCCAATGTTTTAGCAACTATTAAGAGAGATCAAATAGAAGGTCGAGGAGACATTTGGAGCGAAGAAGAAGAATTAGCTTTCAAAGAGCCAACGCTTAAAATGTTTGAGAAACAAAGTCATCCCATTTATGCTTCAGCGCGTCTTTGGGATGATGGAATTGTTGACCCAAGGAATTCTAGGCAGGTTTTGGGTCTCTCGTTACAAATAGCTTTAAACGCTCCAATTAAAGATACTAATTTTGGCTTATTTAGAATGTAGATAAAGAGGTTTTTATTACTATCTAAGAAAAATTAATTAGAAAATTTGGATGAGTTAAATTGTCGAGTTTTTGACTTTTAGGGCATCCTTGTAATGGTAAAGGGTAAAACTGTTGTTTAATAAAGTTTTAATAGCAAATAGGGGTGAAATCGCATGTAGAATTGCCGTTACTGCTAATAAAATAGGCTTGAGAACTGTTGCAATCTTTTCTGAGGCAGACTCTGGGTCAAAGCATGTAAGTTTATGTGATGAGGCTTTTCTAATCGAAAGCTCAACGCCTTTAGAAAGTTATCTGAACCAGAGTGAAATTATTGATATCGCCATAAAAACTGGAGCTGGTGCTATTCATCCTGGCTATGGTTTTTTATCTGAAAATTCTGAGTTTGCTCAAAAGGTCGAGGAAACTGGACTTATTTTTGTCGGTCCTGATTTTAAAGCTATTGAAATTATGGGGCATAAGGATGCAGCTAAAAAAGCCATGTCGAAAGCCGGTCTTCCGATAGTTCCTGGATACCATGGTGATAATCAGACTGATGAAAGATTGAAAAGTGAAGCAGAGTCTATTGGTTATCCTGTTTTGATAAAAGCGGTTGCAGGAGGCGGTGGAAAAGGTATGCGCTTGGTTGAAGATCCGAAAGATTTTTTGACGCTTTTAGCAAGTGCTAGGACCGAGGCTGAAAAAGCTTTTGGAAATGGTAGGGTGTTAATAGAGAAGTATATCTTGGCTCCTCGTCATATTGAGATACAGATATTTGGTGATGGCCAATCAGCTATTCACTTATTTGAGAGAGATTGTTCCCTGCAACGCCGGCATCAAAAAGTTTTGGAGGAATGCCCAGCTCCAGGAATGACCGGCAAAATGAGAGATGCTATGTGCAGAGCAGCTGTTAGTGCGGCTGAAACTATTGGCTACAAGGGTGCAGGGACAGTAGAATTTATTGTCGATGGATCTGATGGTCTAAAGGAAGATAAATTTTGGTTCATGGAGATGAACACCCGTCTTCAAGTAGAGCACCCAATAACAGAAGAAATAACTGGAATTGATTTAGTAGCATGGCAATTTGACGTTGCTATGGGTAGGCCAATGGAAAAAAAACAGAAAGATGTTTCTATTGAAGGACACTCTTTTGAGGCAAGAATTTACGCAGAGGATCCAAATAATCAGTTTTTACCAGATACTGGAAAAATTATTCACCTACATTTTCCGTCAAATATCCGTGTTGATACTGGGATAAAAACTGGAGATATCGTTTCTCCCTTTTTCGATCCAATGTTGGCAAAGATAGTCTCATATGGAAAAGATAGATCGAGCGCTCTCTCAAAACTAAAGAAGGCTTTAAAAGATACAGAAATTGTTGGAGTTAAAACAAATTTAAACTTTCTTTATAATTTGACAAAGAACTCAGAGTTTAAAATGGGCGTTGTGCAGACTGGTTTGATTGAACAAAATATAGAAAAATTGATTAGTTATAAATCTATTTCTACTCAGGCTATTATAGCAGCTGCCTTATCTTATTTTTCACCCAAACCGGATCATTTTTCCTACTCACATTGGATCAATATTACTCATAAAATACAATTATTTTGTGAAGATGAGGTTATAGACATTGGATTTTCTCAGCCAGATGTCAATAAAATAGAAATTTCATTTTTGGGAAAATCTTATGATGTAATTTTTAATAAAAAAAATGATTGGTCTTTTGAGGGACATCAACTGCCTGTCTCAAAAAAATTTGATGATGAAATACTGGTATCTGATGGTAGGCAGTTTTTATTCAAGCTTCAAAATCCTTTTGAAAATAAAAAGGAAACTAGCTTAGAAAATAGTGATATTTTATCTCCAATGCCTGGTATGGTATCAAAAATTTATATCGAAAATGGCTGTGAAGTGCTTAAGGGTCAACGTATTTTAGCTTTAGAGGCCATGAAGATGGAATACGAGGTAGTTGCACCCAATGATTGTTTCATTAAAATAGTGAATTTTAATGTTGGAGACTTTGTTCAATCTGGTGAAAAATTATGTGATTTTTCAGAAGTTAAATAAGTTATTATCTTTTTGATTTGCTGAGCTTTTATTTTTTGCATAAAAATTTAGATCATTATTGCCTTTTTTCATGTGTTGACCCTCTTGAATTAGAGGGGTAAACCCCTAGCTATTAGCCGAAGCAAGGCGTTTTACACGCTTGCACAAAAGGAGCCATTTGTGGACGATCTTTTGTTAGAATATTTGCCTATACTCGTGTTTTTGGGTATAGCTCTCGGTCTCGGGCTTATTTTACTGTTGGCAGCCGCTGTTATTGCTATTCGAAACCCGGATCCCGAAAAAGTCTCTGCCTACGAGTGTGGTTTTAATGCCTTTGATGATGCTCGGATGAAATTTGACGTAAGATTTTATCTAGTCTCGATCTTATTTATTATTTTTGATCTTGAAATAGCATTTTTGTTCCCCTGGGCGGTTGCTTTTAAAGACATCAGCATGATTGGTTTTTGGTCAATGATTGTTTTCTTGGGCGTATTAACTGTTGGTTTTGCCTATGAATGGAAGAAGGGCGCATTAGAATGGGAGTAATGCTGGGCGACAACACAGCTGGTGCGGACTTAGAGAATTCGACAC
>CACGIS010000028.1 GCA_902573175.1 Paracoccaceae bacterium | reverse complement strand
CTGGGAATGTTGCCTCTACCTGAACCTCTGGTATCATATCTGGTATACCGTCCATGCAATCAGTCGATTTAACTATTGTTGCACCATATTCCATCATTTCAGCTACACTTTTTCCATCACGAGCTCCCTCGACAACAGCATCGCAAATTAGAGCAATAGCTTCTGGGTAATTAAGTTTAACACCACGGCTTTTTCTTTTCCGAGCGACCTCCGCTGCCATTGCTATTAAAAGTTTATCTTTCTCACGAGGTGATAATTGCACTATAGCCTCCAAGTTTTAGGTAAGTTTTTATCTGTGATTTCAGTAATTATTGGTACAAGCATTTGCCTTAATTCATATCCAGTTGGAGCAATAAATCTTGCTACTAAAAAATCTTCACTGATGAGGCTGGCCCCTGATTGGTTATTCAAGCGATCCTTAAAATTTTTCAAAAATGATTTGGCCTTTTTTGATTTAAAAACAATAATAGCGGTTGCTGTGCTACCGTCTGCAACTGCTTGTCTTTTCAATATTTCCGATATGTTGCCACTCAACCGTGTTTTATCTAAAAAAGCAATTTTATCATCTACGCAGACTTCTATCTTGTCGTCAAAATAACCAGATATGTCAGTCTCGCCCATTGCTAGTCGACCAAAAATTACTGGCTCAACAATTAAAGCTTCGGCTTCAGATGAGAGGTTGACCTTTAATTTTCGAGTTATTCTGCCATGATCAAAAAAAATTGTTTCCTGAGGAAGCCAGCGAATGCAAGCAGCGTTCTTTAATTCAATTTTGTTTTCAACAATTGCAGCGGAGCCATCACCACTTTTATAAATTCTTTCACATCCTTGAGTAGTTACAGTGATATTTGATTGATCTTCACATTTAATACTGTTTGAAAATTCATCACCACCCGTTAGCCCACCGGAGGTATTTATAATGATGCATTCAAGCCCATTAGCCCGCCTAGGGAAGAGAGCCCTTGTAGATCCTTGTTGGAAGAGATTCTTAATTTTACTCTGACCGGCTGCCGTCAAATGTAAAGCGCCTCTAGCACGCGGAGGGCTATCCATTTTGTTTATTGGTTCTAAATACATTTGATTCCCAAGCATGAACAGATATCTATATTTATAGTTTAAATTTTTAACTAATCGCTGCAAGATTTGAATTTTAACAAACCTGTTTAGAGTTTTTTTTGCTCAAACTTTATAAAACGATTAAAATTTGATCATAAAATAGTATCTGAATGAAATACTTTTATGAAAAATAGGGATAGATTAGAGTATCTTAATGAAAAAAATAAAATCTGAAGAATTAGTACTCGAGTACTTTAAAGGCGTTGATGAGGAAAATATTGATGCAATTCTTAACACCTTGGCCAAAGATTGTGTTTTTTCAATAGAAACTCATGGGGTTAAATTGTTTGGACATGAAGAAATCACAGGTATGTTTAAGAGACTATGGAAAAACCATGCATCGGTTGAACATAATCACTTTCATTTTGTAAAGGACACGGCCGCTAGCCAAGTTGCTGTAAGATTTCAAGTCAAAAACATTCTTCTAAGTGGCGAAACTGTGCTGAAATCGAATTGCAATTTTTTCTCTTTAAAGGATGGTGTTTTTTCAGAAGTAAAAGTTTACATGGCTGGGCAAAATACTCTCAATAAAGAAAACTCGTAGCCTAATGATCAAAACTTGACGCAGCTTTCAACATAGCTTTTAGCATACTGCTTTTGTCTACTGGAGAGGTGGGATAGGCGTTCCTGCTGTGAGAGAGGCCAGAGCTTAAAAGCATCTCAGCCTTTTTGTAAGTTAACGGACCTGGATTAATTATTGGGACAGGTAGGCGAGATGACAAAAAGCTGTGCGCTTGGTGCATTGTCGTTGAACCCAAAATAATAACATCTGCCTCATCATGATCTATAGCTTTTTTGGCTGCTGTTTCTAAAAGAGGAAAAATCTCCTCCTCTTTTCCCTCTAAAAGTGCTTGATTATCAGGAGCCACGTCTATTGATCTAATAGACGCAAGAGAGCTTTTTATTCCAAGATCATTTATGGTCTTTTCATAAATATGAAACCATTTTGTCCACATAGTTATTATTGAAAATTTAGAGCCGAGTGACATCGCTGTGAGCATAGATGTCCTGCCTGGACCAATAACGGGTATTGAAAGAACTGACCGGAGAGCTGAAACACCAGAGTCGCTCATTGTGTCTATACATACTGCTGAAAAACCCTCTTCTTCTGCATCTAATCCAGCCTCTAATATACCAGCATCTGCTAACACCATGTCGGACTGACTGACATAATTTTTTGGAGCTGCTTTTACTGGTCTAAATAAAAACTCAAAATCCTCACTTATGTCCACAGATTTTAACTGGGCTTGTCGCGATAAAAGGTTTTCCTTTGACATTGGAAAGGGAACAATAACGAGAATTTTCTTCATAAATAAAATATATTGTTTAGAGTTAGAAATACTATCGTAAGGACGACACGAATGATTTCTCTTGTCAACAAAACTTTCTTTATTACCGGTCTAGGAAGTGGAATAGGCTACGAAACTGGAAAACTTATCAAAAGCTTAGGGGGAAACCTAACAGGCACAATTGAAAATGAAGATCAAAAGAAAAATGTGTTAGCTCTTACCGAAGATGTCTTTTTACTCGATTTAAACGATAGCGAAAATCTTCAGTATTCCATTCAATCTACTGCAAAAAAATATAACGGATTAGATGGTTTAGTTGGTGCTGCTGGTATTATAAAATTAAAGACTTTTGAGGCAACAAGCTCTCAAGAGTTGGATCAAACCATTGATGTGAACCTTAAAGCAAATTTTAGACTGGCCCAATTTGCCAATCCATTTTTGAGATCTGGGGCAAGTCTCATTTTTATTTCAAGCCAAATAGGTCTTGTTGGCCACGATAATGCAGCTGCATATGCAGCTTCTAAAGCTGGATTAAATGGGTTTGCAAAATCTATAGCCTTAGAGTTTGCCAGTCGACAAATAAGAGTAAACACAGTTGCACCTGGCCCAATAATTACACCGATGACTGAAGCTGCCAGATCTGATCAAAACCGTTATGAGAAAATTAAAAGTAAAATTCCACTTGGACGTTTCGGAGAAGCAAAAGAGGTTGCACAAGTAATAGGTTTTCTACTATCTGATTCAGCATCTTTCGTTACTGGGCAAGTAATTGTTGTGGATGGTGGTTTTACAGCAAATTAAAAATTAAAGCCCAAGATAAGATTTTTTCAGATCTGCATTTTTTAACAGGTCTTTTGATAAGCCAGAAATAGCAACCGACCCTTCCTCGATTACATATGCTCGGTCAGATATAGAAAGCGATTGAGTCACATTTTGCTCGACGAGCAGCACGGTCAGGCCGTTATCGCTGATTTTTTTTATTAATTCGAACATTTGCTCCACCAATAATGGGGAAAGTCCCAATGATGGCTCATCAAGTAGTAAAAGGCGTGGATCACCCATCAACCCACGGCCAATAGCAACCATTTGCTGCTCACCACCAGAAAGTGTGCCAGCTGTTTGGCTTATTCTCTCAGAAAGCCTTGGAAAAATTTCTAAAACTTTTTCTAGATTGCTGGATCTGTTATTCTTTCCCCTTCGATAGGAGCCCAGTTCTAAATTATCTTTAACGGTAAGATTGGGGAAAAGTTTTCTGCCTTCAGGAACATGAATTAAACCCATATCAACTATTTCTTCTGGTGACTTATTTGAGATTACCTCTTCCTCAAAATAAATTTTACCACCGTTAGGCTTGATCAAGCCAGACATACAGTTATTCAAAGTAGTTTTTCCAACTCCATTACTGCCGAGTACTGCTACAACCTCACCTTCTTGGATTTCCAACGAGATATCTCTTAAAACTTCAACCAGACCATAACCTGCGGCTAAACTTTCAACCTTTATGAGACTCATGCACCCTCCGCCATAGCTTCAGCGGCACCATGCCCTAAGTAAGCTTCGATAACTTGTGGGTCTTCTGCGACGGAAGATGGAGTACCACTAGCGATAAGTTTACCGTCATTAAGAACATATGTACGATCAGATAAATTCATAACTGCTTTCATAACATGCTCAATAAGAAAAATTGTGACCCCACGATCCCTTATCCCCTTAATAACTGTAACGATATCATCGATTTCTGTTGGATTTAATCCGGCCATTACTTCGTCAAGAAGAAGAAGCTTTGGATCTGTTGCGAGCGCCCTAGCTAACTCAAGACGTTTTCGTCCTGCTACCGTAAGCCCGTCAGCACCTTGATTTAACAATGAGGTCATACCAACAACTTCAGCAACTTCTTCTGCTTTTGTTCGAGCGAGATCAGTCTCAGAAGTATTGCTGTATGCACCAACCATAATGTTTTCTAGGGTAGTCAAACCTGCAAATGGTTGAGTTATTTGAAATGTCCTTACCATCCCAAGTTTACAAATTTGGTGAGGCCTCATCCCTAAGACAGAGGCATTTTCAAAATCTACTTTACCTTCATCCGCCTTCAAAAACCCTGCCACCATAGCAAATAAAGTTGTTTTACCTGCTCCGTTTGGTCCAATCAGTGAAACAATTTCTTTTTCATTGACCTCTAAATCTACTGAAGAAACCGCTACTAAACCACCAAATCTCTTTGTTACATTATTGACCTTCAGCACCTTAAGAGTCTCCACGCGATGTTTTTTTATCAAGCGAAGTAGAATCTGATTTTTTTTCTTTTTTCTTAAATGCCCCAATTAATCCATTTGGAAGATATCCAATGATAATTATTAATATCAAACCATATACGATTAAACTTAATCCTGGTGTGTCGATGAAATGACGAGCTATTTCATTAACTGTATGCAAAACAAAAGCACCAACTAGCGGTCCAAAAATTGTACCCATACCCCCAACAATTGTTACCAAAAGCATTTCAACTGAAAGATGTATCGAATATGCTATGGGGGGATCCAGATAGAGATATTTCTGGGCATAAAAAGTTCCAGCTGCGCCACCCATAGCGCCCATTATCATAATTGCGTAAATTTTGCACTTTAAGGTGTTAATTCCTAGTGCTTCAGCAGCATCTTCATTTTCACGAATAGCCACAAGCTGCGCACCAAAGCGCGAACTTTCTAGCCAATATACAATTGCTATCGAAATAAACATTAAAATTAAGGCAAAGTAGTAAAAACCAACTGGAGATTCAAATTGCAAATTGCTTAGACCAGGAGCATAGGTGAGAAAGAGACCAACTCCGCCACCTGTGAATTCCACGGAGTTTGCCAACACTCTCAATAACTCAGCAAAAGCCAATGTTATCAGCGCAAAGTAAGAGCCTTTAAGACCAGATCTAAAAGACATATACCCAACGATCAAACCTAAAAATGCACCGCCCAGTATTGCCAGAAAAATTCCAAATATAGGAGGAAAACCAAAGGTGGTTAATAAAATTGAAGAAACATAAGCGCCAGTGCCAAAAAACATTACACCACCAAAGGAAAACTGGCCAGCATAGCCGCCCAAAATATTCCACGACTGCCCTAAATAAGCAGTGAAAAAAATCAAAGTGAGTACATCAATATAAAACCTGCTACTTATAAAATAAGGTAAGACAATTAGGGCTAGTGCTCCCAGTAGCAAAAAATATAGATGATTTCGAAAGTTGGTCATTATACCTTGCTCCCGAACAAACCAGTTGGTCTAAATATCAGTATAAGTATAAAGATTAAAGATATCCCTATTTGGCCAAGGCTTTCTCCCAATAAAAGCCCGCCAACAGACTCGGTAATTCCTATTATAAAACCACCAACAAGGGCTCCCACCACACTGCCCATACCTCCAAGAACAACAATGGTAAAAGCGACCAAAACGAAAATGTTACCCGTGTAAGGATCTACATAAAATATAGGAAGCATCATACAGCCAGCAGCACCTAAACAAGCTATACCAATTCCAAAAGTCACGGCAAAAATACGCTCAACATTGATGCCTACGAGCCTTGCGCCTTGCCTCTCCTTTGCAACAGCTCGAATTGCGCGCCCCATATCAGTAAGACTCATAGCAGCCCAGAGAATAGCACACATCAGTAAGGCCGCGAAAAATGAAATAACTTTTGGATATGAAAGGTACATAAAACCCAAATCAAAGGCTTCAAAGCCGTACGATAAATTTACA
Source organism: Paracoccaceae bacterium (assembly GCA_902573175.1). GTDB lineage: Bacteria > Pseudomonadota > Alphaproteobacteria > Rhodobacterales > Rhodobacteraceae > Salinivivens. Next base: position 13,255 of record CACGIS010000028.1, on the reverse strand, counting down.
GTTTGCTGATCCCCACTAAAGAAAAACAGAGCTCCGTTCTCAATTATAATTGATAAACCTAAGGTAATCAGAAGTATATTTTGGTCTTTGCCTTTTGCTAGAGGCCCTATTCCATACCTATAAATCATGTAACCAAAGATACCCGCGCACGGCGTAACTATAAGTATCGAGAAATATGGATCGATATTAAATAAGTGAAATAAGAAAAATGCTGCGTACAAAGCCAGCATTAGCATAGCGCCATGCGCAAAGTTTATGATGTGTAAAACACCATAAATTAGGGTCAGACCTAGAGCTACCAGCGCATAAATAGCCCCATACATAAGACCATTTATAATAGCAGCAGGGAGCATAGAAAGAGAGGCTGAAATCATAGAAAATTTGCCTGTTATTAGAAGAAACAGGCAGCCCAAGGACTGCCTATTTGTATAAATATATTACGTACGAGGAAAAACTGCTTTGGCTGAGGCATACTCGGAGGGAGCAATAATTTGCACATCACCCTTTTGTGCCTGAATAGCAACAGCTCTTGATCCCATATTTTGACCATTTACCATCTCAGTTTTGCCGTAAGGCATAAAATCAACATCAATTGTTGAGGCAGCGAGAGCGGCATTTACAGCTTCCTTATCTGTTGTGCCCGCACGCTCAAAACCATCAGCTAAGAACATGACTGACATATACGCGCAATAAACTTCAAAAGTGAAATAATTACCATCAGCTTCTGTTCTGGTTCTCATTGCTTGCCCTGAAGCAGAGCTTGGATTGTACCAGTGGTTCACATCAATCATATTTTCAGCAATCTGAGGCAGATCATCAACAAATTTAAAGTTGAAGCCCCCACCCAATACTGAATAACTCGCCATGAAATCAACCCGCTGCTGGCGCAACGTTTTAGCTAGTAATACATACTCACCAGGATAGTTAATTGGCATGACAATATCAGGCTTAGCAGATTTTATTCTTAGAGCCACGTTGTCAAAGTTACGTGTAGGGTTTGCGTGCTTAATAGTATCAATGACTTCAATATTATGCTCTTTCAAAGCTGCAGTCATCAGTTTAGCTGTACCAGATCCGAATTCTGATTCCTCATGAACTATGATAACTGTTTTAGCCGGATTACCCGCTAGGCGGTTTATCTCACCCAAATTAGTAGCCGCATCTCGCGCTATTCGACCATAGCCATCAGCCATGCGAAAAACATTTGGAAGTCCGCGCTGAACAAGCTTATCAGAAACCCCAACATCTACTGAAAAAGGAATGTTATACTTAGCAGCAGCGGCTGAAGCAGCAAGGCCAACGGCAGACTGATAGCAACCTTGAATTGCATGAACGCCGGCTTCATTCATTTTTTCAACTTCTGCAGCACCAATTTCAGGTTTTGTCTGCGAGTCCCCTAAAAGTGCTTCTAACTGGGCTCCACCCATAGACTTTATCCCACCAGCTGCATTTATATCAGCTATGGCCATTTGCGCTCCATACCGAAGCTGAGCAGCTGGATATGCAGCCCAACCGGTCGCTGGATGAATTAGACCTATTTTCACATTGCTTGCCGCTTGAGCAATCCATGGCGTTCCAACGCCAGCTGTTAAGGCAACAGTTGCAGCGGTACCTCCCAAAAAATTACGCCGTGAGGTATTCTTTTTTAAAATTGATTTATTCATAATTTTCTCCCTTCAATTTTATATTTTTTTTAAGAACTGTTTCGTCTTTAATTAAAGTAAAGGATATAATGTAAAGGTTAAGCAAGCTTTATTGTTTACAGCTTGAATTTAAACAAACTCTATAAGGGAAAAAAATGGAGAGCACTGTTACAGAATTTGCTAATTTCATTGAGAAATCAGCAGATATTGAAATCCCAGATTCAACACTACACTCAGCAAAGCTAATTGTCGCAGATTGCCTGGGTGCAATAGTTGGGGGTATGGCAGAACCCGAAATTCGCATGCTTGCCGATTCTGAAAGCGAAAACCTTTTTGAGATTCTAGATAAGGCTAAAAAAGCTACTGATGAATCCATAAGCTTCCTATTTGGTACGGCCGGAACAGTTTTAGAAATGGATGAGGGGCACCAATTTGCAAAAGGCCACCCTGGCATGCATGTTTTTCCAGCACTTTTGGCAGCAGCAAGAAACAAAGGGTTTTCAGGAGAAGAATTTTTAAGAGCTTTTATAATTGGATACGATGTTGGGGCCAGAATAGGTTTGGCTTCCAACCTTAATCCAAAAATGCACCCGCATGGAACTTGGGGTGGCTTAGGAGCTGCGGCAAGTCTAGCAGCATTGAATAAAATGAACGCTCGGGACGCCACCGAATATCTCAACATAGTTTCTAGCCTCACATTAGCAACTAGCAGAAAAACCATGTTGGAAGGCGCTACCGTTAGAAATTCATATACTGGAATTTCAAATAAAATGGCGCACGTCGGCCTAATGTTGCTGAGAGCAGGTTTCACTGGTGAACAAGATGGTATCAAATCGATCTTTGATGGTGTCACTTCAGATAAATTTGATGATAAAAGTGCAGTTGAATTACTTGGGAAAAGATTTGAAGTTAGTAGAAATTATTTCAAACTTCATGCTTGCTGCCGCTATAATCATGCCGCCTTAGACGCCTTATGGAAAATTATTGAGCAACACAGTGAAGTTAAAAACATAAATCAAATCAAAAAAATTAAAGTCCAAAGCTATAATCTTGCTGCAGAACTTAGCGATCAAAACCCACGTAATGTCCTAGCCTGTAAATTCTCTATCCCGTTTGCAATATCAACGACTTTGGTAAATCTAGATTCTGGGGTTTTGAGTTTCACAGAGATTATGCGGACTAACAAAAATATTCAAAACCTATGTCAAAAGGTCACTATAGTTGAGAATACGACTATGACAGAAAAAACTCCTGACCTAAGACCAGCTGATGTCCATGTTCTAATGGAGAATGGATCCACTTTTAAAGCACAGGTCACAACCAACAGAGGCGATTGGCAGGATCCATATTCTGAAGAAGAATTAAAACTAAAATTTATCAGTCTCACGACAAGACTTTGGTCACAAAAAAAAGCACTTAATGTCTACTCAAAATCTATAAAGCTAGAAAAAATAGCATTAGATGATCTAATAAACAGCATAATAAATTGAATTTAACCCACTCACGAGCTTAAAATCTAAAATGAAAGCTACGGATTTTTAAAGTCTGGCTTTAACAAACAGAAAATAGGGACGTTTTGAATGCCAGACCAAACACTACTTTTAAAAAATGCTGATGTTTTATGTACAATGTCAGAGCCATGGGAAAATGAAAGCAATATTGAAAGCGAAATTAAAGGTGGTGGGCTTTTTGCGCGTAATGGTATTATTGAAGCGGTTGGAGAAAGTAGCTCTCTGCCCCAAATAGCAGATACAATCATTGACATGAAGGGGCATGTTGTAATTCCAGGAATGGTCAACACCCATCATCATCTATTCCAAAACTTAACACGCGCGGTGCCTTCAGCACAAAACTCAGAACTTTTTGGCTGGCTAAAAACATTGTATCCTATTTGGAGTAATATTGGACCAGAGCATGTTTACTGGTCAACCGCTTTAGGCCTGGCTGAACTAGCTTTGAGTGGATGCACAACATCTTCTGACCATCTGTATATTTATCCCAATGGTGCTAAGTTAGATGACTCTTTATCTGCAGCATCAGACATTGGCGTCAGGTTCCATGGAACAAGAGGATCAATGAGTATAGGAGAGTCACAAGGCGGACTGCCACCTGATAGTCTGACGGAAAAAGAGACTTTTATCCTGTCTGAAAGTCAGAGACTTATTGAAACTTATAATGACAGCAGTCGTTATGCTATGCAGCGAGTTGCTTTAGCGCCCTGCTCTCCTTTCTCAGTGAGTGTAGATTTGATGCGAGAAAGTGCAGCGATGGCACGTTCTTATGGAGTGGGTTTGCACACTCATCTTGCCGAAAATGCCGAAGACATTGAATATGGTTTACAGCAGTTTGGAATGCGGCCAGGTGAATATGTTGAAGCAGTGGGATGGACAGGAGATGACGTTTGGCATGCACACTGCGTCCAATTGAATTCAGAAGAAATTAATTTGTTTGCAAAAACAGGCACAGGCATTGCTCATTGCCCTTGCTCTAATATGAGGCTTGCAAGCGGTATAGCGCCAGTCAGGCAAATGCTGGATACTGGTGTAAAAGTTGGACTTGGCGTTGATGGTTCAGCATCTAATGACAGTGGAAACATGCTAAATGAAGCGCGCCAAACTATGCTTTTACAAAGAGTAAATTCCAAAGCCAGTACTATGACCGCAAGAGAGGCTTTGAGAGTTGCAACCAAAGGTGGTGCATCCGTTCTTAATAGAGATGATATCGGCATGCTTGTACCAGGTTATGCAGCAGATATTACTGCTTTTAAGAGAGACAACGTCGATTTTTCAGGTAGTGACTGGGATCCTGTTGCCTCACTGGTCTTTTGTGGTCCAAGCAAAGCTAATTATACTATAATCAATGGAAAAATGGTCGTTAGTGAAGGGCAATTAATCTCTATTCCTATGGAGAAGCTTGTTCACGAACATAGTAAATTATCCCGAGATTTAATCAATATCTGAAACTAGATTTCTAATACTTTCCAAGTCTATTTTTAGGTCCATATTTTCAATAAAAAATTCATTTAAATTGCAGCCGCCACCCTGCCTATCAACTACCAAAAATTTTTGGCTCTCTTGCAGAACTAGTAATGGATGGTGCCAAGCACCTCTGAAGTAATTTACACCTTGATTGCCTTCTGCAAAAAAACATTCAGCCGTGCTCAAATCAGGCTCATTACCTGAGCTATTAGACTTGCACACCATGACTAACCAACCGTGCTCGGATAAAGGAAAAAAGGCCTGTGAGCCTAGAGGATGTCTTTCCATTACTTCCAGCCTAATCGGATCAGGTCGCCGCTGGCCTTCGAAAATAGATATTATTGGTTCACCATTTTCAGTTGCCACATCTACTGATGAGAGTGCGTTAAAACGCGTAGTAGTTCCCTGATTGATCATTAATTTTTCAGCATTTTTAAGCTCAATAACCTGACCATAAGGTGCAAAGTTGGATTTAGATAAAGGTTTGATTTTTAGATTATTTAAAGTCATCTTCTATAATGCTTTACCAAATATCCTTAGTCTTGAAACACCTCCATCTGGATAAATATTCAACCTGACAGCATTAACAGGACCGAAGTCATTAACGATTTCTTTTTTGAATTTATGGATGGCGTTGGCAGAAAGACTTTGTTTAGGCATTAGCTCTTTCCAATTTTCTGCAGAATTTACATCAAAACCCTTCTCAACTAGAGCAGCTTGGATACTACACTTATCTGGAAAGTTACCTTTAAAATGTGCGGTATCAATTTCTATTTCATCAACGAAACCTGAGGTGCCAAGTTGAACAACTATCCAGTCGTTTCCTGGCTCTCGTCGTCTGCGCGTCTCCCATCCATCTCCCATTGTCAAACCGCGGCCTTCAGATATAAGAGCATTTACATCACCATAGTGCGCATCATTATAACCTAAAATACTTCCTCCTGAGCGAAGCGCGGATAGCTCAAAGATATCATTTTTTTGATTTGCCCAATCGCGCTGCACGTCTCCAAATAACCGAAGCCTTGCTACCCCTCCATCTGGAAAGATATTTAACCTCACCAAGTTTACTGTACTTAAATATTTTGACTCCAATAAATGGTGTGCATCAGGGCCCAAATTAACATGTTCAATAAGAGTGTGCCACTCAACTTTGTTTATATCACCATTTAATGAATACCCCACCTCTACCATGGCTCCTGGCGGATAATTTCCAGTGAAGTGGGCAGTATTTATGTCCACAAGTTTTATTACACCCGGTTCACCCAAACTAATGATGCACCAGTCGTGACCTCCTCGACGGCGCCTGCTAGACTCCCAGCCATCCATCCACTTCCCGTTATCATCAAATTTGTCCGGTACAAAAACTGGTATTGTATCTTGTAACATTCTGGGAGCTTCAGCAAAAAAATCATCACTGACCGAATGAATTTTAGTGCCCATTCTAGGTGAAGCCAGATTGACCAATCCTAGACCATATCTTCTTGCTTCCGTTGGTGGCGTCTCTATATCCATAAAAACCTTAATAAATATTTTCTATTTTAAAAACTTGGGTGCGGAAATTTTTCAGTCCAATACTTAGCTATATCAATACGCTTGGCTATCCAAACTTTTTCGTGTGAAAGTATATGATCTAAAAATTTGACGAGCCCCCTAAATCTTGCAGGACGCCCAACTAATCTGCAATGCAAACCCACGGACATCATTTTCGGCGATATTTCGCCTTCAGAATATAACGTATCAAATGCATCGATAAGATAATTAGAAAAGTGATCTGCTGTATTAAATCCTTGGGTGGTTGCAAATCTCATATCATTTGCATCAAGAGTATAGGGAACAATGAGATGAGGCTGTTTTACCTGCTTGCTCCAAAAAGGAAGATCATCTGAATAATCATCTGCATCATAAATGAAACCACCTTCTTCTGAAACCAAATCACGTGTGTTTTCACTGGTTCTACCAGTGTACCATCCTAGTGGACGCTCACCACAAATGTCTTTGTGGATTTCAATTGCTTTCCTCATGTGGGCCATTTCTTCTGACTTTGGCATTCCATGATAATTAATCCACCTGTATCCGTGTGATGCGATTTCATGTCCATCTTTAAGTGCTTGTTCAATCACTGAAGGATTTCTTTGCATTGCCATTGCAACAGCAAATAAAGTTATGGGTACTTTTCTGGATCTGAATAAATCTAAAATACGCCAAACACCTGCCCTCGAGCCATATTCATAAATTGACTCCATGGACATATGCCGCGCTCCTTCAAATGGAGCCGCACCAATTATTTCAGATAGAAAAATTTCCGAGGCTGGATCACCATGCAAAATAGAGTTTTCAGCACCTTCCTCATAATTTAAGACAAATTGAACGGCTATTTTCGAACCATCTGGCCAAGTCAACTGTGGCCTTTTTTGACCGTAACCAACCATATCTCGAGGATATTCGTTCATTTTTACCTCAATTATCTTTTAACTTTTTGTGCCATTCAGACAATAAAGCTCGCTCTTCATCATCCAACCATATTATGTTCCCTGGAGGCATGGCCCAAGAAGCTGCTGACTGCCAATAAATTTCATTCGCCACTTTTAAAATTTGCGCCTCTGTTTCAAGATAAACCCCCTTAGGCGCAAAAGCCAAGCCATCCCAAACAGGCTCCTTTGCGTGGCAAGCACTGCATCTCTCTATTACTAATTCGACTGCGGAATTATGTACTTCGTCTTTTGATAGATTAAGATTACTTATCTCGTAATCTTCGTTAGTCGGCCCTCCAACATATGATAGTGAGATACAGCAAACGACGAGGAAAGAAGCCGCTAGCCATGTCCAATAGGGCGCTGGCAAGCCTTTGTGCTTAGTATTGAAAAAATGTCTTATCAGTGCACCAATTATCAAAATCAGTCCAAGAATTAACCAGCTATATTCTGTAGCAAAAATTATTGGGTAATGAACACCAAGCATTACAAAGATAACTGGAAGCGTAAGGTAGTTGTTATGTAAAGATCTCTGTTTCCCTCTAGCTCCATAAATAGGATTTGGCTCTTCGCCAGCTTTAAGTGCCTTTACAACTTTTTTCTGACCAGGGATTATAACCATTGCAACGTTAGCAACCATCATGGTTCCAATCGAAATACCCATTTGCATAAAAGCGCCCCTATGGGAAAAAATTTGCGTATAAATGTAAGATAGTACTATGAGAAAAATCAGTCCGGATAGAGCCAAAACCAGGTGATTTCTTCCAAGTGGACTGCGGCATAAACCATCGTAAACTACCCACCCAAATAAAATACCACCCAAGCTTAATAGAACTGCTTGACCTTGTGTTATATCAAGAACTTCTAAATCAATCATGTAAAGACTAGTAGAGCCGTAATAGACCAGAGACATTAAGGCCATGCCCGAAATCCAAGTGCTATAAGCCTCCCACTTAAACCAGGTCAACTCGTCAGGCATTTTGCTGGGAGCTACCAGATATTTGACCATATTATAAAAACCACCGCCATGAACTTGCCAGGCCTGGCCATTAGCCTCTTTGGGCAATTCTTTTCCAGGCTTTAAACTCAAATCCAGCGCAATAAAATAAAAGGAAGAGCCAATCCATGCAACGCCCGCAATCACGTGCACCCAACGAACGATCATTTCGGACCACAACCAAAAATAATCAAACATTATTCATACCATCCTTATCCCGTTTGTTTCCTGCCATATTGAAAGCTGGGCAGCAATCGAAATAGCAACCTTAACCGGTTGTTTTGAATTAATTTCATCTAAGCCAATGGGACAGGTTAATTTTTTTAATTGTTCAGCTTTAATACCCATTTTTGACAGTCGACTTCTAAATCGAGCATTCTTCGTTTTAGATCCTATCAATCCACAAAAACGAAATTGATCTTTTGACAATAACGCGAAACAGATAGCCTCGTCCAAAGGGTGTGAATGAGTTATTATCACATGATAAGCATTACTTGGGGCGTGAGACGCAATTACAGCTGGATCTAAAGCAATCACTTTGGAGAAGTTAGATGTTGATCCTTCCGGAAATCGTTTCTCATCAATATCTACCCAATGAATGTCAAAATCCGTATGTTCTATTATTTTTACCAATGCCCTGCCAACATGGCCAGCACCGTAAATAAATAAAGGATCAAGATTTCTAGCTGTTGGGAGAATAAAACTTTCTTTTTTTAAAAATGGTTTGAAATTTTTATCATCATCAGTTCTCAAAACTTCCGTCGAAGCTCCAGATTTTAATGGATGCTCTAACACTACTAGTTTTTGGGAGTGCTTTGACAATTTGTTGATATCTGCATGACTTAAAATTTCCAAAAGAACCTTTACAGTGCCACCGCAGCATTGTCCCATATCTGGGCCAAGTGCTAAATTTAAAACTTTTCTATTTCTGCCTTCTACTTTTAAGCCAATCTCTTTAATTAATCTTCTTGCCTGCTCCATGACTTCAAATTCTAGAGAGCCGCCGCCTATGGTGTTCCAAATTTGATTTTCAGAAATTAACATATTGGCACCCAACTCTCGAGGTGCAGAACCACGAACCGAAATAATTACAGCGTGAGCTACTGCTGTCTCATCACCAATCAAATGATTTGCAGCGGCTATCCAATTTCCATTCGGATTAATCAAAGACTTATGCATAATTCTGCGCATTCAAACATTAGCTTGATCAAGTCCTACAGATTGCATCAACAGCCTTTCAGGTGTTGCGGGCGCATTTAAGTTTGGATAACTACTGCTTCCATTCACCGACTGTAAAGCATGTGATAAAGCCATTAATACGCTGGTCCCTAGCATGAGCGGAGGCTCACCAACAGCTTTTGACCTATGAATTGTGTCTTCACAATTTTCTCCTTCAGAGAAAAGTTGAACTCTAAAATCTAGAGGTCTATCTGAGCAAGCTGGGATTTTGTAAGTTGATGGTGCATGAGTTAGAAGTTTACCTTTACTATCCCAAACAAGCTCCTCAGTAGTTAACCAACCTGCGCCCTGAACATAGCCACCTTCTATTTGTCCAATATCTATAGCTGGATTAAGTGATTTGCCTACATCATGTAAGATATCGGCTCGTAAAATTCTATTCTCTCCTGTTAACAAATCGAGAGCCACCTCACTGCATGCAGCACCATAAGCAAAATAGTAAAATGGTCTGCCTTTAAATGTTTTTGGATCCCAATGGACTTTGGGTGTGGAATAAAATCCAGTTGCAGACAACGAAATCCTTCCCATGTAACAACGCCTCACAGCCTCTGCAAAATCGTAACTGTTGGCTCCAACTATCACCATCCCATCCTCAAAAGCTATCGCTTCAGGCTTAATTTGAGCCTCAGCTGCAAGATATTCAGCCATTCTGGACTTAATTTTTTCTGCTGCATTTTTTGCTGCCATTCCATTTAGATCGCTTCCAGAAGAAGCAGCAGTAGCAGATGTATTAGGAACTTTTCCCGTCGACGTGGCAGTGATTTTAATTGCATCTAAGGGCAGCTGAAACTCATTGGCTACTATCTGGGCAATTTTGGTATTTAACCCTTGGCCCATTTCTGTTCCACCATGATTAAGATAAACAGAACCATCATTGTAAACATGTAGCAGTGCACCTGCTTGGTTTAAAAAGCTTGCATTGAAGGAAATCCCAAACTTTACAGGAGTAAGAGAAATCCCTCGTTTTAAAAAACTCGCTATTTTTATTGAATTTTTCGATATCTTTTCGGCGGTCAGCATAGTCACTTGTTTTCTTCAATTCAGAAATAATATCTTGGATTATGCAATCGTGAACGGTTTGTCCGTACGGAGTGATCCCATGTGTGGCAGAGGTCTTGTGGGGATAAAAATTTCGTTCCCGAACCAAAAGGGGATCGACATTCAAATGATGCGCCACATGGTCGATGACCCGCTCCATACCGACAATTCCTTGCGGCCCTCCAAATCCTCTAAAAGCAGTATTGGATTGAGTGTTAGTCTTGAGGCGATGGGATGTAATTCGCATATTTTTTATAAAATAAGAATTTTCGGCATGGCACATAGCGCGGGCAGCAATAGCCTCGGATAAATCCCAAGACATTCCACAACGCATTGCCTGATCAACAATTACACTGTTGATTAACCCATTATCTTCAAAACCTACTTTATAGGATATTTGAAAATCATGCCGTTTTCCTGTTAAAATAAAGTCGTCATCTCGGTCATAAATTAATTTAGCCGGTCTACCTGTTAGTTTTGCCGCAAGTGCAGCGACTATAGCTGGTAGATTGCCTTGGCTCTCTTTTCCGCCAAACCCACCTCCCATTCTACGCGTTATTACTGTAACATCGTGATTGGATAGCCCCAGCGCCATTGCAACTTTATGCTGAATTTCCGTTGGATGCTGGGTCGAGCAGTGCACAACAATATCAGTATCTTCGCCGGCAATAGCAAAGGCCGCTTGGCCTTCAAGATAAAAATGTTCTTGGCCACCTAGTATGATTTTGCCCTCAAGCTTGTTTTTACTTTTTGCTAATGCTTGATCTACCTTTCCACATTCAATTACAGCCGGCGGCCCTAAAACATTTCCTGTCTCTAATGCCTGATCAATATTTATTACAGCCGGAAGTTCTTCATACTTGATTTCGGCTAACTCAATGGCATTACGAGCGGTTTTGATATCTTCGGCAACAACTGCAAATACAGACTGTCCTAAGTAACTTACTACATTTTCAGCAAATATTGGGTCATCACCCGCGAAAGGACTACAGTCATTTGTTCCTGGTATATCTGCTGCAGTTAAAACTTTTATAACACCTGGAAAGTTTTCAACCTGAGATAAATCCATACTTAAAATTTTAGCATGTGCAAATTTGCTTTGCCCCAATAAGATCTCAAGAGTATTCGGCGGAACAGCTATATCATCTACATATTTCGCAGCGCCACTTACATGCTTATGGGCACTATCATGTCGAATAGCCTTGTGAACTATGCCTTCTTTTGCTGATCCATCTGTATCTTTCATTCAACTCACCAAATTCTCAACTTGGTTGCGATCCGCCAAATTAGGAACAAATGAACCTGTAAGTTCGTACCCATATTTCATCACCAAATTTTGCGCCGCTTTACGTCTATAGTCTGCACTACCGCGAACATCCGTTAAAGGGTCAAAATCCTTATTTATATTTTTTGATGCCTTAATAAAAGACTGTGGCTCGAAAGGTTGGTCCAAAAGAGCTTTTTCCACTTCTGTTGCTCTCTTTGGGGTGCCGGCCATACCGCCAAAACAAATTGTAGCCTTAGTTATCTTGGTTTTTTCTACACTGAGATTTGCACCCATCATAACAGCAGAAATGTCCTGATCAAATCGCTTGGATAATTTATAGCATCGAAAATTATTCCCTGATTTATTTGGCACAAATACTCCAGAGACATATTCGCCGGAATGACGATCTTGTCTTCCGTATTCGATAAAAAATTCTTCTAAAGGTAGTTTTCGCTTTTTATTTCTATTTGTAAGCTCAATTAATGATCCCAGTGCAATCAAAGCAGGAGGCAAATCACCAATTGGAGACCCGTTAGCGAGGTTCCCACACACCGTTCCAGAATTTCGCACCTGCACTGATCCAAAACGCTTCCATAAAGCGTTAATTGTTGGCCATTTACTACCTAACTTTTCCATGGCTTCCTGATGGGTTACTGCGGGTCGAATAATTATAAAATCCTCTTGCTGGTCGATTTTGCTGAATTCTTTAACACGACCAGTCCAAATCATGTTTGATAAGTTCCGATTTTGCTTTGTTACCCAAAGACCAATGTCTGTAGCACCAGACACAATGGTAGAGGAAGGTTGATCTGCGTAAGTTGTTGAAAAATCTTCGTAATTAGTAGGTACAGAAAATGAATTTTTTCCGTTTGTAATTTCAACTGGCTCTGAGCTCTTTATTTTTAAAAGTTCTTTTTTAAGAATTTCATTGCGATCCAATTCCCACTGAGGTTGCTTTGCATTTTTCAGCGAAAGCCCGGCTTCGACAATTGGCCTGTAGCCTGTGCACCTACATAAATTCCCCGCCAAAGTATCGTCTATATCTTCTGCCATCAAACCGTGTTTGTTTGACCAAGCTGTAAATAGTGACATAACAAAACCAGGCGTACAAAACCCACATTGAGATCCGTGAAAGTCTATCAGCGCTTTTTGACAGGGATGCAGTTCACTATCAGGCCCATTTAAGCCCTCAACAGTAATGACCGCACAACCTTCAAGCATACCCATAAAAACAATACATGCATTTACGGACCGCCAAGTTAAATTTCCAGTATCATCGGTTTTAACTATTGCAACCGTACACGCTCCACAGTCACCTTCGGCACAACCCTCTTTAGATCCAACTAAGCTTTTTTGGTTTCTTAACCATTTCAATAGAGTCATATCACCAGCGATATTATCGACTCTCTGGGTTTTCCCATTTAAAATAAAAGTAAGATAATTTCTCACGTCACCACCATCAGCTCCCACGATAGGTAGAGTATCCATATGCTGAGAGCAATAATGGGACATGATAATGCTGTTCAGCGTCATCAATTCCGAAAGCAATAACTACCTGATCTAGAAATGGTGTTTTCGGCAAAGCATCACCCTTTTCTTCCAAATATGGAGCTGCATGAAAA
>CACGIS010000027.1 GCA_902573175.1 Paracoccaceae bacterium | reverse complement strand
GTTGAATTACCGCTCACAAAAGAGGGAACACACATCTGGCGCCCGTTTGCTCCAACAGCCGAAATTGAAGTGAACCTAAACAAACCGGAATGGCAGTGGATAGGTCACGGTTATTTTGATGCAAATTTCGGCACAAGAGCTTTGGAACAAGACTTTGACTACTGGACTTGGGGTCGATTTCCCTCAGGAAAAGGTACCTCTTGTTTCTATGACTTAGAATTACGTAACAAAGAGAAATATCAATTTGAATATCATTTCGAAAATAATGGTAAAGCGGAAAACATAGATCGTGCGCCCAAAAACTCAAAATTTTCAAGTTCGCTTTGGGGCATAAAACGACAAACCCGATGTGACCGTCAATCTGAACCGAGGCAAGAAAAAAGCCTTTTAGATGCACCGTTTTATAGTCGAGCAACTGTTTCAACAAGCATCAAAGGGGAAAAGACAATTGGTGTTTTCGAAGCTTTAGACTTGAGACGATTCAGAAACCCACTATTAATGTTTATGCTAGCGGTTCGAGTACCCCGCAGAAAACGATGGAAGCATAAATCTTAAAAGATTGAATATTAGGGCCTACCCATTCAAATCTAAAAGCTTTTGCTCTATTCTATTAATTCGTTTTTTCATGATGTCGTAGTAATAGGCCGTAGCAAGAGCGAATAAGAGCCATATCCAAAACGGCGTGGATACCGAAAAACTTAACAATTCCATAAAAACCCCCAAGATTATAATTAAACATCAAATGTTAAAATAAATTTTCATTCTGTCAACTTTGGTTGTCACTTATTTTGGCGGAATTTAGCCGATTGATGGTATTAAGAAAAATTTACCGTGTCTTTTATAACGATGGAAGCGCTCATACCTAAAGTATGAGCGCCCACCAACAGTTTGAAACTTATCTATTTTTAAAGATCAGGGTGATGAACATAAACAATAGACAAATTCCGCGTCGAGTTCCCCCTAAACGAAGTCATCCTTGTTAATAGGCTTCAGCTCGACAGTTTCATTAAATTAAAATTTTAAAAATGTGTCAATTATTTTTTACACTTTTTATGTAAAAATTCCGTTACGGAATTTTACATTTAAATACGAAAATATATAAAATTGTAGTCTTTTCTCTCAGCATTTATTTTATTTCTCATTTTGATTCTATGGAAGTTTGAACTACAGTCTATATAGTCTATCTTATTGGTATCAAATTGAAAATTATATAATAATTTATTCTTATGTACGATAAAACAAAATTGAGCGAATATAAGTTTAGAGCAATTGTGTCGATATTTTTACTTTGCTTACTTTCATACTTAGTGATGTTTCATGAGGTAAAAGGACCGGCAATATTTGAAATTGTTTTCATTGGAGGCCTTTTTTCTGTTTCATCTTTATTTCATTCTGCTTGGGCGATTAGAATGATTCTTAAAGAAGTAGAGTAATACTAGTGAGTTTGGAAAGAGACATATATAAGATTTACCTGGAGGGCCCTTATGATTGGTTGAATCCAGTTGATATGTTTACTGAATTTTTAACCGATACTTCTTCAGGCTCTTGGACCAGCAAGTCTCATGAAGATAAAATTTACGAAATAACGCGCCAATATCCTAATTTATCATTTCAAGATATTGACGCTATAGTAAAAGAGCAACAAAGGCTCAGAGGCTTATCTTAGCCAAAAATATTGTTATTCTGCAGCTATTTGCTCAGAAAGTTTATTAATTTCAAGAGAAACAAGCTTATCATCAAATTGTCCACCCAACTCTTTAAGAGCTGCACCAAACTTATCGATGATTTCAGATATAGCTTCATCACTTAATAGGTTCAGAATCCCTACCCTAACTTGTACTGGTTCAGAAAGTGTTGGCCAAATACCAAAATTTTGTGATCGACAGTGCTGAACAAACTCCATCTCTCGTCCGGAGAGATTTTCTGGTAAATTCAATACGACCAGCGAAGTCATATCGGACGTAACATCACATCCCATTGCTCTGAAGGCTCCACTTAAAGCTTTTTCAAACTTCGAATATTTTGCCGCCCTGTTCGAAATACCCTCTTCTAAAGCCAATCTAAGAGCTTCGTGAAAAGCCGCCACAGCATAAGCAGAATGAGTGCGGTGGTAAGTCCCTTTATCTACATCTGCGCCATCAATTATGGCCCAGTGCCTCGCTTCAAGAATTGGATTATGAGCCAAAGTTCGAGCACCAGTAGCCTTCAGGACGTCAATATATCTATCAGAGAAACTTACTGGCGCATAGGTAAGAGGCAGGCAACTAATGCCCTTTTGGGGACACGAAGCCCAAGCTACTACTCCAGGGTAATCGTCGATCCTAAAGTCACCCACACCTAGCGAACTTACTGCATCCACAAGTCCAAGAGCACCATGCCGTTCGCAAGACTCAGAAAAACCGCTAATATCATTCACGCGACCCGAACCGGTTTCATAGTGTGCCATGAATGCCCATTTAGGTTTATGCTCGGCCATATATTTCTCGATAATGTCGCCATCAACTGATTGACCATGTGGAACATTAATAACTTCAACACTTTTAGCATTTGGGTCTAATGGATTTGCCGCTAATTCTTCTTCAGTTGCAGCCTTCATCCTCAAGGAAAGAGCGTCAATGCCAGAAAATGTACCATTAACAAAAGCTACGACTTTATCACCTGGCTTAACCGCCGATATCATCGCATCCAGTCCACTCCAACCTGTTCCAGCAACCCCAAAAGTGTGCATATTTTTAGTGCCCCAAACCTCTCGGAGCATAAATTTACATTCTTTCATCCCACGCAAAACATCTGGATGCATATGATCGGCAAGACCCGCTTTTGAAAATTGCTCTAATACGCGTGGATCAGTATTTCCTGGACCAGGTCCTGCTGCAAGGGTATTCGGTATAGTAAGTTTTTCAAACATGTCAGTAATCAACCTTTCTTTCCTACGTAATTTAAAAATTTAAAATTTCCACATAAATTTCTCACACGACCTTATCCAAAGGAGTTTCTCCCTTAAAAAAGGCTTTGCAGTTTTCGAGAGCTCTGAAGCCCATTTCTTCTCGTGTTTCTCTTGTTGCACTGCCTAGATGCGGCAACATCACAAGGTTAGGAGACGACATCAAAACAGGGTTAATGCTGGGCTCACCATCAAAGACATCAAGGCCTGCGGCTTTGATAATTCTATTTTCTAAAGCGTTTGCGAGTGCCACTTCATCAACGACCTCTCCTCTGGCGGTATTTATCAAAACTAATTCAGGTCTTGCCTGCGCAAGGTTCGATGCATTAATCAAGTGACGATTTGAGGTTCCACCGGGACAATGTAGCGAAATAAAATCACTTTCACTTAAGAGAGCTTCTACAGAGCTAAATTGTTCAGCATTGTATCTTTTTAACAGCTCAGCACTCACTTGTGATCGGGAAAAGATTTTTATTTTCATACCAAATCCAAAGTGACAACGTGAAGCCATGGCTTGGCCAATACGACCAAAGCCAATTATTCCTAGTGTCTTACCCGTAACTTTAGCACCAATCATATGAGTGGGACGCCAACCGTCCCATTTTTTGGCACGTAGTTCTCTCTCACCTTCACCAGCGCGCCGAGCAGCCATTAGCATTAAAGTCATAGCAATATCAGCTGTACAGTCACTCAAAACATCTGGTGTATTGGTTACGCAAATTCCCAATTTTTCTGCACTAGGCAAATCAATATGACTATAGCCAACTCCATAATTACATAAGATCTTGCAGCTTACATCCTCTACTTCAAATGCTTTTGCATTTAATATATCTGTAACTGTTGGCGAAATAGCATCATAGCTTTTCAAAGCATGTCGCATATCCTCAATGTCCAATGGGATGTCTTTATCATTTAAAGTGACATCAAAGTGCTCCATTGCAGACTCTTCAACTGCTTTTGGCCAGCGCCTTGTTATCAATAATCTTGGCTTAGACATTCATTTACTCTTTCTAACTGTTCTGTCTCGAAAAATCTGGTCTTTTACTTGAAAAGTGCGGGTGCTCTCGTTTGCTGCTCCGCAACAAACCAACTAAGGGCCATATAAAAAACAATAAGGAAAGAAAAATGAACGTTGCAGATAACGGTCTCTCTATGAACGCCAATATGTTTCCTTGTTCAGAAATCAAAGTTTGGCGAAAACTTTTTTCCATTAGCGGCCCCAAAACAAGAGCCAAGACCAAAGGTGCTAATGGATAATCAGCCTTGCGCAAAAGATAACCAGCGTAACCAAATAAAACTATCAACCATACATCATGCATCTTCTGATTTGGAGCGAAACCTCCTACGATACAGAGGACCAAGACAATTGCACATAATACTGAAAACGGCATACGCAAAGCCCAGACGAAAAGTGGTATCAGGGCAATGTTTATCAATACCGCTGCGACATTTGCAGTATAGAGAGACGAAATTAGTCCCCAAACAAAATCTGGCTGATCTATGAACAACATAGGACCTGGCATTAGTCCCCACATCACCATTCCACCGAGCAATAAAGCTGTAGTAGGCGAGCCTGGAATACCCAGAGTTAGCATCGGCAATAGTGAACCTGTAGAGGCGGCATTATTTGCGGTTTCAGGAGCAATTACGCCTTCAATATTACCATCGCCAAATGTTTCAGGTTTTTTTGAGGTCTGTTTCGCTAAGCCATAGGCCATCAAAGAAGCAGGTGTTGCACCAGCGGCAGGAAGCATACCCACAAAGAATCCCAGAAACGAACCAATAGACATTGTTTTTGTATAACTGCTTATAGTTTTAATGCCTGTGTAAAGGTCTTTAAAAGTAATTTTTGCATTACTTACAGTGGGATTAGATTTTGAAGTTTCAATTGTATAAAGCACCTCACCAACTCCATACACGCCAATGGCCAAAACCAAAAAGGAGATGCCGGAGTAAAATCCAGGCAAGTCACCAAAAATCAATCGTGGCTGGCCAGATATTAAATCGAGGCCAACTGTTGAAAGTACCAGCCCAAGACAGATCATGATAATTGTCTTCAATATGTCATCACCACCAAGTCCAACAAATGTGGTAAATGCGAGCAGAACTAAGGCAAATTCCTCTGCGGGGCCAAATGCAAGAGCTAAATCAGCTAATGGAATAGCAAACAATGTAAATAAAATGACAGCAATCGTACCGCCAACAAAAGAAGCGAATGCAGCGGCGATGAGAGCTAACGCCGCCTGACCTTTTTGCGCCATTGGTCGCCCATCAAACGTTGTTGCAACAGCTGTTGACGCCCCTGGTATACCCAACAATATCGACGAAATCGCACCTCCATACATAGCGCCGTAATATATTGCTGCTAATAAAATAATGGCGGAAGCTGGAGGCACAACAAAGGTTAGTGGAAGCACTATTGCGACACCATTTACGGAGCCTAAACCAGGCATGGCTCCAATAAAAAGCCCAGCTGTCACACCAAGGATAACGATCATCAAGTTAAATGGCGAAAGTGAGGTCGCGAAACCATCTGATAAAAGTGTCAGAAGATCCATATTGTTTCCAAACTCAGAAAAACTTTGCGTAAAGAGGAAGGAACAACGGCTCACTTACTCCTTTAGGCAACATTATTCTCAAGGTAACCTCGAAAAAAAAGAACATCAGTATCGGAGTCAAAACGGGAATAGTTAGAGATAATCCTATTGAATGCCTGCCGATCACCCTAAGGTACCAAAACAAAAACAAAAATATCGCTATATATGCGCCAATAACCGATATAAGGCCTACCGTGCATAATAGGCTAACAGACACGAGTAGAATAGGTTTGATCATGGATGTGTCAAAAGAGAACTTTTGAAATTTTGTCCCAGAACTGCTTCGCCAAAATACAATGGCAGAGCATATAAGCATGATAACGGATAGCCAAAACGGAAATGCTCCCCCACCTGGGCCACCCTCGATGCCATTCCAACCAATAGGCAGAGCGATAGCGTGCCACATAAAGTAGAGCGAACTTATAATTATGAGAGAAGCAATTATTCTGTCAGCATTTATCATTAAGCTACTCGTAGTTAGTTTTATTAAATCTCCGTGCGTGAGGTCTTCCCCACGCACGGATTTTGGATGACTTAGGGGTAATTTACTCGCTTGAAGCCAAGATTTCCTTATGCTTCGCACGCTCGTCTAAGAAGTACTTTTGCAACTCACTTCCAGTGATCATATCCGCCACCAAAGCTTTTTCTTTTGCATAAGTTTGCCATTCTTCGGTTGCTGAAAGCTTTTCAAACATCTCAGTGTAATAGTTAATAGCAGCTGTTGGCATGCCTTTTGGCGCAACAAATGATCTCTGCATCCAATAAACTATGGTATGCCCAAGTTCTTTTGCAGTTGGCACGTCGGGGAAAACGTCTAAACGCTCAGGCGTAAAGGCAACAATAGGCCTGACTTTACCAGCTTTCCAAAATCCCATCTGCTCAGCGGGGTTATTAACAGTAGAATCGATGTGGTTTCCTACTAAATTTTTTGCAACCGTCCCGCCCCCTTTAAAAGGAACATATGTATGCTTGATGCCAAACTCTTTTTCCAGCATTGCTGTTACAAGGCTATCTTCTTGACCGGTACCTGTACCGCCCATTTTCCAGCTACCACCAGCAGCTGAAACTGCCGCCACATAGTCATCTAATGTTTTAATCTCCGATTCAGCGTTCACCCATAGAACAAAAGTATCCATTGCCATCCTGGCTAGAGGATTGAATTCAGCAATATCTACACCAATATCAGTTCTCAATGGAGTAGTATAATAACTATTTAGAGTAGCCATAATTGTATGCGCGTCGCCCTCGTTATCTTTTAGAAAACGAAGTGCCTCAGCACCAGAACCACCACCCTTATTAACAGGCAAAATCGGCATGTTAGAAAGGTTCTCTTTTTGAATTATTGATTGAAAAAGTCGGGCTATTCTATCAGCTCCACCGCCTTGGCCGGCCATAATCACCATAGTAATTGGCTTTGCAGGTTTCCAATCCCCGGCAAAAGAAACATTAGCACCAAAAATCATTGATGCACCTGCAACCATACCCAATATCGAAGTTTTAAAACTTCTGTAAACCATGTAAATTCTCCCACGATTGTTTATTGTTGAAGAATATGCGGTTCACCCCCCGACATATGTCTGTGGGGGCTTAATAGATTGAAAAAATTAAGATGCAAGCGAAAAAGTAATAAAAATTCGTTTTTTGTAAAAAAAGAGTATTTTTATGTCGTGTCCGATTTTTACCCTAGTGGAAATCTGAGCCTAAAATCATATTTTTAAAACTGAAAAATATATGATAAACATTCAAAAACAATAATTTATATCATTTTTAGGAAAATTTTTTAAATTTAAAATTTAGAGGCTCTATTTTCTCGCCATATTATAACAAACCCGGAAATTAAAATCAAAATTACTCCTGGGAAAAGAGTATTTACTGGAAATTCGTCGAAAACTATCCAACCGATAAGAAAAGACGTCAAAATACCAAAATAACTGAAGGGAGCTAACAAAGCTGAAGGAGCATTACGAAAAGCATACATTAAAAATACCACTCCAAAGCCTCCACAAACAGCCATAGAGGTGATCAACAAACCATCCATCGGAGACTTGATAGGAGTAAAAGTAATTGATCCAAAGGCGAGGATCATAGCCCCAAAGGCTGCCGAGGTTGCAGAATAAAGGAATAAAATTGCACTTGATACAGAACTTTTAAAACTGCGCAAAGTAACTATTGAGGAGGCATAACAAAAAGCTGCGCAAATTGGTAAAATTGAATACCAAGAAAAAATATCGGTTCCTGGCTTCATTATCATAATGGCGCCGATAAATCCAACGATCACAGCAATCCATCGCCAAAGTCCTACTTTTTCCTTGTAAATGAAAATTGCCAATAACACTATAAAAAGCGCACCAACTTGCCCAAGGGCAGATACAGTTGCCAGTTCCAATTTTGCGAGGGCTGTATAAAAACAAAGTTGTGCAACCGCAATCATTAATCCTCGGAATATACCAAGCTTCCATTTTTCTATTTTATAGTCGGAAATTTTTAAGCTCAATTCCTTTGAATACCACATATAAAAAATTGCTGGGATAACACCAATAACATTTCTGTAAACCGAAAGCTCTTGAGGCGAATAGTTACTAGATAGGAGACGCACATGAACGCTCATTAGATCAAAACAAACATAGGCCAAAAGGCAAGTAGCAATCGCCCTAAAATTTGTTGTCATAATGAAATTTCTTTTTGTTACCAAATTTTGCAATAGCATTTTTAAAAAGTTCTGACGATAGCATTTTTGAATTTTCATTTTTTAGAAATCATATATCCTCGGAAACTAGATTTTTGGATTTAAATAACTTGTTATCAATATTGAAAGCCGATGCTTTCAATAATCAAAAAGGAAACTAAGGTGGCTAAGGTTGTAACTTTTGCGAATGTTAAGGGAGGATCTGGCAAATCTACATTATGCATTAATATGGCAGCCATTTTAATACGCGCAGGTTATTCGGTGGCTATATTAGACTTAGATCAGCAAAAATGTTCTCAGGATTGGATCACTGGCACAAAAGATAAATTATTATCAAGAGTTGAAATTATTGAACCAGCGGAGTTGAAAGCAGCGGAGGATGTTGAGGTTGACTTTTTGCTGATAGATACGCAAGGCAGTCTAACCAAAGAAATGGCTCAGTTTCTTTTTCAATCTTCTTTAATTATAACACCATGCCGCGTTTCTAGAGATGACATAGTTGGGCAAGGTTGGATTGAAGTTTTTCTGAAGCAATCTAACCAAAATTCAAAGAAAGCACCCATTTTGACCGTTTTGAATGGTGTCAATAAAAGGAGCTCGATATTATCACATGTAATCGAGCAACTTAAAGAAGATGGGGTTCAAGTTGCTGAAACTTGCATTTCACAAAGAGTTTGCTTTGCGGAGACTAATGTTAATAAGGTTTCAGTTATTGGTTATAATAAGCAGGCAACCGAAGAAATTGTTGACTTAACAAATGAAGCATTGAACTTGATAAAGAGTGAGACCTAATTTTTGGCCAAAAAATTTGATAAAATATCGCCCAAAAATATTTCGGAAGAAAAATTCAATCAATTAGTTGATGCTTTGCCAAGTTCTGTAGTTGAACAACCTAAGGCCGTCGTCACTGAACCAGAAAAAAAAGAAAAAAATGATAAAGTCAAAGTAAAAAAATCAAAAAAGAAAAAATTAACAAAAGAAGAAAAGCAAAAGACTTTAAAAATTGATGCCACTGATGTTCCAATTAATCGAAGTGATGATCCAAAAATTGATGAGATAGTAAATACAAGCGAGGTGTTTGTATACAAATGCGGAGGAATTCTCTTCGGAATGCCGGTGGCTTACGTCACAGAGATTACAAATGACTATGGCACCATCTCGCCACTGAAAGGGTTTTTGAGGTCTTGTATTGGAACTACCGAATATAGAGGAAAACTCCTACCTATTTTTCAAAGCCATGAAAGCTATTTGAAGGTTGGTGAAATCAAAAAGGACGAAAATAATAACTTAAACAAAATGCCTAGTGCCATTATTACAATAAATTATAATGGAATTATGTTTGCTCTTACGATGGAAACGCATGTTGGTATCGTTTCCATCAGTTCTAAGGGTAACTATAAAATTGCAGAGGCATTTGAAGACGAAAACACAAGCGACCTCCTGAAAGATATCGTTTGGTATGAGGAACAAAATCTTTTCATTTTCTCGCCAGAAAAAATATCTACGTTGGTTTTCTCAGAATTAAAAAACCAGATAGCTGTAGGAACTGAAGAAGATATAGATAGAAAATCTAGTGAAGAAGAATTAGCCGATCTAAGCCACGATTATATGGTGGCAAAAATAAAAAATAGCACGATCGCTATTGAAATCACAAAAGTCCTGGAGGTTATTGAGGGGTCAGACGTAACCCCATTATACAAAGTAGCAGATTTTATTCGAGGATTGATCAGTCTGCGTGGGCAAGTTTTGAGCTGTATAGATCTGTCAAAATATCTTGGTCATGAACTAACAGTAATAGACGAGCGTAACAAATTTATTGTTATCAGTGTATCTGGGGTAGATTTTGCTCTTTGTATAGATCGTGTTTTAGGTATTCAATCCATTCAGCAATCTTCCTTTCAGGATTCAAACAAAGTTTTTCAAAACGATATTCCAAATTACTTTCCAAATTTTCGGGAAAAAGGAGGTGAGGTGACGCTTATCTTTAAACCTGACTTCTTTCTCAAATCAGCAGAGCTACAAGAATATAAAAAAAATTAATTGTTTGTAGCGAATAGGCAGGCCTATAGTTTAACAAACGGAGTAAATAAATGACTGCTAAAAAGCAAAATTTTCAATTCACAATCACTTTAAAAATTTTGCTACTAGTGCTTGGACTAGCTTTGCTTCTGGCATCCTTTGGCGGCTATGCAATGTACGTTATAAATTCGATGGGAATTAAAACAGAGCGGCTTAACCAAATCGAGTCTGCTTTGGAGACACAAATAAATAATATGAATGCTTCGCTTATTCAGTCATCGGCTTTTGTAACGCGTGCAACTTTGGAACTTGGATTAGGCGGTTCCGCAAAATTTGATGACGTAGGGAGAAGTGTTGGAAAATTCAATAAAACGATAAAAAAAGCTGATCAATTTTCTGAGGAGGCATATAAAAACCTTCAAGAAGCTATAAAACTTATAGACGAAATTGTTCAAGGAGCACGCAGTAAAAAATATGGAAATTTAAATTTTAGACACAGGTTAGAAGCGCTTATAGATCCACCAATTAGTAGAGATGCAATTAAAATTTATCGAAAAGTGATCACTGCCCTGGATGGAATTGATGGGATTTACGGTGAAATTCAATTAGCGCAAGATCAAGTCAAAAAAACAGTATTAGACTATCATGAATTTGCTACATCAACAAAGTTGAGCCCCTATTCCAACTTATACAAGCAGACTCTTGGTGATCTAAAGTCCGAGATTGTTAAAGCTAATTCTAAGCTCGCATCTCAAGAAAAATATTTACAGGATATGATTAAGGATGGAAGTTTTTTAAATCTATTCAGCGAAATTCGAAAGGCAAAAGAATTAGCTTTTTCATCTATGGATAATGCGCAAGCACAATCTTTATATGTGACGTTGATTGTGGGGATTGCCTCAACTTTAGCAGCATTGACTTTCGGACTACTGCTAACAGCAGGCATCAGAACGAAGCTTCGTAATGCTAACTCTGCAGTGAATGCAATAACTGAGGGTGATTTGTCAGCTGAAATAAAAGCAACAGGTAATGATGAGATCAGTAGTCTCCTCATTTCAACTAGTCAGATGCGTGATAAGATTGTTGAAGTTATTGGGGCCATGAGCCTAGTGATTGAAAAAATATCTGAAAACTCTTCAAAATTGGAAGTAACGGCTGATCAAGTATCAGACGGAACAAGCCAACAGGCAACTTCTGTCCAAGAAACATCTGCCTCAATGGATGAGATGGCAAATACGATTAACGAAAATGCTAGAAACGCCACAGAGACAGATGAAACAGCAAAACTACTCGCTGAAAACGCGCTTGTGTGCTCAAACTCTATGAAGAAGACATCAGAAGCAATGAGCGATATTTTTGAACGTATTGCTATCGTTGGCGAAATTACCCGTAAGATTGAACTATTGGCGCTTAATGCTTCGGTAGAAGCCGCGAGAGCTGGAGAACATGGTAAAGGGTTTGCTGTTGTTGCTTCTGAGGTATCAAAGCTTGCTGAGCTCAGTAAAGACGCAGCTTCAGAAATACAAAGATCATCGACAGATGGCAAAAAGTTAGCAGACGAAACTAACCAAATGCTTGATGAACTCCTACCTGAGATTGAAAAAACGCAAAACCTTGTTCAAAACATCAGCGCATCTTCCAAAGAACAAGCCACTGGTGCAGAGCAAATCAACGGAGCAATCAAAACGCTTGATAACGTTATACAGCAAAACGCCCTCGCCTCTTCAAACCTATCAGTCTCCGCAAATGAACTTGCACAAATTGTGCCCGATCTTGAAGATCTGGTGAAGCAGTTCAAGCTAGCAAAAATCGAAGACGACATAGAAATCAATGATGAAAAAACAGAAAATCTAGAGAACATCTCTGCAGACAAAACTGACGAAATAGACACATCCTCAAATGAGGAAAACAAATCAGACAGTAAACAAGACTTCGGTAGATATTAATATGTAAATAAAGATCAAGCAGCAGATTAGGACTTACGCAGCAAATGTCGGGAGGAGACTTGATGGCAACCGGGAGTAATAAATTGAAGATCAACATAAGTGCCAAAATATTAATGTTAGTTTTGAGCCTAGCTATACTGTTAGCCTCTTTTGGAGGCTATTCTGTTTATGTTATTAATACTATGGGACTGAAAACAGATAGATTAAACAAAATAGAGTCCGCTTTGGAAACCCAAATAAACAAAATGAATACCTCCTTGATTCAATCTTCGAGTTTAGTAAGCGGAGCCTCATTGTTTTTAAGTGTGGTGGGTGCTGATCAAACCGACGAGGAAAAAATAAAAGTACGATCTATGTTTGATGCTACTATTAAAAAAGCAGAAGAATTTGCCGATCAAGGACGCGCTGAATTAGACGAGGCTACTGAACTTCTAAAAACAGTTGCACCACAAGTAGTCGCTTCAGATGTATTTTACATAGGAAAAAATAAAGAAAACGAAGATAATGAAAGTTTAGTTAGTAAAAAATTTAAACAAATTTTCATTCCCCAACTATCTTACGAGTCAATGGAAATTTACGAAAAATTGTATCCAGCATTGGTCAGAAATAAGATGTTTTACGATACGATTATAAACGGTCAGAACATGCTAAAAGAAGCTGTTATTGAATATAATGATTATATAACCGACCCACAGTACGCTTACTCCTCAATATTTAACAATGATAATGAAAAAAAATTGGCTGAATTAAGGGGAAAAATAAATCGAGGGTACCTTAAACTGCAAACAGCTCAAAATGCTCT
This sequence comes from Paracoccaceae bacterium, assembly GCA_902573175.1. Classification (GTDB taxonomy): domain Bacteria; phylum Pseudomonadota; class Alphaproteobacteria; order Rhodobacterales; family Rhodobacteraceae; genus Salinivivens. Next base: position 6,489 of record CACGIS010000027.1, on the reverse strand, counting down.
TTTTAAAAAAAACGAAGACTTATTCAATGACATTAGTGAAGCCAAAAAGTTAGCTTTTTCATCGATGGACAGTTCGCAGACGCAGTCACTTTATGTGACGTTGATTGTGGGAATAGTCTCAACTTTAGCAGCATTGACTTTCGGACTACTGCTAACAGCAGGCATCAGAACGAAGCTTCGTAATGCTAACTCTGCAGTGAATGCAATAACTGAGGGTGATTTGTCAGCTGAAATAAAAGCAACAGGTAATGATGAGATCAGTAGTCTCCTCATTTCAACTAGTCAGATGCGTGATAAGATTGTTGAAGTTATTGGGGCCATGAGCCTAGTGATTGAAAAAATATCTGAAAACTCTTCAAAATTGGAAGTAACGGCTGATCAAGTATCAGACGGAACAAGCCAACAGGCAACTTCTGTCCAAGAAACATCTGCCTCAATGGATGAGATGGCAAATACGATTAACGAAAATGCTAGAAACGCCACAGAGACAGATGAAACAGCAAAACTACTCGCTGAAAACGCGCTTGTGTGCTCAAACTCTATGAAGAAGACATCAGAAGCAATGAGCGATATTTTTGAACGTATTGCTATCGTTGGCGAAATTACCCGTAAGATTGAACTATTGGCGCTTAATGCTTCGGTAGAAGCCGCGAGAGCTGGAGAACATGGTAAAGGGTTTGCTGTTGTTGCTTCTGAGGTATCAAAGCTTGCTGAGCTCAGTAAAGACGCAGCTTCAGAAATACAAAGATCATCGACAGATGGCAAAAAGTTAGCAGACGAAACTAACCAAATGCTTGATGAACTCCTACCTGAGATTGAAAAAACGCAAAACCTTGTTCAAAACATCAGCGCATCTTCCAAAGAACAAGCCACTGGTGCAGAGCAAATCAACGGAGCAATCAAAACGCTTGATAACGTTATACAGCAAAACGCCCTCGCCTCTTCAAACCTATCAGTCTCCGCAAATGAACTTGCACAAATTGTGCCCGATCTTGAAGATCTGGTGAAGCAGTTCAAGCTAGCAAAAATCGAAGACGACATAGAAATCAATGATGAAAAAACAGAAAATCTAGAGAACATCTCTGCAGACAAAACTGACGAAATAGACACATCCTCAAATGAGGAAAACAAATCAGACAGTAAACAAGACTTCGGTAGATATTAATATGGGAAGAAAAGGTTTATCTTAATAATGCTGCAAGACCTCAGCAATGCCCTTGAAACTTGGGATATAGATAACAAAAATGAAAAGCTTCCCGGTTCAGCTGAGGAAAGCCAAATACTTTCGGCCATAGATAATAAGATATCAACCCTAAGATCCTATATAGAAAAAATAGAAGCCGGAAATCACGACCTACAGGAAATATTTGACCTAACTTATACTGATTGCCACTTCATAAGAGGTTTTGGTCAAATAATGGGAAGCCAAAAAACGTCTCATTTAGGTATGTTGGCTGAGTTGATTGCAGATAGTGCAAGATATTTTCAAACATATTCAAATTATTCCATGTCATACCTTTTAGGTCTTTTAATTGAAAAATTAGCTCAAGTAATTAAAGACCTAAGGAAAGATAAGTCTACCAGTTTAGACATTACGGATGTGGTGTCTGAATGCGCTATTTACCTAAAAGATCCAATTTCAGAAATATTAAAAGAAACCGCCGAGAAAAGAGAGGCCAGGTTATCTAATAGCAAAGCAATTCAAGAAAAAACCGTTGAAGCAGAAAAACCGGCACCCTCCCCCCAAGTCAGCGCCAAATCGACATCAAAAAAATTAGAAGAACTCGAAGAAGAGCAAGATGAAATTTTAGATATTCCAAATGATAAGGTTGGGTTAATAAGTGACTTTTGCGAAGAAGCTTGGGAAAGCCTTCAGGCGAGCGAAAACCTGTTGATTGAATTAGAAAATAATCCTACTTCGAAAGAATTGATAAACGAACTTTTCCGAGCAGTTCACACAGTGAAGGGAGGCTCTAGGTTAATCGAAATAAAAAAAATTGAAACGCTTTCTCATGAGTTGGAAACTGTCTTGGATAATGTTCGTTCCGATAAGTTAATACTTGATGCTCGATTAATCGATATTTCGTTAGCGTGCATTAAAAGAATTGGAATTATCACAGACGAAGTCGCACATAGAGGGCCGGTTAAAACAAAGATAAATGATCTAATATTAGCACTAACATCGAATGATGACACTGTAGAAATAGATAAACAAAATATACAGAATATCGAAAAATCCACGCCCGATGAAACGGCAACAAAATCTAGTGATGCAAAGCCTTCTGATAATAAAAGTAACCCAACCGTTAATATTGTAAGGGAAGAATCTATAAAAGTTTCAGCTGATAAACTTGACACAGTACTGAACACATCTTCAGAGGTTTATATAAGTAGGATTAGGCTTGATAATGATCAAAAGCTTCTTTCGGATGCCATCGAGCAAGTTAATCAAGATATTGGGGCATTAAACAAAGAGTTTACAACAGAGCTTTCTGAAATTGATAATGAAAATATTAATCTGTCTTTCATACCAAAATATCAAACAGACATTAATATGGGTTTAGAAAAAATTGCTATCCATAATGCCAATTTGCAGAAAAACATTGAGGATTTAGAAGTTTTAAGTTCGCGGCTACAAAGCGGTGCAATGAATTTCAGGATGCTGCCCATTTCTAATCTTTTCAATAGATTTCCAGCACAAGTTAGAGATATTGCAAGGCAAATTGGGAAAAAAGTTGAATTGAAAATTCAGGGTGGCGAAACAGAGTTAGATAAAATTTTAATCAATCAACTGGCTGACCCGCTCCTGCATTTGATAAGAAATTCAATTGATCATGGAATTGAAACAGACCAACAAAGAGTAGCAATTAGTAAAAATGAAATTGGGCAAATAAATTTAAGTGCCTATTACCTAGGTTCGAATGCAATTATTGAAATTGAAGATGATGGGAGGGGTATAGATAGCAAGATAATAACCGCAAAAGCAGTGGAAAAAAACCTACTCAGCAAAGAACAAGCTTCTGAGTTAAGCGAAAAGGAAATATTTGATCTAATTTTTGAACCGGGATTTTCGTCAGCTGAGCAAGTTACAGAATTGTCTGGAAGAGGCGTTGGTATGGATGTTGTGAAAACATCAATTAATCAAATGCAAGGCTCTATTAGAGTAGAAAGTAAAGTGGATCATGGCACTAAAATCACATTACGTTTACCACTAACTTTAGCAGTAGTTGGTATTCTACTTGTTTCTGAAAATAAATATGAGTTTGCTTTTCCAATTTTAAATGTTGAAGAAATAATTAATGTAAACCTGAAAACTGATATTCAAAATATTAATGATACATTAGTTTTTAATTTCAGAGGCGAATTAGTTCCAACGCGCCTTTTATCCGATTTTCTTGGCTATCCTAAAAACCCAAAATTTGAAGAAAATAAATTTCTTCTTATTCTTAACGATGGTGAAAATAAAATTGGCGTTATCGTGGATGAGGTACAAGGACAACAAAATGTATTATTAAAGCAACTTGGTAACTTAATTGAAAAAGCTCCTTTTGTGATCGGCTGTACTATTCTATCAAATAGTAAACTGGTTTTGATCCTGAACGTTTTAGAACTGACCCAATATAACCCAGAAAAAGAAAAGAATAGTCTTACTCAAGAATTTAAGGAAATAAATACTAATGAGCATAAAAGGTCCTTGCGAAAAATTTTAGTTGTTGATGACTCTAAAATGCAGAGGAAAAGGATATGTGAATTTTTACAAATTCAAGGCTATAACACCGAAGAAGCCGGGGACGGTTTCGAAGCTCTTAAAGCCGCTGATAAAGCAAATTTTAGTGCATTTTTTGTTGATATTCAGATGCCTTTAATGGATGGATACGAACTTATCGAAAATTTAAGAAAGAGTTCATCTTACAAGAACACACCTATTTTTGTCATATCTGGAGGACACGTTAACAAAGACACTATACTGACTCGCTTAGAGGATTTAGATGTTTCTAACTTTTATGAAAAACCAGTAGACTTGGACTCTTTGCTTACTGAACTGGATATTAAACTATCAATTGTCAAAGAAGATTTGCAGAGTGAGAAGGAAGAATGAATACTACCAATCCACTCAATTCCAAATTGATTTTCTGTATAGAAAATAAAGATTTCAATAAATACCTCAAATCAACGAGTGGTGAAACAGACAAGCGAATTAAATTCCTCGAAATTGAAAACATACCAAGAGCAGTGGCTGAGAACCCAGATGCCACTCTCGTTTTACAATCGGACATAAATGAAAATATCTTTTTTGATATAGGAAAAAAATTAAAAGGTATTTTTTTTAAAGAACTAAAAGTAATTTTTCTATCCTTCGATTATCTAATAAAGTCAGATGCTCTAAAGGGCTTCTCATCTTTTATCCAAGCTCCCTGTTCACTAGAATTAATTATCGAAGAAGCCACCCGGCTTAATGATCATAGAAAAAGAATTCTCCTAATTGATGACTCTAAATTGGTACATAAAAATCTTGTTGGGCCGTTAAAAGAAAAAGGGTTTATTGTTGAACAAGCTTTTGATGGACAAGAGGGTGTCGAGACAGCTTTATCAACTAAACCTGACTTAGTAATTTGCGACATAGAAATGCCAATTATGAATGGATTTGAAGCCTGTACTGAGATCCGAAATAACAAGGTTACCCAGGACTGCTATATCATTATGTCTAGCACCCTTAAGTCTGCTGAGGATCAGAAAAAAGGGTTCGCTGCTGGTGTCGATGAGTATATGCCTAAGCCAGTTATCTTTGACGACTTACTTGAAAGAATAAACCGCTCATTCGCACTTCAATCTGTTCTGAGAGAAAAGATCCTTATTATTGATGAGGACGAGTATCAGGCAGAAAACATCGCGAACTATTTAAATAAACAAGGTTTTTCTACAAGAACCTGTTCTGGCATAAATGACGCGCAAAGGCTTCTTAAAAAGTTTTCTAGCGATCTAATTATCTCATCTACTTCACTAAAAGATGGCTCAATCATTGATGTCGATAAAATTTGCAAGTCAGAACAAACAAATTCAGATTTAGCTTTCATCGGTCTTGTTGATCAGGATAACGAAGGCGATAGAAGGATGGCTTTAAATGCTGGGGCGAAAGATACGGTTGCGACTCCTCCAACTGCGGAAGCTCTAGCGGCAGTGGTAGAGCGGACTTTAGCTGAAATAAGGACCGAGCGAGAAAGAGACCAATTTCAACGATATGTTTCAAAAGCTTCATTTCAATCTGCACTGGAGAAATCCGTATTAAGTGAATTATCTCTTCCGTCGCGCGCTGAAAAAAGGCAAGCTATTGTCTTCTTTATAGATATTGCTCAATTCACAGGAAGGTGTGAAAGATATGCTCCTGAAGAAATCGTCTCACAAATTAACAATATGTTTGAAAGTATAACTGAAATTATTACGAAAAATGATGGTGACATTGACAAATTTATGGGAGATGCCTGCATGTCCTTTTGGTTTGATGAAGGCGACAAACAGAATTATGACAAATGTTTGCTGTCGATATTAGAGATACAAAAGGCCATCAAAGAATTAAATGACAGCGACCCAATCATGAAAGAAGATCCTTTAAAGGTAAGAATGGGTCTCAACTCGGGAGATGTCATTCTGTGCGATATCGGTGCAGCAAAAGCACGAGTTGATCTCACTATGATAGGCGATGCGGTCAATATTGCTGCAAGATTAGAAACTGCATGTTCTCAATACTTTATAGATAATTTAGTGAGTGATAGCGTTGCTAAAGATGCAAAAGACCAATTTAGCATAAGAATTATTGACCGCATAAAGGTTTATGGAAAGGATACACCCGTTGCGGTTTATGAAATTATTAATGAAGTAGAAAATACTTCACAGAAGGAAAATGACCTAATAAAGCATTTTGAAAAGGGCTTTGAAGCTTATACCAAGGGAAAATTTAGCGCAGGTTTAAAACATTTTCAAAAATCAAAATCTTTGGAAATTGATCGAGGATATCCATCAACTCCTTCAGACGTTTATATCTCCCGATGTGAAATGTTAGAAAAATCTCCTCCTAAAAATTGGGATGGAACCTGGATCTTAGACTCTAAATAAATGTTAAATGAAAACGAAACACGTTCCTTAATAGAATTTATAAATAAATTCTTTGGTCTTGATCTTTCAGAAACTCTTAAACCGATTGCTATTTCAGAGCTGAATAAGTTCAAAAAAGTTCATAAAATCTTAAACTTAGGAGATTTCTTGAATAAATATAGGTATGATTTGCAGGATGGTACAATACTTGATTTACTCGAAATTTTCTTAATTCCTCACACAAATTTCTTTAGAAATAATCGCCAATTTGAAGCCTTAAAAGACAAAGTGATCCCAGAATGCCTTGCTAATATGGACGATAAAAACAATATCGATTTGAGAATTTGGAGTGCCGGATGTTCTACCGGCGAAGAAGCTTATTCAATCCTTGTTTCACTA
>CACGIS010000026.1 GCA_902573175.1 Paracoccaceae bacterium | reverse complement strand
GATTAACATGTTTAAAGGCGCGCCGTTTCCAGATGAATTATCCTCTGGAGGTGATCCAGAGAATTGGATTTGGGCACCTTGAAAAAGGGAATTGAACTTTCTCTAAATGAATATGAAGCTCTTCTTAACAAGGCTGCAGTGGGTTCGGGTTTACCTTGGGGAATTGCAGAAGATGCTGCCGCTTGTGGGGCTTGGTTTATGTCTTGTGGAGTAAATAAGCTCGACACCTGGATTGATCGCTTAAAAGATAACTCTTTTTGGATAGATTATTGTAAGAAAATAGATCAGCCCAGCAGTAACAAACTGAATAACATTTTTGATTTAGCGGCTTCAGTCTACGTGCAACCTGATACCAAGGTAAAATTGGATAGCTATGAGTGGAATGGGCGGGAGCTTATTGTTGATGGAGTAAAGCAAACAACATCATTTCGTGCCTGTCTTAGTGAAACACAATTCAAAATATTAAACGAACGTGCTTATAAAACTTACGCACCTGCTACAGATGAAAGCAGACTTAGTGGAGCCGGCGCTGGGCTGTCCGATAATGACTAATTTCTAGATAGTTTCGACTAGATCTCATACAAATCTAAGCGGATCTCTTTTTTATCGGAGCCCATAAAGTTTTATTCGTGGCATAAAGCAATGCAGATAATAGAATTAAAAATAAAACGGCGCGAAGACCAACATGCTTTCTAGCCATCATTTTTGGCTCAGCAGCCCACGTTAGAAATGCCGCAACATCCATAGCTTCATACTTCAGCTCATTCGAGTGCCCATCGTCAAAGTCTACATCTTCACCGTATAGTGGTGGTGCCATTGCTATCCAGCGACCAGGATAAGCGGTATTTTCATAAAATACCGTACCAAATTCTTCTTTTTCTTCCCCAGTGTAGCCAGCTAGTAGTGACGCTATATATTCGGCCCCACCAATTCCCTTCACAAATTGGTTTATACCCGTACCCATAGGACCATGAAATCCAGCCCTAGCTTTTGCCATGAGAGAAAGATCAGGGGCGCCTGCATCAACAATTTCTGGAAAATGATCTGTTGGTTTTGCAGGACGGTAATCATCAAGTTCTGGGTCAAAGATTTCGTAGTTCTCTGCATAAGCTCGAACTTGGTCTTCAGAATATCCTAGACCGCCTTCGTCCCCTAGAGTACGGATTGGAACATACTTCAAACCATGACATGCGGAGCATATTTCCGTGTATACCTTCAGACCCCTTTGCAACTGGTTTTGATCAAAAGACCCAAATGGGCCTTCGAATGAAAACTTGTAATCTTTAACATAATTATCGCCACCACCAGCAGCAAAAGAAGAGGCTGCTGTCAAAAAGAGTACAACAAAAAAGCTTAGAGTTGATTTTCCTACAAACATACTATTGATCATCCTTGGCTCATTCAGCAGGTACTTCGGTTGGAGAGGAGCTCACATCAAGTTCTTTAGGAGGGTGCTTCTTGTTGAAATCTTCTTCAATTGTCATCGGTTGCGGAAGGGGCTTCTCAAGCACGCCCAGTAGCGGCAGAATAACTAGAAAATAAGCAAACCAGTAAGCTGATGCGATCAGTGATAGCGAAGCATATGGTTCCTCAGCTGGCATTGCTCCCAACCACATAAGAAGAATGAAGTCGACTACCAATATAGCAAACCAAAGCTTCAGCATCGGTCTATACCGGGCTGACCGTACAGAAGATGTGTCAAGCCAAGGAGCTATTGCCATCACAAGAATTGCTCCAAACATTGCTAAAACGCCAAAAAACTTGGCGTCAATAATTCCACCTGTTAAAAAACTCACTATCTGAACCACCCAAACATCAGCGGTGAAAGCGCGTAGGATTGCGTAAAAGGGCAGAAAGTACCATTCAGGGACAATATGAGCCGGAGTAGCTAAAGGGTTAGCCTCAATATAGTTATCAGGATGCCCTAGATAATTCGGCATAAAGCCAACAACTGTAAAGAAAATAACCATAATAACTGCTAAAGCAAATACGTCTTTTATTATGTAATAAGGCCAAAATGGAACTGTATCTTTTTCCGCCTCCTCTTTAGACCCTCTTCGCACTTCCACACCCGTTGGATTATTGTTTCCGGTAGTGTGAAACGCCCAAATATGTACAATCACCAATCCAGCTATCAAGAAAGGCAATAAGTAATGCAAACTAAAAAAGCGATTTAGGGTCGCGTTATCAACTGCTGGACCACCAAGTAACAGCGTTTGAAGCGCATCCCCAATAAATGGTACTGCTCCAAATAGACCAGTTATGACTGTTGCACCCCAAAAAGACATTTGTCCCCAAGGTAAGACATAACCCATAAACGCTGTTGCCATCATAAGAACATAAATTAGCATTCCAATGATCCAAGTGACTTCTCTAGGTTCTTTATAGGATCCATAATAAAGACCCCGAAAAATATGAGCATACACGGCAATAAAAAACAGAGAAGCGCCGTTAGCATGGAGGTAGCGAAGCATATGCCCGCCATTAACATTTCTCATAATGTGTTCGACGCTAGCAAAAGCCTGGTCTACATGAGGCGTGTAATGCATCGCAAGAACGATGCCTGTTATGATCTGCAAAGCTAAACAAAATGTAAGCACAGCACCCCAAATCCACATCCAATTCAAATTTTTTGGAGTTGGTAGCATTATAGTGTCATAAAGCAACCCGACTATCGGTAGCCTTCTATGCAACCATTTTTCACCCTTTGATCCAGGTTCATAGTGGTCGTGAGGTATTCCTGCCATTGCTTTAAATCCTTATCCTAACTTGATAGTGGTATCATCAACGAAGATAGCTTTGGGCACCGCTAAATTTTCAGGTGCTGGACCCTTTCTAATTCGTCCTGATGTGTCGTAATGAGAGCCATGACATGGACAAAACCAACCGTTAAACTCGCCCGCACCGTCTCCTAGTGGGACACAGCCTAGGTGAGTACAAACACCCATCATGACTAGCCATTCACCGTTTTCATCTAAACTTCTGTTCTGATCGTCAGCAGATGCTTCAGCAATGTTTTCGTTTCGGGCGGTATTGTCGAGCAACTCATCTAAATTAACACTTTGGGCTTCTTCTATTTCCGTTTCAGTCCTGCGACGAATAAAAACGGGCTTTCCCAACCATTTTACAGTAAGTTGGGTACCAGGTTCGATGTCAGATATGTCCACCCTAATTGATGCCAGCGCTTTGACGTCTGCGGAAGGGTTCATTTGGTTAATTAACGGCCAAACAGCTGCTCCAGCTCCTACGGCGGCTGTTCCTCCTGTTGCATAAAACAAAAAGTCTCTGCGAGTACCTTTTTCTTCAGTTTGTGACACTAGCTAGCTCCAAAAAACTTATGTGACAATATCGTTCCCACTCATCATCGTCGCGGAGATTCTCAATCATGATCGGTTATTTAGCTCTACGTGCAACTATAGTCCAGCTTTCAATCAGCCTAACATGCGATTTATTTCGTTAAGCGGTAAAGTGTCGCGGCATTTTTTTAAAAAACTCTGAAACCAACAGCTTTGATCTAATGAATTTATTTGATAGAGGTATAAAAATGGCCCGATTTATTTGTAGTTTTTTACTTTTTTCGATTTTTTTACCAACCCAAAATGTTAATGCGAAATCTATCGAAATAGGTGTTTATGGGGGCATTCAGTCTTCACCGCATAGCCGAATAACTGGTAAGCATAGCACCTCTGGAGCACAATACACTGAGTTAGTTGGATGGGAAGGAAAGTCTTTCGATGCTCCGATCTATTACGGCATCCGAACAACTTTTTGGCGCAATGATAAGTTGGGTTATGGAGCAGAATTTACACACACAAAAGCTTACGCACCCAGTAACGCTTTACAAAACGCCGGATTTGATCGGTTAGAATTCACAGACGGCCACAATATAGTAACTTTCAATATAAATAGACGTTGGGAATTGGGTGAGTTTAAAACCTACTCTCTCGTTGGGCTAGGTATCGCTATGCCGCATGTAGATGCTCTACCTTCAGGGGGCCTACACACATTTGAATATCAGTATACCGGACCCGCTGTGAGAGCAGCTGTAGGCTTATCACGAAACTTAAATGAGGATTTTTCAATTTTCACCGAATATCAATTTACAGCATCAGACAACAAAGTTTCACTTAGAAATGGTGGCACTTTAAATACTAAACTATTAACAAATGCCGTTAACGTAGGCGTAAGTTACAACTTTTAGGGGTCCCTTAAGATCTAACCAATTTGTCGTAAGTATCCGATATGTCTTTAGTTAGCGCACCTACTTCAAATGTGTAATCGCCAATCTGTCCAACAGGTGTCACTTCGGCAGCCGTACCCGTAAGCCAACACTGTTCAAAACCTTCCAATTCTTCAGGCATGATATGCCTTTCAACTACTGAGATGCCTTTTTCTGTTAAAAGATCAATTACTGTTTGACGAGTAATCCCATTTAAAAATGCGTCTGGAGTGGGAGTATGTACATCTCCATCTTTTACAAAAAACATGTTGGCTCCCGTTGCTTCAGCAACGTAGCCTCTATAATCAAACATCATAGCATCTGAACAACCCTTGTCTTCGGCTGAATGTTTGGACATGGTTGCAATCATATAAAGACCAGCAGCCTTTGCTTGAGATGGCGCTGTTGCTGGATCTGGCCTTCTCCACTTCGCTATATCTAGTTTGGCTCCTTTAAATTTCGCATCGCCGTAGTAATTTCCCCACGACCAAACGGCCACAGCAACTCGAACAGGGTTTCTTGATGAAGCGACTCCCATATCCTCGCCCGCGCCGCGCCAAGCAAAAGCCCTTACGTAAGCATCTGTAAGACCATTTTCTTCCAACGCTTGATATTTAGCCTTTTCTATTTCTTCGACAGAGTAAGGTATTTCAAAATCAATTAAATTGGCTGATTTCTTAAATCTTTCAGAATGCTCCAGGCTTTTAAATATTTTACCATTATAAGCACGTTCACCTTCAAATACAGAACTTGCATAATGCATGGCATGCGTAAGGACATGAACATTAGCGTCTCTCCAATCAATGAAGTTTCCATCTAACCAAATTTTACCATCCCGATCATCGTAGCCACCTGACATAGTAAATCCTTTCAAATTGCCCACTGTTTTCAAAAATTACAAAATTAAGGCCGAAACGGACATAAAATTTCGTAAAATGTCAGATTTGCTAACATTTGATACTTACAATGTCAATAAGACTGACTTATTATGAAGCATCTTTGGAGATCCAATATGACCAACTCAAGTAACATCACTGGCGACTCACTTCTTTACCTCACAGACAACCAATTGCGACAAGGTATTGAGGCAATGTTTTTTGCATATCGAGGCTTTACCGCTGACCCAGACAGAATCTTGGAAGAATACGGTTATGGCCGTGCTCATCACCGAGCTGTTCACTTCATAAATGGCTCACCAGGAACAACTGTTAATAATTTACTGAATATATTGGGAGTGACAAAGCAGTCATTAAACAGAGTTTTAAGAACCTTAGTCAATGACACACTTGTTGAGGTGAAAGTTGGTACTCAAGACAAACGAGAACGGCATCTTTACTTAACCAATCAGGGGCGTGAACTGCAGGAACGTTTATCGTCAGCACAAAGTAATAGGATGCGAAAAGCTTTTAAAAATGCCGGCCCCAACGCTGTTTCGGGCTTTAAAACAGTTCTAGAAGCTATGATGGATCCAGAACTTAATAAAATTTACTCAAAATTAAGAAAAGAGGGTTAATAACATGGATCCACATCTTTTAATTGTGGATGATGACGAGCGAATTCGTTCTCTTTTACAGCAATTTCTTGTCAAAAGTGATTATTTAGTATCGACTGCTGAAGATGCCGAACAAGCTAGAACGCTTTTGTCTGCAATAGAATTTGACTTGATCATTCTCGACGTAATGATGCCCGGTCAAGACGGTATTTCATTTACCGCTGAACTTAGAAAATTACAAAATAAAACACCAATTTTATTGCTTACAGCTAGAGGGGAAACCGAGGATAGGATAAAAGGGTTAGAAGCTGGCGCGGATGATTATCTTCCTAAACCTTTCGAACCTAAAGAGTTACTCTTGCGTATAAACGCAATTCTACGCCGAATGCCCGATTTGAAAGAAGATCAAATGATGCCAGAAACTTTGAATTTTGGCAATTTGAATTATGATGTTGCACGCAACGAACTTTGGGAAGGCGAAAACCAAGTACGTTTGACAACTACAGAAAGTCAACTCATGAAAATCTTCACCTCTGCATTAGGTGAGCCTATATCACGCGCAGATTTAGTAACGTCTTTAGGGAGAGATGTTAGTTCAGCGCAGGATCGAGCAATAGATGTACAAATAACAAGATTGCGTAGGAAAATAGAAGTTAATCCTAGCCAACCAAGATACCTCCAAACAGTTAGGGGAGCCGGTTATATGCTTCTCTTCGATTAATTGAAAAGCTAGCTATTTTTCTCCCTCGTTTAAACTTGCAGTTACATAATTAACGCTAAGGTCTCTATCAGATAAAGCCCAAGACCATTTTATAGGATTAAAAACAAATCCCTTTTTATCAACAGGAGTAAGACCAGATTTTGAAATAAGTTGATAGAGCTCATCTGGCTTTATGAATTTTGACCACTCGTGAGTCCCTTTTGGCAGCCACCGCATTACATATTCAGCTCCAACAATCGCCATAGCAAAACTCTTAGGGTTTCGATTAATTGTGGAACAAATCATCAGTCCACCTTTTACTAAAAGTTGCCGGCATGCCGTTAGATAGGAAAGTGGATCAGCTACATGTTCTACAACTTCCATATTAAGAACTACGTCAAACTTATTGCCACTTTCCACTAACTCTTCTGCTGTTCCGACCCTGTAATCAATTGAAAGGCTAGAACGATTTGCATGCGCTTTTGCTACAGGTATATTCCGTTCGGCTGCATCTACCCCAACTACAGTAGCACCTAAGCGCGCCATAGGCTCACAGAGAAGACCTCCCCCACAACCGATATCTAATATATTCAAACCTTTGAAAGGCTCCTTGCTCTTGACATCGCGGTCAAATTCCAAGGCTATTTGGCTTACAATATAATCAAGCCTACATGGGTTGAGCATATGCAGAGGCTTAAATTTTCCATTAGGGTCCCACCACTCATCAGCCATGGCCTCAAATTTTGCTACTTCTTTGGGGTCTATTGTATCAATAACAGCTTTCATCGGACACTCCGTCTGGTCATTTACCACTAAAGTACCATATAATCTAAATATGGATAAATTCTCTGGTCAAAAACGCGCAGCTCAATTTTTGTTTCCATCAATCGATCCCTTTGACAGCATGATGCTGGAGGTCGGGGGCGGCCACGAAATTTACGTTGAAAGATGCGGCAACCCTAAAGGTAAATCTGTAATCGTATTGCACGGTGGACCCGGAGGTGGTTGCAGCCCCGTTATGAGGAGGTATTTTGATCCTACTAAGTACCATATCATTCTCTTTGATCAACGCGGATGTGGACGTTCTAAACCACAAGCATCAATCAAAAACAATACAACTTGGGATCTGGTAGCGGATATAGAAATGATCCGAAAAAAATTTGAAATATCAGATTGGTTAGTATTTGGAGGAAGCTGGGGGGCCACGCTTGCATTAATATATGCCCAGAAGTTTCCAAAGTGCGTTAACAACCTTTTGCTTCGTGGAGTTTTTTTAATGACGAAGCCAGAGTTGCAGTGGTTTTATGGTGGGGGTGCTGGGCAATTTTGGCCTGATGTATGGAAAAAATTTAAAGATCCAATACCAATTGATGAACAGACGAACCTTATAAAAGCATACAACAAGCGACTATTTTCGGGAAATCTCAGAGAAGAAATGGAGTTTGGTCAGCATTGGTCATCTTGGGAAAATGCTCTTGCCGCTATTGCTTCTGATGGAATTTCAGCCCGGGCGCCAGCGGATTATGCTCGGACCTTCGCGCGCCTTGAAAATCATTACTTTATAAACAATGGATTTTTAGAGGATAAAGATGCGATTTTGAGCAATATGGATAAGATAGAAGATATTCCTGGCAACATCGTGCAGGGAAGGTTTGATATGATTTGCCCTCCAACAAGCGCTTTCAATTTGTTTGAAAAATGGCCAAAAGCCAAAATCAAAATAGTGCCTCAAGCTGGGCATGCTATGTCAGAGCCTGGTATATCTTCAGAGCTGGTAAGAATTACAAATGAACTCGTATCTTGAGATAAAAAGTAAATTATTGTTTAAATCAGTATCACTAAAAATTTTTGGATAATTTAAATGACCTTGAGAAACGACGCTGCTTTAGACTTTTTACTGAACCGCCGTTCTAGACCAGCCAAAACACTAACTAGCCCAGCCCCGTCAAAGGACGAGTTAACTGTAATCTTAGAAGCCGGTACTCGTGTACCTGATCATGGTAAATTGGAGCCATGGAGGCTTAAAGTTCTGGAGAAACCAGCGTTAGAAAAAATTGCAGTTGCGGCTAAAAAATACTGTAATTCACTCAACTGTGATGAAGCCGCTACGGCAAAAGCCGTGAAACAATTTGAAGATGGCGAGTTGGGTGTGCTTGTTATCGAAGTACAAAAGCACTCAGAAAAAATTCCAGAAATTGAGCAAACATACTCTGCAGGTGCTGTTTGCCTAAGCCTTGTTAATGCTGGGCTTGCCGCTGGCTGGGGAGCTAATTGGCTAACGGGATGGTTATCACATGATAAAAAGTTTGTAGCAGAGACTTTCGGACTGCGAACGAACGAGCGGGTTGCTGGAATAATTTACTTTGGAACCGAAACAGTTACTCCATCTGAGCGGCCACGACCTAATCTTTCAGAAATTGTAACCTGGGATTGATTTCGATCATCAGCCGTCAGGATTTTATAATCTAAATCAATTTTGGAAACCTCAATTAGGCAGTTTGGCAAGATCCTGTTCGACCTCTGCCCAGTCGTCAAAATGGATTACATTGCAGGGTGAATTCACGTTCTCGAGCCATACAAATACTGAGAGGAAGGGCTGCTCATATACTCGGATAGCATGGGGTTTGCCGGTCGCATTCCAAATAAATGACCCAGCCGGGTAATCCTGCCAGTCGGGAGTGCCAAAACGCCACCCTGATCTTTTTGACAGATTTAAATAGAGC
Source organism: Paracoccaceae bacterium (assembly GCA_902573175.1). GTDB lineage: Bacteria > Pseudomonadota > Alphaproteobacteria > Rhodobacterales > Rhodobacteraceae > Salinivivens. The sequence continues at coordinate 10,680 of CACGIS010000026.1, read as the reverse complement.
TCTGGCGCGTCGTGGTTGTGATCCCTGTAGAGCGTCCGTGGGCCCATCATGAAAATGCCAAGTCGAAAACCTGGATGTTGATAACCACATGCAGCTGGCCCAATGAGCAGTGTATGCAGGTTGCACTTTGCGTAGCCCTCACCCAAATCCGCACCGGGGGGATAGAATTGGGCGTTGTCTTCGCGCCAAACCAGATCATCTTTTGCGGCTGCAAGGTGAGTTTTGATATCGTGCAATTCTGGAGCATCAATCCCGGCGATGGCATTCTTCAGAACCTCATCATGCCGAGTCCCTTGGGGAGGTAGATCAATGAGTTTTTCGTCAGAAAGATCCATACCCTTCAGCCTGTCCAACGTTAGATCAACACCGTACAAACCAACTCCGTGGTCCTGGAGATAGGTAACAATGGAATGAATAAGTGCTTGAATACGATGTTGCTTGTCTGTCATTATTTTTGGCCCGAGCGCATTGAGAAATCTTTTTACGATGGTAGGCAAGAAATGTACAATACTTGACCCAAGCGGCGGCCTAATTACTAAATCATTGATTTTAGTAGTGAGCCGCACAGATTTTTGAACCTGTGACCCACTGATTAAAAGTCAATTGCTCTATCAACTGAGCTATAAATCAGTGCACGCTCATCCGATTAAAAATATCTATATCGTGAATTGTAAGGTTTCCCGATAAAATAACGGAAGCAATAATTACCCAAATAACTGCAGATATACCAGTTGTTACCCAGGCTTTCTTTTTTAACTGGTGGTTCGCAGGTGCTCCAGCGTGAGTTCCAGGTTCAACTTCTCCAACATCACCCTGCGTTTCAAGTCTGATGGGAATGACAACCAAGAAAACCAAAAACCAGATAACAAAAAAAAGAACTAACGCAGAAGTAATGCCCATATAAAATTAAACCTGCTCTAATTCTATGAGTGTTCCAGTAAAATCTTTAGGGTGCAAAAACAAGACAGGCTTGCCGTGAGCCCCAATTTTTGGTTCACCAGAACCTAAAATTCGCACTCCCTCAGAGCTTAAGTGATCTCTTGCTTTAATAATATCCTGAACCTCATAGCATACGTGATGTATCCCTCCAGAAGGATTTTTTTCCAAAAAAGCACTGATAGGACTATTTTTACCCAACGGGTGTAATAACTCAATTTTAGTATTTGGAAGTTCGATAAATATAACCGTCACGCCATGATCTGGCTCTTCTTGAGGTTCACCAACAGATGCCCCCAACATTTGTTTATATTGAGCGGCTGCTTCCATTAAATCAGGAACAGCTATAGCAACGTGATTTAATCTACCGATCATTTTAAGCTCCAATTATTCTTGCGGAATTACTCGCAAGTTTAATTCCATTAATTGCTCCGGCAATGGTTCGCTAGGAGCTTCCATCATTAAATCTTCAGCTCTCTGGTTCATTGGGAACATAATAACTTCTCTAATATTTTGTTGATCTGCTAACAGCATGACAATCCTATCAATTCCTGCAGCACAACCACCATGGGGTGGCGCCCCATACTGAAAAGCATTTACCATTCCGCCAAATCTATTTTTAACTTCATATTCGTCATAGCCAGCAATTTCAAATGCCTTGAACATGATCTCTGGCCGATGATTTCTGATAGCTCCAGATACTAATTCATAACCATTGCATGCCAAATCATATTGAAAACCTTTTACCTGCAAAGGATCAGCTTCTAGTGCATCCATCCCCCCTTGAGGCATTGAAAAAGGATTGTGCTCGAAATCTATTCTGCCAGTTTCTTCGTCTTTTTCATAAATTGGAAAATCAACAATCCATGCAAAGGCAAAGCGATCATGATCTGTCAGATTGAGCTCATCACCAATTACATCTCTGGCTTTACCTGCAACTTTTTCGAAATTTTTAGGCTTACCGCCCAAAAAGAAAGCGGCATCCCCTGTCCCAAGGTCTAGCTGGGCACGCAAGGCTTCTGTTCTCTCAGGACCAATGTTTTTTGCGAGCGGTCCCGCAGCTTCCATCCCATCACCATTGTCTCGCCAGAATATATAACCCATTCCGGGAAGACCCTCTTTTTGAGCAAAGGCGTTCATTCTGTCACAAAACTTTCTACTGCCGCCGGCAGGTGCAGGAATAGCTCTAATTTCTGTACCTTCTTGCTCTAATAAATTAGCAAATATTGCAAAACCAGAACCTCTAAAATGTTCAGAGACATCTTGCATCTTTATGGGATTTCTCAAGTCAGGCTTATCAGTTCCATACCACTTCGCAGAATCTTCATAACTAATTTGAGGCCACTCAGCAGGATCATCTACTTTGCGATTGGAACCAAATTCTTCAAAAACTCCTGCTATCACGGGAGATATTGTATCAAATACATCTTGCTGGGTAACGAAACTCATTTCCACATCAAGCTGATAAAAATCCGTTGGAGAGCGATCTGCACGCGGATCTTCATCTCTAAAACAGGGAGCAATTTGAAAATATTTATCAAACCCAGAAACCATTATCAGCTGCTTGAACTGCTGCGGGGCTTGAGGAAGTGCATAAAATTTACCAGGATGAAGCCTAGACGGTACTAAAAAATCTCTTGCGCCTTCTGGGCTTGAAGCAGTTATGATTGGTGTTTGATATTCTCTAAAATTCAAATCCCACATTCTTTTCCGAATAGATGCAACGACATCAGACCTTAATGTCATGTTCTGTTGCATAACTTCTCGTCGCAGGTCCAAATACCTATACTTTAAGCGTGTCTCTTCCGGATATTCTTGATCGCCAAAAACAATTAAGGGTAGCTCTTCAGAAGCTCCCAGAACCTCCAAGTCACGTACAAATACTTCGATTTCCCCAGTTGGGATTTTTGTATTGACCAAACTTTCGTCTCTGGCCTTAACATTCCCATCAATTCTTATACACCACTCCGACCGAACTTTCTCCATTTCTGAGAAAACTGGGCTATCTGGATCACATAAAACTTGGGTAATACCGTAATGGTCTCTTAAGTCTACAAATAGCACACCTCCGTGGTCTCTTATTCTATGAACCCAACCAGACAGTCGAACGTCACTTCCAACGTTTGTTTTATTTAAATCAACACATGTGTGACTACGATAAGAATGCATAATTAATATTCCAAAGCGAGTTTTGTAATCGCGATACAACTCTTTGTTAGTCAGATGTCAAGTCTAGTGGCTCAAAACAGCCTCAATTTCACCACGGAGAGCATTTCCAACAGTTATTTTTTCGGCTCTTTGAAGGTCAGAAAAGGTTACAATTTTAACTTTGCAGCTGGCATCTTCAATTTTTTTTCTTCTTAGCACTCCAGGCAAACATCCACTTGAAAGTGGTGGGGTTAACCATTGGCCGGCTATTTTGACAAATATATTTGTTATGGTTCCTTCACATACTTCATTACGTTCATTGAAATAAATAAATTCATCTATTCCATCAGGCAAATTTGCCCTTTCAACATCATACAAAGCGCGGTTAGTGCTTTTGTGCTGTAACCAAGGGTCGGAAGAGCTCAAAATTGACTCCGAAAGACCCAAGATCCAAGTTTTGGAATTGGGACTTAGAGGTGCATTTGTAATATTAATTTTACCATCAAAACGCAATGTCAGTCGACATCGAAGACGGCTTTGCGACTTAATTTTGAGTATCTTTTCCTTAATTTTAATTATTTCAAATTTAAATTTTAGGTTTGCAGCAGACTTACACATTCGTTCTAAATGCAAATCAATGTCCGGTGCGCCCTTCTCCGGATCCCACAGGAAAGTTTCAATCAGCTCTAGGTCTTCTCGGATATTTGGGTAAATCGGGATTTCCAAAGTGCTTCCTCGTACTCAGAATTCGAAGTGCTATCAAAAACAACTCCACCGCCAACATTCAATACTGCTTTTCCATTTTGCATCAATAAAGTTCGGATAGCCACATTGAACTCAGAGCTTCCATCAGGAGCCATCCACCCAATCGTGCCACAATAGATATCGCGAGGTCTTTGTTCCAACTCGTGTATTACCTCCATTGCCCGGATTTTTGGAGCACCTGTTATTGAACCACAAGGGAAGAGTGCTGCAAACAACTCGGCAATTGTTGTTTTTTTATTCATTTCACCAATGATTAAAGAAGTCATCTGGTGAACAGTTTCATAAGTTTCCACTTGATAAAGTTCTGGCACCTTAACCGTTCCAACCTTGCTTATTCTCGAGATATCGTTACGCAACAAATCCACGATCATAAGATTTTCAGCACGATTTTTAATATCATTTTTTAAGAAATTTAAATTTTGTTTATCTTTTTCAGTATCTAGATCGCGTGGCTGTGTACCCTTCATAGGCCTAGTGGAAATATTCATATCACTATCAGTTTTAAAAAATAATTCTGGAGATCGCGAAAGAATGGATGTTTCACTATCCAAGTCAACAAAAGCGCCATGTTTAACTTTTTGTTTTTTTTGTAGATCTTTATAGAAGGTCCAGGGGTCGCCTTCGAAATCAGCAAACAGACTAAATGTTAGATTAGCCTGATAAATATCGCCTGCCTCAATATAAGCTAAAACTTGGTCAAAGGCGTCTTTATAATGCGTTTCATCCCAGTCTGAAACAAACGAAGATATTGAGTAATAAGAATTTTCTAAATTTAAACTACTTGGCCCATCAAAAACACCAAACTGAATGAGAGGAATGGCCTGGCTTGAATCAGCTAAGTAGGAAAGTTTTGGCTCCAAAGCATATGATAACTCATAGGAAGCTAGCCCCGCTATCCAATATCCTTCACCCAAATATTTTTGAAGCTCTTCTAAAGCAATACTGACTTCAGCGGGATGACACGCCTTAATTATTTTCACAGGATTTTTAAACCAATGGAGGCTCGTCTTTGGCGCTGTATCAAAATGGATTTTCAAAATTTATGCCTTTAGTGTTGTCACAAACTTATAGCCTTGCTTGCGGCTATATTACAGGTCTGAAACCGGATATTTTTTGAAAATTTACGATACCTCTTGCACCAGAAGTAATGTCCACTATAACCCATGACAATTTGCTCAAGCATGATCCAGCAATATTGCTAAGATCTAGAAAAAGAAGAATGCCTAAGAGAACAGATATCAAATCTATAATGATTATTGGTGCTGGCCCTATTGTAATTGGGCAAGCCTGTGAGTTTGATTATTCTGGAGCGCAAGCATGCAAGGCACTTAGAGAAGAGGGCTACCGGGTAATACTTGTTAACTCTAATCCGGCTACAATAATGACAGACCCAGAATTAGCCGATGCTACTTATATCGAACCAATTACCGCAGAAGTCGTTGCCAAAATTATTGAAAAAGAGAGGCCCGACGCTCTGTTGCCCACCATGGGTGGCCAAACAGGCCTCAATACCGCACTTGAGTTAGAGTCTATGGGCGTTTTGGACAAATTTAATGTCGAAATGATTGGCGCAAAACGCGACGCAATAGAAATGGCTGAGGATAGAAAATTATTCCGTGAAGCCATGGATAGATTGGGACTCGAAAACCCAAAAGCAACTATCGTTACTGCCCCAAAAAATTCAGACGGAACGGCGAACCTAAACGAAGGCGTTCAAATTGCTCTAAATTCACTAGACATGATTGGGTTGCCCGCAATTATCAGGCCAGCTTTTACGCTAGGTGGTACAGGAGGCGGCGTGGCATACAATCGGGCTGACTATGAGCACTTCTGCCGTACTGGAATGGACGCATCACCCGTGAATCAAATTCTAGTCGATGAGTCCTTACTTGGTTGGAAAGAGTTTGAAATGGAGGTTGTTCGTGACAAAGCGGACAATGCAATTATCGTTTGTTCAATCGAAAACGTTGACCCTATGGGCGTTCATACTGGAGATTCAATTACCGTTGCACCGGCGCTAACGCTAACCGATAAAGAATACCAAATTATGCGAAACGGCTCCATCGCTGTTTTGAGGGAAATTGGCGTCGAAACTGGCGGATCCAATGTTCAGTGGGCAGTGAACCCAAAAGACGGCCGGATGGTCGTGATTGAGATGAACCCAAGAGTTTCTAGATCCTCAGCACTTGCTTCAAAAGCAACCGGTTTTCCCATTGCAAAAATTGCCGCAAAATTGGCGGTTGGTTATACTTTGGATGAATTAGACAACGATATAACCAAAGTAACGCCTGCTTCTTTTGAACCAACAATTGACTACGTCGTAACTAAAATTCCAAGATTTGCATTCGAAAAATTTCCTGGTTCTGAACCTTACCTAACGACTGCTATGAAATCTGTTGGCGAAGTGATGTCAATTGGTAGAACTTTCCATGAAAGTTTGCAAAAAGCCTTAGCATCTATGGAAACAGGCCTCACCGGTTTTGATGAAATAGAAATACCAGGTTCTGACGATAATTCGTCAATCATAAACGCTTTGAGCAAACAAACTCCCGATAGAATATTAACGATCGCCCAGGCAATGCGCTTGGGGATTGAAAACGATGATATTCAAGCCGTTACGATGTATGATCCCTGGTTTATTGAACGCATCAGAGAAATTGTTGATACAGAAGAAAGCATCCGAAAAATAGGATTACCATCTTCAGCGGAAGATCTAAGAAATTTAAAAATGCTAGGTTTTACCGACGCCCGCTTAGCTAAAATTACTGGTTCATCTGAATTAGGCGTTAGAAAAAAACGTCATGAACTTGGAATAACTGCGGTCTTTAAAAGAATTGATACATGTGCTGCAGAATTTGAGGCACAAACCCCATATATGTATTCAACCTATGAAGCTCCTATGCTCGGTGATGTGGAATGCGAAGCACGACCATCAGCAGAAAAGAAGGTGGTAATACTTGGTGGAGGGCCTAACCGAATTGGCCAGGGAATAGAGTTTGATTATTGCTGTTGTCACGCATGTTTTGCTCTGACTGACGTTGGCTATGAGACTATAATGATTAATTGCAATCCAGAGACCGTATCAACAGACTACGATACATCAGACCGCCTATATTTCGAGCCGCTGACCTTTGAGCATGTTATGGAAATACTCAATGTAGAGCAGCGGAGCGGCACTCTTCATGGCGTAATAGTCCAGTTCGGAGGGCAGACGCCACTTAAGCTTGCAAAAGCTTTGGAAGAGCAAGGTATTCCTATTCTGGGAACATCACCTGATGCTATTGACCTAGCAGAAGACAGGGAACGTTTCCAAGCGTTAGTGAATAAACTCCAACTTAAACAACCAAACAATGGAATTGCTTCAACTGGTAGCGAAGCCATGCAAATTGCTGATCAAATTGGTTTCCCGCTAGTCATTCGTCCTTCATACGTACTCGGCGGCAGAGCCATGGAGATTGTTCATAACCAAGACCAACTTGAAAAGTATATTAATAATGCAGTCGTTGTATCTGGTTCAAGTCCAGTTCTACTGGACGGATATCTTTCTGGAGCCGTAGAATGCGATGTAGATGCCCTATGTGATGGGACAGATGTGCATATAGCTGGGATAATGCAACATATAGAAGAAGCAGGTGTGCATTCTGGAGACAGTGCCTGCTCATTACCTCCCTACTCTCTTTCTCAAAAAGTAATTGGAGAGCTAGAAGCGCAGACCAAAGCTCTCGCAATTGGACTTAACGTCGTAGGTCTAATGAATGTACAATTCGCCGTAAAAGATGAAGAGGTTTATTTAATTGAAGTAAACCCTAGAGCTTCCAGAACAGTTCCTTTTGTTGCTAAAGCAACTGACAGTGCGATTGCTTCTATCGGAGCACGGCTCATGGCCGGCGAAAAATTGTCAGATTTTTCCGAAAGAGAACCTTACAGGCAGGTTGGTTTCCACGAAAAATTACCAAAAACGGATCCTATGACACTAGCCGACCCCAATATGCCCTGGTTTAGTGTCAAAGAAGCCGTAATGCCGTTTGCACGATTTCCCGGAGTTGATACAATATTAGGTCCCGAAATGCGTTCAACCGGTGAGGTTATGGGATGGGACAGAAACTTTGCAAGAGCATTTTTAAAAGCTCAGCTTGGTGCAGGAATGAACCTTCCAACATCTGGAAAAGTTTTCTTCTCCATTAAAGATAATGACAAAACACCACTTCTTTTAGAAACGGCCAGGCTTCTAACAGAAATTGGTTTTGATTTAGTTGCTACAAGAGGAACAGCAGAATTTATTCAAAAAGATGGGATAAATTGTGACATAGTAAATAAAGTTCACGAAGGTCGCCCCAACATAGTAGATCGTATGAAAAATAACGAGATTTCATTGGTTATGAATACTACCGAAGGCGTGCAGTCTATCAGAGATAGTCGAGATATTAGGTCAGTAGCCCTATTTGACAAAATACCCTATTTCACAACGGCCGCGGCAGCAAACGCAGCCGCATTAGCCATTCAATCTTATGCCGAAGGTGAAATAGAAGTTAAACCATTACAAAATTAGCGATTTGAACAACAAATTTATAAAACCTATCGGTATTGCTAATTGAGATATCCCAAATAATCATTCTGAAGTTCTATCATAGTATCAAGTAGCTTCTCAGCTGATCGTGCATCGTCTACAACTGGATCCGCAAGTAGTGCAAAATAAGCATCGCTTTTTGACTGATTTAAAACAGCTTCAGTTGTCATACGAATACAGCCAACCTGACTGTTTAAAAGAGAGCAAAATGCCCTTGGATAATTATTGAGCCTAATTCCATGAACTCCTGATGAGTTTACTTTTGCGGGAACTTCAACAACTATATCTTCTGGTAAATCATTTATACAGCCATTGTTTGGAATATTGACGGCCGCTTCTTCAGAATTCTCATCTTCCAAAACCGCCTCTAAAATCGGTATTATTCTTTCGTGTGATCTCTTTTCTAGATTGAAAAATTTCGAGTACTGACTTTCCGCTTCTGAAAAACTCATGCATTTCTTTTTATAATTTGTGTAAAATTCGTTAATTCCATCATGATCTGCAACACTATGACCCCAACTCAGGTACTCCCCCAAATGACTATCAACAGTTATCGGTAAAAACCCATACTTTTGGTAAAGCTGGAAAAATACACCCCTTTCACCGCCAGGCTTAGAGTGATGATAATTATCATAGATGTTTTCATACTTTGAATAAAAATTTTCAAATTTTTGATGAATTATTGGATATGCATCCTTACCAGTATCCTTGAAATTTGCATCAACAAGTATGCTTAAATGATTAAGCCCTCCTGCTCTAAAATTTATATTTGATCGGTCAGTGTTTAGAAGCAAAGGCAATTGCACTTCCATGGAGTAAATTTCATGACATAAACCAACAAATTTTAGTTGAGGAAACTTGGTCGTAACGGAGTGACAGATCCGTTGCATAGGATTTGAGTAATTGAATACAAATGCTTCTGGGCAAATTTCTTGTATGTCCTCACAAATCGCAAGTATGGGCGGAATTATACGAAGAGAGTGAAATAAACCACCAGGGCCACCATTCTCTCCATAGATTTGCTTGAAGCCAAATTGCAGCGGTATTTTCCAATCCATATCCCAAAGGTCAAATCTATGACCAACTTCAATGGAAATTACACAAAAATCAGCGTCCTTTAACGCCTCACGTCGATCTGACACAGGCTTAATTACAAAGTTCAAATTATGCTCAGCTCGAAATTTTTCTGCAGCTTCAGCTATTTTTTTTAGTGAATTTTCATTTATGTCGTGAAGAACAATCGTTGATCCGACCAAACTCTCTGACTGGAAAATGTCATTGATTGTTCCCAACCCAAATACTGCACTGCCTGCACCTATTAATACTATTTTTTTCACTTTCGAAACCTATCCTTCTAGGCAAATTTGACTTTTTAAAATAACTTTAGAAAACAGCTATCCACTTTAACGGACTCTGTCTCCATGTAACCTATGCCCTAGTAGAGCAAGAAGAATAATCAAACCATTAAAGAATTGCCGCCAGGTTCCGCTCATTCCAACGGCCACAACACCAATTTCCATATAGGCTATTACTCCAACACCAAAGACAGCACCAACAATTGTTCCCAATCCACCCCAGTAAGGAGTTCCTCCGATAAAAACAGCAGCCAATGCGAGCAGAAGATAGCCAAAGCCTTGGGTTGGAAAAAAAGTGTACGTTATAAGTGTGGTAAACATACCAGCTACCGCAGCGCCAATTCCTACAAACATAAATGCTTTTATTTTTACCGCTTTAACATTCACACCCATCTGCGCTGCGCTAACTTCATTATCTCCCACATGGTGCACATGTATGCCAAAGACGTGTCTGTTAAAAAGGTAATAACTAAAAATTATAAAACCCAGAGCCCAAAGAACCTGAACTGGGAGACCATAAATTTTTCCCACAAGCATTGGATACATCCAATGTGTATCAATTTCCAGAAGCGTAATAGATCTGCTGTTAGTTGAAACAAATAAAAAACCTCTTATTAGAAACAAAACACCTAATGACGCGACCAAAGATGAGAGCTTACCAAAGACTATAAGCGCGCCCACAGACGCTCCAACGAGTGCACCGGTACAAATACCTCCAATAAATGCTATTGCTGGATCAATTCCTGCTGTTACAAGAAGTGCAAAAACATATGCCGAAAGCCCATATGTAGACGCAAAGGAAAGGTCTATTTCACCAGAAGCGACCAAAAATACCAATGGAATGACCATAAATAATAATGTGGGCATCATAACAAAAACAGATTGATGAAGATTTGGTCTAATCCAAGC
>CACGIS010000025.1 GCA_902573175.1 Paracoccaceae bacterium | reverse complement strand
CAACAAAGTCCACTCCAAAAGGCTCAGGTATAGTTGGGCAATCTTTGATTAAATTATTAAAACTTTCGTTACCTGTGTTATTTTGCAGCTTGTTAATCACTGCAAACCCTCCGTTATCAAGCACAAGAGCTATAATTTTCTTTTTTGACAAAATCGATGAGTAAATATCAGAGTTAAGCATCAAATATGAACCGTCGCCACAAAATGTAATGACGTCATTATCTGGCTCTCTTTCGTCCTGAGCAATTTTTGCCCCCCAAGCCCCAGAGATTTCATAACCCATGCATGAAAAACCAAATTCAACATCGACTGTACTGACGTCTAACGTCTTCCAATTAGCATTGACTTCAGCCGGTAAACCTCCCGCAGCGGCAACAATTCGATCTCTTTTGTCACAATACTCGTTTACTACACCTATAGCTTGGGCATAGGAGTTGGGCTGATTTCCAGCTGAAACATTTTTAGCAACATATTTATTCCACTTAATTCTTTCATCCTGCGCTAACTGAACCCATTTTTTTGGTGCTACGTAGTTTAAATTTTCAGATAAAATATCTAGTGATAATTTTGCATCTCCCACCACAGATAAAGCCATGTGCTTTCCGGCATCATGCCTACCAGCATTCAAAGAGATGAATTTGGCATCGAGCGCAAAAGCTGTCCATGATCCAGTAGTAAAGTCCTGTAATCGTGTTCCAACAGCAAGGATAACATCAGCATTTTCGGCTATATGATTTGCGCTATCCGATCCTGTAACTCCAATAGGACCAATGTTAAGAGAATGTTCATTCGTTAAATTTGCACGCCCTGCTATGGTTTCTACAACCGGAATTTGATGTTTTTCAGCAAAGTTTTTTAATTGCTCGGTTGCTTTTGAGTACTGAATACCGCCACCGGCAATAATCATTGGTCTTTTTGCTGCTTTAAGAGAATTTACTGCATCATTTATTTCTTTAATGTCAGGACTTTGCCTTCGAATATGATGAATTTTCTTTTCAAAGAATACTATTGGAAAGTCATATGTCCAACCTTGAACGTCTTGAGGTAAACCAATAAAGGCAGGACCGCAGTCTGCCGGGTCTAACATTGTTGAAATAGCATTTGGGAGAGACTGTATAACCTGTGCTGGATGAGTTATTCGATCCCAATAGCGGCAAACCGGTTTGAACGCGTCATTTACACCATAGGTTGGATCATTAAAATTTTCCATCTGCTGTAGAACAGGATCGGGCAGTCTAGTTAGGAAAGTATCTCCACAAAGCATCAGAATAGGAAGACGATTTGCATGAGCTAAACCAGCAGCCGTTAATAAGTTTGCAGTTCCAGGTCCTGCGCTTGCCGTACAAAACATAAATCGTTGTCGTAGCCATTGTTTGGAATATCCTGCAGCAGCAAAACCCATACTTTGTTCATTTTGTCCTCGATAAAGTGGTAAAACGTCTTGCTCAGAATACAAAGCTTCACCTAAACAGGTGACGTTTCCATGTCCAAAAATTCCGAAACCTCCACCGCATAGGTGATATTCTTTTCCGTCAATATTTATAAATTGGTTTGATAGCCATTTAACGAGTGCTTGTGCAGTTGTAAGTTTGATCGTTTCTTGCCCCATTTTTGCTCTCTTTTCAAAATTTGGAATGGACATGTAAGCAGCTTGTGATTAGTGATTGCGCTAACAAGTTTTTGCCTTGGTTGCAATAATTTTCCTGAAGGATAAGTCAGATATGAGAGAAATCGGTATTGGCATCGTGGGCGGCGGTTATATGGGTAAAGCGCATGCTGTAGCCATGTCAGCGGTTGGGGCAGTTTTTAATACGAATTTGAGACCACGATTGGAGATGGTTTGCGGTGCGTCCCATAAAACATCCAAAAAATATCGCGATGCATATGGGTTTAGACGAGCAGCCGATAATTGGGAACAACTTGTAGCAGATGAAAAAGTTGAAGCCATTATCATTGCGAGCCCCCAAAATACACATCTAAGAATTGCAATGAAAGCTCTTGCTCTAGGAAAACCAGTTTTTTGCGAAAAACCTTTGGGGATCAATGTAGAAGACGGAATAAAAATGGTAGCCGCTGCAAAGCAAAGTGGTGCGGTAAATATGATTGGCTTCAATTATATTAGAACACCCGCCAGCCAATTTGTTCGTCAACTCGTTGCAGATGGTGAAATTGGCGATATTACTTGGTTTAGAGGAGAGCATACTGAAGATTTTTATGCAAATCCTGAGAGCCCAGCTACTTGGCGGGCAAAAGGTCTTGAGAATGGAACCATGGGAGATTTAGCGCCTCATATGATCAATGCAGCTCTTGCCATCATGGGACCTATCAAAAGATTAAGCGCAGATGTCGCCACGGTGCACTCATCTCGACCTGGAGGGAAAGTTGAAAATGATGATCATGCCCAGTTAATGTGTACTTTTAAAAATGGTGCAATGGGACACCTGTACTTTAGCAGAGTAGCTACCGGTCGAAAAATGGGATATGCTTATGAAATTCATGGAACAAAGGGAGCAATTCGTTTTGATCAAGAAGATCAAAATGCAATCTGGCTGTACAAATCTCAGGATGTTCCAGAAAAACAAGGATTTAAGAAAATTTTAACTGGACCTCAACACCCAGACTATGAACAATTCTGTCAAGGTCCAGGTCACGGAACGGGTTATCAGGACCAAATAATAATTGAGGCTAGAGATTTTCTAACAGCTATAGAAACTAATTCGGAAATTTGGCCTAGCTTTAAAGATGGCTTAGAAGTTTCAAATGTGGTTGCAGCTTGTCACAAATCTTCTAAATCAAAAAATTGGGTTGATGTTGATGCTGTCTAATGGAGAAAATAAAAAATGAATATTAGAGTAGGTAATGCACCTTGTAGCTGGGGTGTAGAGTTTCCACACGATCCTAGAAACCCAACCTGGCAGAAAGTTTTAGAGGAATGTTCTGGTGCTGGTTATACAGGTATCGAATTGGGACCTGTTGGATTTATGCCAGAAGATCCGGAAGTTCTTGGTGAGGCTTTGGAAAAATTTGACCTTGAGCTAATCGGAGGTGTTGTTTTTAGAGCATATCATGACGAAAACCAATGGGAAGATGTTCTGGATGGAACGCATAGAACCTGTAATGCCCTTGTAGCTCACGGAGCTAAACACCTCGTGCTTATCGATTCAATTTCTGAAAGACGTGCACCAACAGCAGGTAGAGCAGATGAAGCTGTTCAAATGGATAAAGAAGAATGGATATCTTACCGAAGTAGACTGGAAACATCGGCCCGTATTGGAGCAGAGGAATATGGTTTGACCGTCGGTATTCATGCTCATGCGGCCGGTTTTATGGATTTTGAACCAGAGTTAGAGAGGCTTTTATCTGAAGTAGATGAAAATATACTCAAGATATGTTTTGATACTGGCCATCATTCTTATGCTGGCTTCAATCCAGTAAAGTTTATGCAAAAACATATTTCTAGAATTTCATATATCCATTTTAAAGATATAAATCCCGAGATTAAACAACATGTAATTGAAAGTCGTACTGATTTTTATGATGCCTGTGGTCAGGGAATATTCTGCAATCTAGGGGATGGAGATGTTGATTTTCCAAAGGTCAGAAAAATCTTAATAGAGAGTGGTTTTGAAGGTTGGTGCACAGTAGAGCAAGATTGTGACCCCTTACTAGATCCTAACCCCCTTTCTGATGCAAAAATAAATAGAGAATATCTTGAATCAATCGGTTTTTCATAAAGGTTTTTATAAATGACAAAGCTTAGATGGGGTATGATTGGTGGGGGCGAAGGCAGTCAAATAGGACCTGCCCACAGATTGGGAGCATTGGCTGATGGCCTTTTTGAGTTCTCGGCTGCAGCTCTAGATCACCGTCCAGACGTGGGAAGAAGCTATGCCAAAACATTAGGTGTTTCGGAAAATCGGGCTTACGGCGATTGGAATGAAATGTTAGCAAGCGAAGCTAAAAGAGACGATCGTATTGACCTTGTTACGGTAGCTACTCCTAATTCAACCCATTTTGAAATCACAAAGGCTTTTCTTGAAGCAGATTTTAACGTCCTTTGTGAAAAACCGATGACAATGACAGTTGAAGAAGGTGAAGAAATTGTAAAAATTGCCAATAAAGTTGGAAAACTATGTACGGTAAATTATTGTTATTCAGCTTACCCTATGGTCAGGCAGGCTCGTGCAATGGTTCAAAATGGTGAATTGGGAAAAATTCGCCTTATTGTAGCTAATTTTAGTCATGGCCATCACGGCGATGCAGATGACGCGGATAACCCAAGAGTTCGATGGCGATATGACCCCAAATTGGCAGGCGTTTCCGGTCAATTTGCCGACTGTGGCATTCACGCCTTACATATGGCTAGCTTTATTGGAAATGATGAAGTTGAAGTCGTTTCTGCGGATTTTGCCTCAACAATTCAAGGTCGCGAATTGGAAGATGACGCAATGGTGAATTTCCGAATGTCGTCGGGAATAGTGGGTAGATTATGGACTTCATCTGTTGCGATTGGCCGGCAGCACGGATTTGATATTCAAGTTTTTGGGGAAAAAGGTGGCTTAAAGTGGATCTCAGAGCAACCCAATCAACTTCTCTACTCAAAGATTGGAAATCGAACAGAAATAATTGAAAAAGGTGAAAATAATTTACATGACGATGCCTCGAGGCTGTCTAGAGTAGCCATTGCTCATCCAGAAGGATTTCCTCTAGCAGTGGCCAATATCTACGTAGATATTGCGGCAACTATAAATGGAGATGTGCGAGCAAACCTACCCACAGCTGCGGATGGATTACGTTCAATGGCAGCTGTCTATGCGGCAACCGAATCTGCAAGAAAAACAGGCAAATGGGTAGACGCAAGGCCGCCAATGTTTCGGTAATTAATTATTTTTTATGGAAATAACTATATAATGCTATACCCAGAGCGACTGCGGCTAAAGCTTCAGGAGTGACAGCAGAAATGAAAAGAGAAACGTTTACGGCAACGCTTGTTATATAGTTGCCTGAGGCTTCTCCCAGCAAAAGGTACAATAGCAATAAAATTGCAACTGTAAGCGCAAGAACCTCAACAATCCTAAATAAGACGAGTTTTGCCTTTTTTGTAAAATTATCAAAGTCATTCACAACACTGCCCCACTGCTGAGAGAATTATCTTATAGCTCGATTAGCGCTGGAATAGCCAAAGGACCACACCAAGGGAAATCAAGCCTGCAAGACCTGCATTACCCAACTGGCTGACTAACGAAGTGATATTTCCCACTACGCCACCAAAGAAGGCCATGTTTGAAGCACCAACAAGTAATGACGCTACAATTGCTAAAGCTAGCAATGCGACACCAATTTCGGTTAAGTTTGCAATTGCTTTTTTTGCATTATCCAACATTATTTTTTCTCCTGTATGTTGAATGACCCGCAACGCGGATCATTGCCGAACCATAGTCGGCAAAAATCCGCTTAGTCAATGAAAAAGCAACAATTTGTAGTATAAAACTACCGTAAATTGTGCTTTTTATACAACACTCACTAGATATAGAATTTCAACAAAATAAATATTAGCAGAACTTAAAAATATATTTTTCACTATTTAACTATTTATTTTAAAGGGTTACCGCCCGCTCTTAAAGTCTACAAGGAGACTTTAGAAACTATCAGCTTTATGGATTGTAAAATTTGGGCAATGTCCTTGAAAAAAACTTTTTCAAGAATATCGAGTATTAATCTATGCAAATTTCAAATAATTTCAGACCTGAATATTGAAAAAAAGAATCTAAAATTTAGATCCCCAATATGTTTTTAAGGAATTTGTCGATGTTGAAAAAACCCTCTATTTTTATTTTTCTAGCTATTATGGCTTTATTCACTGGCAATTTAGCTATTTCTTCTGAAAACGAGCTGAAAATCACTATTAATAAAGAGGGATCAGGTGACCGTGCAGAAATTGGAATGTCAGTTTCGGTTCATTACACCGGAAAACTGGAAGATGGAACTGTATTCGACAGTTCCATACCTCGCGGGCAGCCATTTACCTTCACTCTGGGAGCTGGACAAGTAATAAAAGGGTGGGATCTTGGTGTCGAAGGAATGACAATTGGAGAAAAAAGGAACTTGGTCATCCCTCCTCACCTAGGTTATGGAATACGTGGCGCTGGCGCGACTATACCTCCGAATGCTACTCTGATTTTTGATGTCGAATTACTAGAAGTCACAATGCCAATAACTCTTGGTGAATTGTCTCCTCAGGAATTTATTGAAGCGCAACAAAGCGGTGGGGTCGTAATAGATATCAGAAGAGAGGAAGAGTGGAAGGAAACCGGAATTATAAAGGGGAGCCAAACGATTACAGCGTTCACGAAAAATGGCAAAATTCATCCAGATTTTCCAAAGAAGTTCTTTGACCTGATCGACGACGTCGACGTGCCAATTTTGCTCTACTGCAGAACTGGTAATAGAACGGGAATCTTAGGAAAAGCTCTTATTGACCAAGTCGGACAAACAAATGTCAGCCACTTAAGCGATGGCATTGTAGGATGGAAGAAACAAGGGTTTCCTATCGTAGATTTCTAGTTAAATTAAATTTTAAGTTTCTTCAGTTTTTGGAAACAAAATAGGAAATTCATCCCCGTCAAAAGGATCACCATTTTTGTACGTGAGATCCGGAAAAGCCGGTGAAGTCGGCCCCGAACGTTTTGCATATCTTGCGTCGTCACCGACCCACCTTATAGAAATCACTCGCCGTCGGATTTTAGACGTATTTGCAGGAGCGCCATGGAGGGTTCTAAAGTGAAAAGCTACTGCATCTCCTGGATACATTTCCCAACCGATAATATCAAATTGATCACGCATGTTCGCCACATCAGGGACAGCTTCACTTTTATCACCCTGAAATAAATCAGTTCCGTCAAACCTTTGAGGTTTGAAATTTTTACCCCACGCGTGAGAACCTGCAATATATTCAATTGTTCTTTCTCGTGGAATATAATCTAGCGGCACCCAAAAACTTACAGTCTGCTCCCCTTCACATAAGTAGTAAGGCTGATCTTGATGCCAGGGAGTAACGACCGAATTCCCAGGCTCTTTCACAAGTATATGATCATGAAAAATGCGTGCCGTATTAGAATTCATAAGCTTTGCAGCGATCGACGCCATTTCTGAATTTTTTACCAAATTTCGATAGCCATCAAATTTGTTCCAGACGACATAATCTTGAAAAAAAGCCTGACCGCCGTCATCCGGCTTATATGTTCTTTCTCTCCAACTGGGATTTTCAATATTTTCTTCAATAGCATTCTGGGCGTCCTCAACGAATTCGCTAAAAGCACCTTTTAATAAAACAGCTCCATTTGTTGAGAAGTTTTTCATATGTTCACTAGTGATATCCATTATCTAACCTTAAAATTTTATTAGTCTTTCAACTTTCATTCTCGTAACGCTGGTAAACCAACACCTGTTGCCTCAAATCCACCATCCACAGCAACAGTTTGACCCGTCACAAATGACGCTTTAGGTGAAGAAAGAAAAAAAATAACTTCCCCAATTTCCCGTTCGGAACCATATCTATTTAAAGGAATGGCATCATGATAAGCTTTTATGATTTGGGGTGAATGCACCGCTATGGATAACCTTGTTTTTACTGGCCCAGGGGCAACGGTATTCACTCGAATTCCGTACTCTCCCAATTCGCAAGCCTGTTGCTTAGTTAGTTGTATAACTGCAGCTTTGGAGGTTCCATAAGCAACTCGAAGGGTGGATCCACGCAAGCCAGAAATAGATGCTATATTAACTATACTTCCTTTGGTCTTTTTTAACTGAGGAATTAGCGATTGTGATAAGTAGAAAACTCCGTCTAAATTCGTTTCCATGACAGTGCGCCATTTTTTGCTATCACACTCCTCGATGGGTCCAAAGTCTGCTATCCCTGCGTTATTTATTAGGCAATCTAATCTTCCAAATTCACTATCGACCCTAGAACTAATCTCTTTCATTGAATTTTCATCAGAGACATCATAATTGAAAGGCACAGCACCAACAATTTGCTTGCAAGTCTTGTTAAGTTCTTCTCCGTCCCGGTCAAGAATAATGACCTTAAAACCCTTCTCAACGAAGATTTCAGCTGCAGCGCGCCCAATCCCTCTAGCACCACCACTAACTAGTGCAATTTTTTCCATTTTTCTGATCCATTTGTTCTAAGTACTGTCAGTTTGTCTCGTTATTGTATCAAAATCAAATAACCGCTGAACATTAAAAATATAGCCATTAGATACATAAAACAACGCCAGATTATTTTCTTTTTTAAGTATTTGGAAACGTAGCTTCCAAATACAAGCCAAAAAGCGCAAACCATAAAATTAACTGCAGCAAATAAAATGAAATAAAATAACATCTTTAAGAAAATTGAACTATCTAAACTAAATCCTGCTGATGCCGACAGCGTAAGAGCCCAAAGTTTAGGATTGATTAACTGAAACAAAACTGCTTCAGAAAATTTAAATGGCCTAGATTTACTCTCTCCATTTTCAATATAATCTTTAATTACTAACTGCAGAGCCAGATACATAATCCAACTAATAGAAATTACTTTAAGTATAGGTTCTAATATTGGTGCCTTCAGGATAATGCTATTTACTCCTAGCGATGTAAGTGCAGCTAAAAATCCAGTACCAATCACCACACCGAATAGATGGGGATATGTATCTTTAACTCCAAATTTCACGCCTGAAATAGTCAATAGAATTATGTTTGGACCCGGGGTGAACAAGCCAACAAACACAAAAATAAAAAGTGTTAAGAAATCCGAAATAATATCACCTCAAAAAACTTCCAAATTTGTTTGTTGGATAGACTAGGTAATGAGAAAAGCGATTAAAATTGGAGAAATAGCAACAGTAATAAATGTAGAAACAACGACTAAGCCTGCAACTGCGTTTGAGTCGGCTCCATACTTTTCCGCTAAAAGATAAGACGTCACAGCTATAGGCATTGAAAACTGCAATATAAGAACAGAAATTGCCACTTTTGGTAGATCAAACATAAAACTCACTAGTAAAGCCGCAGTTATCCCGAACAGAATCTTACAAACACTAATCAAAAATGATTTTTTAATATCAGTTATTTGCAATCTGGCAACAGCCACGCCCAACGTTATTAACATCATTGGGATAGCCATTTGCCCTATCAATTCTAAGGAGCTAGTCAAAAAACTTGGTGTTTCCCACCCCTGCCACATAAATATGAGACCAGAAACTGTACTGCCCACAAGTGGCTCTTTGAGTAACTGTTTAAGTGACCCACCACCAGCGACAACCCAAACGCCAATTGTAAACGCAACGATACTTGTTACCGAGAATACAATTATTGCATAGCCAAAGCCTGCATCTCCAAAAGCAAAAAGACAAAGCGGTAAACCTAAGTTTCCTGTATTTCCAGAAATTAAAGGCATAAGATATGTTCTTTGCCCAAGATTAAAAATCTTAACAAGAACATATGCTAATATAGCTAACGAGAAATAACCCGTAATTGCTGCCATTAGAAGGTTTCCAAAATAATAAGGTTGAAATTCGGTCTTCATAAGAGCTGTAAAAACCAAACATGGCAGGGCTATAGCCATAGCAAATTGCGTCACGAACTCAACCCGATACTCAAAACCAAACTTTACCCAGCAATAACCCACAGCGGCCAAGATAAAGACAGGAGCAACAATTTCAAAAATATTTAATAAAGCAACCAAAAATCACGCCATTATGTATAATTTAGAGAACCCAAAAGCACTATATAGATCCAGCTTCAACCATATAATTATTAGCTGTACACATCGCTCCATCATCAGATGCTAAAAAAAGGACCATACGAGCAACATAAACAGGTTCGATTAAATCAGGTAAGCATTGTCTTTTATATTGATTTTCTAGACCCTCTGGCGTCACCCATAGTTCTTTTTGTCGATCTGTCATAATCCATCCGGGCACGACTGTATTTACCCTAATTCTATGCTTTCCCAAATCCCTTGCTAATGTTCTGGATAATCCATGGACAGCAGATTTTGCAGTCGCATATGCAGGAAAGTTTCCGACTGCCTCCATCCATGAGTTAGAACCAATATTTACAATAGACCCTCCGCCCTTTTGGATCATATCTTTAGCCACAGATTGGATAGTAAAAAATTGATGTCTCAAGTTAGTAGCAAAACGCTCATCCCAATAGGCTTCTGTTACATCTTGCCAATTATGTCGATCATCATGGGCGGCATTATTGACCAATACATCAAATAACCCGATTTTAGCTCTGAGCTTTTCAATTGACGATTTTAAATTACCAACCTCTTTCAAATCACATTTTTGAAAAAAAACATTTTCTCCAATATCAAGGGAAAGCCGCTCTCCAGCCTCATCATTCAAATCTAAAAATGCAACATTAGCACCCTGCTCAGCAAACCCTTTTACAAGCTCTTTCCCAATACCAGATGCACCACCAGTAATAAGAATATTTTTGCCTTGCAAACTGGGATAATTAGCAAAAGAGTTTTCCATAAACCACTCCAATAGATAAAAGCCTGAATCAATTTAGGACTTGTAATCTTTTAGAGAAATAAAAAAAGCCCCAATTCTGGGGCTTCGAAAGTTAATTTATTTTTTTTAAGATGCGTTGGCGACCGCTCGCTTTGTCATAACTTTTACAAGATGGGCTCTGTATTCTTTAGAGGCGTGGATATCGTTTATCATATCTTTATGATCTATTGATAAATCTTTAATAGAGCCATCAGAGAAGTCTTCGTTGAGCGCGGCTTCGGCCTCACACCATCGAAATACGCCACCCTCCGATGCACCGGTAACAGCAACTCTAGTTTCATTCCCAAAATTTGAAAGAAAAACCCCAACCATGGCAAACCTCGATGCCGGTTGAACGAATTTCTGGTATGAAGAAGAAGAAGGAACCGGAAATTTCACGGAGACAATAATTTCACCTTCTTCTAACGCGGTATCAAACATTCCTTGAAAAAAATCATCTGCAGAAATTTCTCTACTATTAGTCACAATAGTAGCACCAACACTCAGTGCCGCTGCAGGATAGCAAGCCGCTGGATCATTGTTAGCCAAAGATCCTCCAATCGTACCTCTATTTCTTACTGCTGCGTCACCAATATTCTCTGCAAGGGTTTTTAGACCGAAAAATATATCAGAATGGCATGCAACATCCGCGTGTGTCGTTCCTCCACCAATGGAGATACTACCATCGTCGTTTTTACAAATGCCTTTCATTTCAGATATCGCCGTAAGGCTAACAAGAGTTGACGGGCTAGCGAGACGCTGCTTCATGGTTGGTATTAAAGTTTGACCGCCTCCAAGAGCCTGCGCATCATCTGATTCAAGAGCATTTACTGCATCAGATATTGTTTTTGGTTGTTTAAATTCGAAGTTATACATGTCTTTTGTCTCCGATTAGTTGTTCATTGCAGCCCAAACTCTCTCAGGAGTGAGTGGCATATCAATATGTGTTACATCATGGTCAGCTGATCTCAGGGCATCAACCACGGCATTAACTACTGTGGGAGGTGAGCCAATTGCTCCTGCCTCTCCACACCCTTTCACACCTAATGGATTATCAGTGCTCGGTGTTCTAACAGTGTGATCAACGATGAAAGAGGGCAAGTCTGCTGCCCTTGGCATTGTGTAGTCCATGTAGGAAGCACTAATTAATTGACCGTCTCCGTCATATACGCAACCCTCTAGAAGTGCTTGCCCGATACCTTGAGCTAATCCTCCATGAACTTGCCCTTCGACGATCATTGGGTTGATAATGTTCCCAAAATCATCGGCGGCAGTAAAGCTTTCTATTGTTACTTGACCGGTATCTGGATCCACTTCCACCTCACACGCATAGGCTCCAGCTGGATAAGTGAAGTTTTGTGGGTCATAAAAAGCTGTTTCTTCAAGTCCAGGCTCTATATCTTCAATCGGAAAATCATGAGGAATGTAAGCTTTCAGAGCTACATCACCAAAAGAAACTGTTTTATTAGTTCCTCTTACAGAAAAAACACCTTCATCAAAGTCTACTTTATCATCCGTTGTTTCCATCATATGAGCTGCTATTTTCTTCCCTTTAGAGATAATTTTTTCGACACCCCGTACAATAGCGGAACCGCAAACTGCTAGAGAACGAGATCCATAAGTACCCATTCCGAACGGAATTTTTGAAGTGTCTCCATGGACGATTTCAACATTATTTGGATCTACACCCAGTAAATCTGCTACAATTTGTGGAAAAGCTGTTTCATGACCTTGCCCATGACTATGAGCGCCAACCATCACAGAAATATTTCCTGTCGCATTCACTCTGACGGTTGCAGCGTCGTATAAACCGACTCTAGCACCCAGTGTTCCAATTAAATTTGACGGTGCAATTCCACAAGCCTCAATATAACTATTAATGCCAAGACCTCTTAGTTTTCCTTTGGCTTCACTTTTCTTTCTTCTTTTAGCGAATCCTTTTAAATCTGCGTGATGTTCAAGCCTATCCATTACAGCGTCATAATCACCCACGTCATAGTTTAAACCTGCAGCAGTAACGTAGGGAAATTGATCCGATTTTATAAAGTTCTGACGCCTTAAGTTTGTTGGATTTAAACCAAGCTCCGTAGCAGCCTTATCAATTACTCGCTCTAAAGAGTAAGTCGCTTCCGGGCGTCCAGCACCTCTATATGCATCCACTGGTGCTGTATTTGTGAAAACAGTTTTTACATTTACGTAGACATTAGGAACGGCGTAGTTACCAGCCATTAAAGTTCCATGTAAAATCGTGGGTGTAACGGTTGAAAAGTTTGATAAATAGGCGCCCACGTTAGCCATTGTTTCTGTACGAAACGCAAGAAAATTATTATCTTTATCTAAAGCCAACTCAATCTTAGTGACATGGTCTCTACCATGTGCATCAGTCATAAATGATTCAGACCGGGTTGCTGTCCATCTCACAGGGCGTTTGATGCGTTTGGCAGCTGCCAAAACTAGAGCCTCCTCACCATAATGATAGATTTTTGACCCGAATCCACCACCAACATCTGGAGATACGACCGTTAACTTATTTTCAGGAATACCCAACACAAATGCAGAAATTAAAAGGCGCGTTAAATGTGGGTTCTGAGAAGTTGTGTAAAGAGTGTAATCATCATTGGCAGAATTATAATCAGCTATAGAGCATCTCGGCTCCATTGCATTTGGCACCAAACGGTTATTTACCAATTCGAGAGTAGTTACGTGATGAGCATTTTTTATCGCATTATCAGTAGCTTCTCTATTATCTTCGATCCAACCCCAATCATAACATTGGTTTGTACCGATTTCATCATGAACAAAGTTACTACCAGACAGTGCAGATGCCATATCAATGACAGCTGGTAATTCCTTAATATCAGCGTTTATTTTTTCAGCTGCATCGCGAGCTTGTTGTTCCGTTTCGGCGATAACGGCAGCATAAGCATCTCCAACATGCCTTACTTTACCATGAGCCAAAACAGGACGCTTGGGCTCCTTCATAGGTTCTCCATTTCTTGAATTTATAAGCCACCCAGCTGGATTACCTCCAACATCAACAAAATCTTCACCTGTAAAAACCGTAACAACCCCAGGCATTCTTTCAGCCTCCGATGTATCAACTGTTTCAATTATTCCATTTGCAACTTCTGATCGGGCGAATACTGCATAAGTTTGATTCAACAAACTAATATCATCACTATATCGACCACTACCAAGTAAAAATCGAGCATCCTCTCGACGCCTTGTTGCGGCTCCTATTCCTGAATCTTTAGGCATTTCTTTCTCCTTAATATGGATTACTCTGCAGCAATGCTTGAAACATCCTGACCAGATGCCGCCAAAACCGCCTTAACAATGTTGTGATAACCTGTGCACCTACAAATATTGCCCTCTAAGTGCTCTCTTATTTCAAGCTCGGATGGTTTGGGGTTTGTTTTTAGTAAAGCAGAAGCAGCCATGACCATTCCAGGGGTACAAAAACCACATTGCAAACCATGATGATCCTTAAAAGCTTGCTGGATTACGTTTAAAGAGCCATCACCATTAGCTTGACCCTCAATAGTAGATACCTCAGCTCCATTTGCTTCTAGTGCAAACATTGTACAAGCTTTTACGAGTTTCCCATCGACGTGAATAGCGCAAGCACCACATTGACTGGTGTCACATCCAACATGGGTACCAGTCAGATGTAAATCGTTCCGAATAAATTCTACAAGTAAGGTCCGACCTTCAACGGATCCAGAAACCGTTTTCCCGTTAACGGTCATTGTCACATTAGACATTTAGCTTCTCCCATTTACACTGCTTTTATGCAGCTTATTTTAAGACCAATTACTTGATCCCATTGATTATTTTGGGGATAATGAAATAAATAAATTTAAACACTTTTCATGCAAAACATTAATCTTTTTGGAATTTCTCTTCCAAAAAGACTTAAGCAGTCCACCAAAGTTCCCCTACGTAACACAATGAAGTTATCTGTAATTTAGTCAAGTGCCTAAAAATTTTTACTACAAAGATATTAAAAGAAGAGCTTTTTAATTTTTTTCATAAAATCAAGCTAACTAGTAATAATCGGTTGTTTAAAAAATTTAAAATATATAAAGACATTTTTTTAAAGAGGTAGGTTTATCGTGGTGCAATTTTTTAAGAAAGTAGCAAATGATATATTTGTTGTTTCTTTTGAGTTGTTCAAAATAATGATCCCTACTCTGCTCTTGGTTAAGATTGCAGAAATTTATGGTTTAGTAGCAGTGCTAACCAATCTTTTCGCTCCAATAATGACGATGATGGGTCTACCAGCAGAAATGGCTCTCGCTATTACAACTACGATGTTAACCAACCCTTATGCAGGAATAATAGTACTTGCCTCAACTCCAGGAATTGAAAATTTAACAGTGGCACAAACAACAATTTTGGCATCTTTTATTCTGTTTACACATTCAGTCATTATTGAGGCCGCCATTTCACGCCAAGCTGGTCTATCAGCTGGAGCTACAATTATTATAAGAATTTTGTCAGGTATTTTATTTTGCACATTATTAAATTCTGTTTTCTCAACTTTTGAACTTTTGGATCAAATCGCAGTTCTTAATTTACCAGAAATGTCCTTGGCACCGACCCTTCAACAGTGGATTGCCGATCAGATTAAGGGTTTGATATTTATTCAAATTGTAATTGTTATTTTAATAACTTTTTTAGAAATTCTACGTCTAATCGGAATTGAAAAAATAATCCGAATTTGTCTAAGTCCTTTTTTAAAAGTACTAAATATAGGAAAGAGTGCATCCACAATTGTTGTTGTTGGATTGACTTTAGGCCTCGGTTTCGGCGGAGGATTAATGATAAAAGACGTAAAGCAAGGATTAGTAGCGCCCCGTTCAGCGGTTGGCGCACTTATTTTTATAAATTTGTTTCACTCACTCATTGAGGATACAACAATATTATTACTAATAGGACCTTCGTTATTCACTATTCTTGTAATAAGAGGTCTTTTTGTATTTGCTCTTACCTTCTTGCTCATCAAGATCTTCAATAACTTGCCGATCAATACATATAATCGTTTTCTTTTCAGCAGACCAATAAACAATCTTATAAAAAATCAAAATTGATCTTTATTGATTAATTGGAGCTGCCGGCGTCCCATCGTCGTTAATTCTGTGTCTTGCGTAAGCAATATGCTCTTTTGGAAACTCAACCCAATCAAAGGCTTCTTCTACAAACATATGCGTATTTAAAGCGATTTGAGAAGGATCATCTAGCGTCCCAATCATTATCACTTGTCGTTCAGGAAATCTTTCAGTTTTGAGCGAAATAGTTGTTCCACAATCAGGACAAAAATTCTTATATAACTCTCTGCCATGTTTGAGACTTTTATAAGTGTAAACTCTAAACGCCTTACCGGAGAGCTCTACATTCTCATTAAGTATAGCAAGCGCGGATCGATAAGCGGTTCCAGTATCTTTCTGACAAAAGCGACAATTACAAGTATATGCCAAAAGTGGCTCTTTCAAAATCTTATAACGAATATTCCCACAAAGGCATCCACCTGAAAGTTTATCCATGTAACAACCTCTCATATAAAACTTATATCTGAGATTGTACTAAAACCGTTAAAAATTCTACTCTTTAGTGTCCTTTGGCCTTATCAGATTAACCAAGTTCCATCTGATAGCTAGGGCAGCAAGTGCAAGCAAAAGAATGGCACCACTTTCATACAGCAAATCAACGGTGTTAATACCTTTGCCCTGGAGTATAATTAAACGACAAAGCGCGGTAATTGCTATGAAAATTGGAACTGTAATCGGAATTTTTCTAAATTTATAAAATGCTGCAACCATGCCCAATACTTCCGCATAAATAAACAGAAGTAACAAATCAGTCAGCTTTACTGCTCGCTCAGATACTACAACAAATATTTCAACAACAACAGCGTAGGTGGTTAGAAATGCAATTACTACCAGGAGAGTTTTCTCCATAACTGTGATAATGCGGTACCAATCCACTACTGGTTCTTTTTCCTCAGACACCATAAACCTCCAATTTTTGGTCACGCGTTGATCCTGTCAATCATAACTAAAATGAATTATACGAGGACCTTGTACCGTTTTGATTAAGAAGCGACATCGCCAATTCCTCACCATTTCTTGTAGTTTTTAAACTTTTTCTATCAAAATGAAGCCAGTCCTTGCTTATTCCAAAATTTTTGGCCTCAGACTCATTTTTGTGGCCCAAAAAGTAACAAAGCTGCATTACAATCGGAAGATATCTGTCTGCCAAAATTTTATGCCTCATTAATATACCGTTTCTTATTTATCTTTAGATAGTGCTCTATATTTGGAAATCAAAACTGAAAACCAATAAAATCATTATGCTGTTTTTTTTTAATTTTTCGTTTTGCTAAATGCGACCTACTGCCTCAATTACATATAGACATCGAAGTCTAGATCTAGTTCATGAGAAGATCTATTATCGACCCATTGGCTGAATTAGTGGTTTTAGCTTATAACACTCTTTTATCGTTTAAATTTTCAAAGCGGTGGATGATTGCCGTGCTTTATGGTTTTGTGTGCCACATAATTTTCACAGTCTCGGTAATTACCATGCTGGTATCTATGTTTTTTGGAATGTCTCAATCATTTGGGAAAATACCCAATCCATATTCGTATTTTGTAAATTTACTTTTGTTACTTCAGTTTCCCTTGGCTCACTCTTTTTTACTATCAACTATAGGAAAAAAATATTTACTGTATTTTTCACCAAAAAATTATTCAAGAACATTGGCTCCAACAATATTTGCGCTCCTCGCCTCTTTGCAATTATTTTTGTTATTCTTTTTTTGGACACCAACACAAATTATAATTTGGGAAGCCTCAGGAATACCCTATTTTGTGATGAGCACACTTTACAGTTGCTCTTGGTTACTACTAATTTGGGCCAGCATTGATGCTGGCGCAGAGCTCCAGTCTGGTGCACTTGGCTGGATGTCACTTGCGCAAAATAAAACCCCTAAGTTCCCAGACTTGCCAACACTTGGTTTATTTAAGTTCATAAGACAACCTATTTATGCGTCTTTTGCCCTCACTACTTGGACAACTCCAAATTGGACTGTTGATCAATTATTAATTGCGGTAGTTTTCACAGCTTACTGTATTATCGCTCCAAAATTTAAAGAAAAGAGGTTTGAAAAAAGGTTTGGTAAAAAATTTACAGACTACCAGTCCAAAGTTCCATATATGGTTCCCTCATTCTCTGTTAAAAAACAAACTTCTCACCAGAAGCAATAAACATAAGATGATAGCATCCAAATTTTTATTGAATTAAACAGAAAGATACTGTTCTGTGTGATCATTAATAAAACGAGGAGCTTACATCTAATTCTTTGAAATATTTTGATATAGAAGGTTAAGATGGACAAAATAGATAAATTACGCGTTAAAATGAAGGAACAAAATGTCGATTTAATCGTTTTGTCACCAGGCGCAAATCTGAATTGGCTTCTTGAAGTAAATCCTCATGCTGATGAACGTCCACTTTTATTTTTTTTAACAATTTCCGGTTCAGCATTTTTAATGCCAGAACTTGAGGCCGAAAGTGCGAGACAGCATACTAACGTTGAATTTTATAATTGGTCAGATGCATCTGGCCCTTTAAAAGCCATTGATGAAATACTTAATGATCTTAAAGGTTTCTCTTATAGAACCTTAGTTATTGATGATACTATGCGTGCAGATCATGCAGCTCTCGTTCAAGACAAACTATTAAATTCCAATAGATTATTTACGGCATCAACTATTGGCGCGTTAAGAATGCAAAAAGATGCTGCTGAGCAAAAGATTTTGCGGGTAAATGCGCATCAAGCCGATCTGGCAATGCAAAAAGCCTGGGATATAATAAAACCTGGAATAACAGAAGAAAATATAGCCTCAGTCATACAAAATAGTTTTTCTGATCAAGGAGCATTGCCTCAGTTTTCTATCGTCGGGTCAGGTTCAAACAGTGCCTTCCCCCACCATCAAACGGGATCGAGAGAATTAAAGGAGGGCGATGTAATCGTAATAGATATAGGTGGAAAATTTGACGGCTATGCATCGGATATAACACGAATGTCCAGCATCGGATCTCCGCCTAAAGAATATGCTTTGGTTCATCAAATTGTTGAGGATGCAGTTTGTGCAGCTTTGGCAGCAGCCATGCCTGGTGAAATTGCCAAAAATATAGATAAAGCAGCTCGAGAAGTTATTGAAAAAGCAGGTTTTGGGAAATATTTTGTTCATAGAACTGGCCATGGGCTAGGCAGTGAAATTCATGAGCCACCTTTTATAACATCTACTTCGGAAACTATTTTAGAGCCAGGAATGGTTTTCTCTATTGAGCCAGGAATTTATATGCCAGACAAATTTGGCGTTAGGTTAGAGGAGATTGTTATACTAGGGGATAACGGACCAGAGATACTGTCAAATATTCCACGTGAATTAAAAGTCCTAAATTATAGATAATGCTTATTTTTTAGACATCTTTTCCCAAATTCCAGTATAAATCCGTCATTAATAAAAGAGAATTCTTAAGTAATTTAATTGGCACATGTTCGTTTGGAGCATGCTGAGAGCACTCATTGTATGAATGCGGTATCCAAATCGTTGGAATGCCCAAAATATCAGTGAAGCAATTATTAGGAAGGGAACCCGCTAAGTTAGGGATAACATGAATTTTGTCTCCATGAAATTTTTCCAAAATATGCTCAACTTTTTCTAACCAGATATTATTCAAATTAGTTCGTGAGGCTTCAAAATTAATAGCGTTTTCCGTAATAATTTCTATATCTTTGAAACCATGGTGATCAAGATGACTTCTTAAATATGAAATCACTTCATTTGCATCAGTTCCAACAACAAATCTCAGCTGACATAGTGCTTTTGCTGATGGTTGAATTGCATTTACTGGCACATCAATATTACCCGACTTTAGAGCAAGTATTGAAAAAGAGTTCCAACCAAACAGTTTTTCATTTGAAGACAAACTAGGCTCTCCCCAATTTTCGTCAATTTCTAGAGTCTCAGAGATAGTGGTAGGTAATGATTTCAATCTGTGACGCACTTCTTCTGTAAGAGAAGTTGGCTTCCAATTCTCAATTAAAATTTTTCCATATTTATCCGTAACAACACTCAGTGCATGTGACAGCCTAACCCCAGGGTCTCTTAAAACCCCTCCCCAATTTCCTGAGTGGTGAGCACCTTCACGGTATTTAGCTTCAAGCTCAAAATTTATTGCTCCTCTCGAACCCAGAAAAATTGTTGGCACATCAACAGCCACCCTTGGCCCATCCGAAGCAATTAACACATCAGATT